>NZ_JBHWES010000067.1:0-67306 GCF_042734105.1 Streptomyces sp. NPDC059679 | reverse complement strand
CCCGTACCGGCCGCGCCGCAGCGCCCGGGGGCGCCCGGGGGCGCGCTCGCCGCGCCCGCGTGTGCGGACGCGGGTGCGGGCGTGCCCGGGGCGGCATGGGCCGCCGCACCCGGGCCGTGCGCCCCGGCACCCGGCGCGGAGCAGCCGACGACACCCGCGGGCGGGCTCTCGGCCGAAACGCGGGCGACGCCGCCCTGCGGCGCCGCGGCCACTGCCGTACCAGGGGGCGCCGAGCCCGCTCCGACGTGAGCCGGGGAGCCCGGCGCCACGCCCGCCGCCGCGCCCGGCGCAGCGTGAACGCCCGTGTCCGCATGGGCCGCCGCGCCTGGGCCGTGCGCCCCGGAGCGCACCGGCGCCGTGTGCGCCGCGACGCCCGGAGTGGCGCCCCCGACAACCCCTACGGGAGGCGGTGCGGCGGTGCCGGCATGCGACACCGCCGTCCCGGCAGCCGTCTGCGCGGCGCCCGGCGCGTGGGCGCCGACGACCCCCGGCGGAGGGGTGGCAACGGCCCCACCGACGACCCCCGGTGGCGGGGTCGCGGCCAGAGCGCCCACGGACGCCGGGGCCGCCGCCGCTCCGGCGGGCACCGGGGCGGTGCCCGCGACCGCGTGCGCGTCGACGGTCCGGGGGGCCGCGTCGCCGATCCGCAGGGTGATGCCGTCGCCCCGGATGGCGGTGACGGCGACATCCCCGTGGGCGAGGGCGTTCAGCTCAGGAAACGTCAGATCGTTCAGCGCCTCGGCGTGTCCCACCGCGCCGCGGGCCATCGTGACCCCGTCGGACACCCCGCCGGCCGAGGCGACGCCGGGGACGGACCCTTGGCCGGTGTGGGACACCGTGGACGAGGTGTGGGCATCGCGCAGCAGGTCGATGGCAGTGTTGCCGGGCAGCAGCAGATTGTTGTCCAGCCGCACCTGGCCCGCCGCGAAGTCCATCTGATGGAGCGTCTGGAGGCCCTGGCCGCCGGGCGCCGCGTGCGCGGCCGGGACGACCAGGCCGCCCGGGCTGGTGGTCATCCCGTGGGGCAGCGGCGCGGTGGTCAGGCCGTGGGACGCGCCGAGCCCCTGGGGCGTCAGGGCGCCCAGGTTGACGGTGGGCAGCTCGGTCAGCGGGGTCAGCGGTACGGCTCCCAATGTGCCCGTACCGAGGCCGCCGAGGTGGAGGCCGCCACCCGGCAGAAACGCGCCGGGCGGCCGGATGAGCCCGGTGGGCGTCAGGGCGCCGGAGCCGGTCTGCACCGGAGGGATGCCGCGCAGGGCCGCGTCCGTGCGTCCCGCGTTGGCCAGCAGGGCGTGCAACTCGGGCTGGGCGATGCCGAGGACGCGCTCGCCGAAGGCGAGCCGGGCGGCGCCGCCGATGCCGAGGACGCTGAGCTCGGTGAAGTTCAGCGGGAGGAGGGTGGCGGCGCCGAGCCGGGCGAGGCGCTGCAGATTGGCCAGTGAGTAGGCGCCGGCCTTGGCCCAGGCGCCGGTCGAGGAGGCGGTGACGCGCGCCCAGTCGCTGCCGATCGCGCCGATCGCGCTGTTCCAGCCGCCCTTCAGGGCGTTGCCGAACCCCTTGCCAAGCGCGATGACGTCGATCTTGACCAGCGGGGCGAGATGGGCGCCGATCACCATCGGGGCCACGACGATCTTGGGCAGGCCGGTGAGCGAGGAGAAGTGGCTGATCTGGCCGAAAAGCCCACGTCCCGCGCCGGTCAGGCCGCTCGCGACGCCCTTGAGGCCGTTCCCGAGGCCCTTGATGATGGCGCCGACGTTGATGGCCTTGGTGGTGGGGAAGAGCACGCCGAGGAAGGCCAGGCCGAGTTCGAGCCCGCTGGCCTTGCCCTGGCTGAAGTCCACGATGGTCTTGATGAGCAGGACGGCGTTCATACCCCAGGCGATGATGCCGAGGATGCCGCCGGTGAAGACCGCGATCACCGAGATGATGATCGTCAGCCACTGGAACGCCTCCCAGAACAGATCGCAGTCGCTGACCGGCTGGACCATCAGCTCGCCCGCGTCATGGAGCTGACGGCGCAGCTCGCCCGCCGCGTTGGACACGTCGGTGCGGGCGTCCTCGGCGCGCTGGGTGAGCTGCTGCCGCTGCGGATCGTCCTCGGGCAGCCCCTGGGCGGTGGAGAGCGCCTGGTCGGCCTCGCCCTGAGCGGTCTCGACGGCGGTCGCGTAGACGCGAATGGCGTTTTCGGCCTTGCGGAAGGACTCCTCGACATGCCCGACGAAGTTGTACAGATGGCTGTCCACCATCTCGCGCAGCCGGTCGGCGGTGACGCCGATGAACCGCTGTCCGTCGCCCGCGGTGGTCTGCAGTTCGCGCAGCCCGGTGTTGATGACCCCGGCGGAGGTCGCCAGGTCGCGCATCGTGTCGGCGATGGTGTTCAGCATGGCGGGGTCACCCGGGACCGGGTCACCGCTGAGACCGAGCGCGCTCCAGTCGCCGGGACGGGTCGGCACGCTGCTCCTCCCCCTTGACGGTCAGTTGTGGCACAAGCGCTTCACCGGTGGGAACCTACACTTGGGTAACGCACCGACGAGCGAGAACGGTTCATCGGAATGAACGGTACGTCAGACATGGTTGATTCCTGAACCGGACCACACTTTTGGGCCGTTGGTCACGGTAGGGCAGTATGAGCCCGCAGCGAGCCGACCCAGGGGGGACCGTGCCTGACATCGTCGTCGATTACGAGCTGCTCAACCAGGTCGCGCAGAAGGCCAGCAGCCTCAAGGAGCAGGTCAAGCAGGCCCGGGAGAGCAATCAGAACTACACCACCGAGCAGGTGGGCGGGGGCGTCTCCTATGCCATCCAGGCGTACTACGAGGTCTGGAAGGGCTCCTTCAAGCGCTCCGAGGAGAAGCTGGAGCAGCTTCACAACCTGTACGAGGGCGTCGCGCGGGGCTGGGCGGACTGGGACTTCCGGCTGGCCGGGGAGGCCAGCAAACAGGAGGCGTCGCTGGCCGCGGATCTCTATCGCACGCAGAAGGAGATCTGGGACGACTGGCAGGAGGCGGTCGCCAAGGGGTACGTCGACCCGAACGATCCGCATGCGCCGAAGCCGCCGGGCGAGCGCGAGAGCCAGTGGACGACCACCGACGGCCATGGCAACACCACCACCACGACCTATGAGTACGGCCCGGACGGCAAGCCCACCAAAATCACCACCACCATCACCACCAGCAGCGGGCTGACCTCCACCGACACCACCAACTACCACGCCGACGGCACGTACGACTCGACCGCCACCGATGTCTACGGCAACGTCACCACCACCACCGGCAACTCGCAGACCACCGAATCGGGGGACCACAAGAACACCACGGACACCTTCTCCAGCACCACCAAGACCCCGGACGGCAAACAGTCCACCACCACCGGGACCACCACCTCGGACTACAACTCCACCACCGGCCACCGGGACTCCACCACGACCTACACGACCACGGGGCCCGACGACGACGGCAAGGAACAGACGGTGCACGGCACGACCACGTCCTCGCTCGATGTGAACGGCCATGAGGTGATCGAGACGATCGAGGTCCACGAGGACGGCAGCGGCACCCGCACGGTGGAGACGGACGGCCGCAAGGAGGAGTGGACCAGCGACCACGCTGACCAGAACTCCGGCTGGGTCCCGAAAGAAGACGACTAGACAAGGCAGGAAACCACACCATGCCCGCAGGTAACATCAACCTCGACTACGCCGAGATCATGCGCGTTTCCGGGGTCATGAACCAGGCCGTCAACGACATCAACCCGCATCTGCTGTCCACCAAGACCTCGGTGGAGGGGCTGCTGGACAACGGCCTGTTCATGCAGCAGAGCAGCCCGGCGATGAAGGCCGCCTACGAGAAGCTGACGGCCTCGCTGCAGCAGGCGGTGGAGAGCATCAACAGCTTCGCCACCCAGTTCACCAAGATCAAGGAGTCCGTCGAGCAGATGGACAAGGACATCGCCGCCAGCACCAACAACGGCTGACCCGGCGCCCACCGGGCTCCCGCTTCACTTCGGGGCGGGAGCCCGGGTCGGTCAGGCCCGGTCAGCCCATACCGTCCGACCGCAGCACCGTCTCCGGGACCAGCACCGACACCAGCGCGCCGCTGACCGGGTCGACGGTCAGCCCGCGCCCCGGCACCGGTCGCCCGCGCAGCAGGTCGTACGGGACCCGCACCCCCAGCAGATCGCCCTCGCCGGGCGACTGCGGGGACAGCAGCAGCCCCTTGCGGACCCGGCGGACCTGACCGAGCCAGCCGATGCCCGCGGAGGTGAGGGTTTCGGCGGTGGCCGCCACCGCGAGCCCCTGGCCGCGGTCCCGGCCGGTGGAGGCGATCTCCCGCAGCACCGAGTCGGCGGACGGCATCTGGGCCAGCAGATCCGCGTCGTCCACCAGCACCACCGCGGGGCCCGCCTCGGCCTCCAGCGCCTGCCGCACCTCGTCCGCGCCCGGGTCGGGCGTCTCGATGACATGAGCCCGCGGATGCCTGCCCAGGCCCCGCAGCGGCGATTCGCGCGGGGTGAGCGCGACCACCCGCGCCCCGCCCGCGAGCAGCGACACCGCGAGGCTCGCCAGCGCCGTGGAGCGGCCCGCACCGGGCGGCCCGCTGATCATGAACGACGGGGCGTCCGCCGCGAAGTCCACCCCGACCGGTCCGAGGTCGTCGCCGCCCACCCCGAGCAGCCCCCACAGCGGGCGGCGCGAACCGGCGGGCACCTTCTCGTAGGCGTCGGTGAACGTCACCCGCTTCGGCAGGCTCGCCACCTTCACCGGGCGCAGCGCGGCGGGCACCTCGAGGTCGCGGCGGGCGGCCTCGACGCCGATCCGCCGCAGCGCCTCCGCCTGGTCGCGTCCGGCGCCCGCCGCGCTCAACATGGCGACCTGCACCTCGGTGGCGCTGCCGCCGCGCCAGCCGCGCCCCTGCGGTACGACGGCCGGGATCTGCTTGGACGGGATCTGCGCCAGCATGTACTCGCTGCGGTCGGTCAGCCGCAGCAGCAGCCGCTCGTCGTTCAGCGACGCCACCTTGCCGGACAGCAGGGCGCGTTCGGAGGTGGCGATCACATGCAGGCCCATCGGGGCGCCCTCGCGGATGAGCGCGGTGAGCTCCTGCACCGGCCGTCCGCCGTCGTGGTCGCCGAGCAGCGCGGTCAGCGAGTCCCAGCCGTCGATGAGCAGCACCGTGTGGGCGGGGCGCTCGGCGGGCGGCAGGACGGAGCGCAGTTCGGCCAGGTTGGCCGCGCCGTGCGAGGTGAGCAGTTCCTGCCGGCGCCCCATCTCGGCGATGAGCCGCGCCAGCAGCCGGTTCAGCCGCTCCAGGTCGGCCCGGGGCACCACCGCGCCGCAGTGCGGCAGATCGTTCAGCGCCGTCAGCGCGCCGCCCGCCGCGTCGATGCCGTAGAGGTGGACGTCGGCGCAGGAGTGACGGCGGGCCAGCGCGCCCGCGATGGTCCGCAGCGCCTGGGAGCGGCCCGAGCGCGGGGTGCCGATGATGTAGAGGTGCCCGAAGCGGGAGAGGTCCAGCTCCAGCGGCTCCTGGCGCTGGGCGCCCGGCAGGTCGGCCAGCGCCCAGGGCACCGGCGCGAGCCCGCCGCCCGACTGGTCGGGCCGGTCCGGAAGCTCCTCCAGGGTGATCGTCTGCGGCAGCGGGGGCAGCCACGGGCTGGGCTGCGGCGCGATGGCGAGCGAGGCCGCGGCCTCCCGTACGGACTCCACGAGCGCCGTCAGATCAGTGGGCACCTCATCGGCGTCCAGCAGCGGCAGTTCGTCCTCGGCCTCGTGCGCGGGGCCCGGCTCCACCGCCGTACGGCCCAGCAGCGACCAGGTCAGCTCGGCGGCCCAGACCGTCGCTTCTGGCGCCTCGGCCGGGGCGGGCCCGGGGGCCTCGTCCAGCCGCGGGGCGCCCACGAAGGCCGTCTGGAACGGCAGCACCGAGCGGTGGCCGGTCCTGGCCAGGGCCCGGCCCGGGGTGGCGCCGGAGATCGTCACCGCGTCGTTGACCTCCAGTACGTCCTGGCTGTCCATCGCGTCGGTGACCCGCAGCGCGATCCGCAGATTGGTGTTGGCCCGGATGTCTGCGGTGATCACGCCGGCGGGCCGCTGCGTGGCCAGCAGCAGATGCAGGCCCAGGGAGCGGCCGCGCTGGGCGATGCCGACAAGACCGGGGATGAACTCCTGGACGTCGCGCGCCAGCGTCGCGAACTCGTCGATGACCAGCAACAGCCGGGGCAGCGGGGGCAGCGCCGGATCGCGCCGCCGCATCGCCCGGTACTCGGCGTGGTCCTTCGCCCCGGCCTCCGCCAGCGCCCGCTCACGGCGGACCAGTTCGGCGGTCAGCGAGGCCAGCGCCCGCTCCACCAGATGGCTGTCGAGGTCGGTGACCATGCCGAGCACATGCGGCAGCCGTACGCAGTCCTTGAAGGCGCTGCCGCCCTTGTAGTCGATGAGCACGAACGTCATCTCGTCCGGCCGGTTGACCGCCGCGAGCGAGGCCACGAGGGTCTGCAGCAGCTCCGACTTACCGGCGCCCGTGGTGCCCGCGATCAGCCCGTGCGGGCCGTCCTTGACCAGGTCGAAGGTGACAGGGCCGGTGTAGCCGACGCCCAGCAGCGCCCCGGTGGACGCGGGCCGCTTGCCCCAGCGGCGGACCAGTTCCTCGGCCCTCGGCGGCTCCAGGTCCAGCAGCCCGAGCAGCCGCACCTGGTCCGGCAGCCCGTCCGAGCCGTCGGGCGTGACGTCCCGTACGGCCGCCAGCGAGCGGGCGATCCGCTCGCCCCACTCGGTGTCCACCTGGTCGGGGCGGATACCGGTTACATCGGCGCTGCCGGTGCGGCGCACCGTCAGCTCACGCGCGCCCACCGCGCAGACCGTGACGCACTCCTCGGGGAGCATGCGCTCCTCCTGGTCCAGGCAGATCAGGAACACCCGTACCGACGGGCCCTCCTTGAGCACCTGGACCACACCGGGCACATCGCGCAGCCGCCGCGCCCCGTCGAGCACCACCACCAGATCCGGCTCGCTCAGCAGGGCACCGCTCATCGCGGAGTCCCGGGCGCGCATCCTCGACCGGATGGCCGCGACCAGTTCGGAGACCCGGTTGGCGACGGTCTCCGGGTCGTTGCCGACCGTCACCGAAGGGCTGCCGGAGCGCGCCGCCGCCACCCCGCCGCGGCCCGGGCGGGCATGGGGCAACCAGCGCACCCACTCCCAGGCGGACGCCCCCGCCATGTCCGTCAGCACGGTCACCCGTACGTCCCGGGGGCTGTGCAGGACCGCCGCCTGCGCCACCGCCCAGCGGGCCAGCGCCCGGGCCGCTTCCCGCTCCCCCGCGATGCCGACCACGCCGTCGGCGGTCAGGTCCACCTGGACCGGCATGTCCGGGATCCGCCAGTTCACCGAGCGGTGGTTGTCCTCGCGGGAGCTGTCGTCGATGGTCAGCAGCGACGACTGGGCGACCGTCCCCACCCGCAGCGCCAAGTGGTCCGGGTGGCCGCGCCGCCGCTCCCACAGCCTGGCCCCGGGGCCGACCGCCCACAGCCCGGTGGTGGCCGGATCGGGCCCCGCGTCGACCCTCAGCCGCCGCTCGCGGTCGACCTTCTCCCGTACGTCGGCCTCCAGCGAGCCGCGGCGCGCACGGTAACTCGCCACGCCGGCCAAGTACTCGCGCTTGCCGCTGCGGCGGGTGGTCACATAGTTCGCGATGGCCAGGAACGGGCTGAAGACCGCGAACATGAGGTAGAAGTACGACCCGAGGAACGTCACCATGGCGATGCCGAGGAACATCGGCGCCACCACCACCAGCACCGGGATCGACCGCCGCGACGGCGGGGTCGGCGGCGCGGGCAGCACAAACCGTTCCGGCGTCAGCGGCGGGATGATCCTCGGCGGCCGGTTGAAGTCCAGAAACGCGCCGTCGGCCGACACCGTCACCGCCGCGTCGGCCTCGGTGGGCTCCGCGACCCGCAGCAGGTACTCCCCGAAGACCAGCTCGCCGTCCAGCGGCCACTCGGTCCAGCCACGCGGCACCGGCTCATGCCGGTCGGCGTCCGGATCCGGCAGCGGGGGCGGCGGCGCGGGGGGCAGCGGGACCGCGTCGGCGCGCGGACGATCCGGAGGCGGCTGGGGCACCGACAGCGCCACGGCGGGGCCCGCCTGACCGGCGTTCAGCAGCACACCCCCGTCGGGGCGGACCGTCACCCGGATCCCCGCGGGCGGTACGTCGCGGCCCTCCAGCCGCACCGCGCTGCCGGGCTCCGGGCCCACCGTGTACGTACCGGGCCGCAGCAGCCATACCCGCCCCGCGCCGCGCCCGCCCACGAGCTGCAGCTCGACCTGGGGGCCGCGCGGCAGCCGCTCGCCGTCGGCGGACCGCGAGGGCGGCGGCAACTCCTCGCGCCCGGGCCCGTACGCACCCCCGTCCCCGGGCGCCGGGGCACCGAGCCCCAGCCGTGCCCCGTCCCGCACCCCGGCCGCCGCCAGCGGCAGCTCGGCGGGCAGCGGCAGGTCCCCGAGGAACAGCTCGGCGCCCTGGGGGCCCGTGGCATGACCCATCTCGGCCAGCCGGACGGCGACGGCCCGGGCGGTGGTGGTACCGCTCACATCGAGCATGACGTCGCTCTCGGCAACGCTCACAAAAAGTCTCACGGCTGCGAAGAAGTCCGTTCGTTTGTCGTGCCGGATGCGGCGGAGACGCCGCCGGACCGCGACGGCGGTACGGCGGGAGCAGGTTCGGCGAGATCGCCGTCGTCCCCGGTGTCTCCGGGGCTGACCGGGTCCGTTTCGGCGTTCTCGGGGGGCGGGGCGGCTGTTTCGGCCTTCCCGGCCTTCTCTGCTGCGGCCTGTCCGGTGGACTGAGTCACGGAGAAGGACGGAGACGGGGAAGGTGCCGGCTCCGGGGCGGGGGCCGGGACCGGAGCCGGCGCGGGGCTCGGGGCCAGGGTCGGGGCCGGCGCGGGGGCGGGCTCCGCGAAGTCCGCGTCGAAATCAGCTGGGTAATCGGCCGTGAAGTCGGTCGTGAAGTCGGCGTCGACGTAGTCCGGTTGGGCCGGGACCACCGCGTCCCGCTGCCCCTCGGCACGCGCGTCCTGCGGCGACGCGGCCTCGGTACGGGGCCCGGGCACCGCGTCGGCCGGCACCGTGGCCCGCGCGGCCGGGCCCGGGCGCAGGACGGCGGTCCCGGCGGGCGGCTGCCGGCGGTCGCGGCGGATGGTGCGGGCGACGGCCCGGGGCAGGGCCGCCGACTCCAGATCGAGGTGGAGGCCGGGGGCCAGGAGGCGGCCACCGGGCTCGGCGTGGAACGTCCAGGAGGCGCCGGGGACACGGCCGCCGACGAGGGCCCGGAGGCGGCCCGCGGCGCAGAGTTCGGAGATCCGGGCGGCCTGCTCCGGGGTCGGGGACCAGCACACGACGACCGGTGTCAGCGAGGAATCGGCGCACACGCCGTCGGGAAGGGGGCCGGAAAGGGGGTCGGGTTGGCCGTCGAGGAGGGTGTCGAGGTCGGGGCCGGGGTGGCGGGGGTGTACGCCGCGGGCCACTTGGACCGGCGGGCCGTCCGGCAGGTGGTCGATCTGGGCGGCCAGGGCGTGGAGCACACCGCGCGACGCGTGGGGGTCGCCCTCGACCGCGAGGGCGGCGGGGCCGCGCATCCAGTCCACGAGGACGGCACCGGGCTGCCGTCGGTCGACGCCGACGGCCAGCAGCATGCGTTCCGGGCCATCGGACGGGTCGACGGATGCGGCCGGGGCCGACCAGGACCACTCCCCCGGTTCGGCGGTGGCCTTCTGCCAGGGCCCGGCGGGGGGCAGCGGATCGCGCCCGGCCACGACGACGCGGACCTGGTCGCGGGCCGGGCTCAGCTGCACCGCCAGCGCGTAACAGCCGTCATCGGTGGTGGAGTCGGCGTGGTCGAGCGCGGCGAGCGCCGTGGCGGGTGCGGCGGGGTCGGCGAGATAGCCGGAGAGGATCCGGGCCCATCGGCGGTGGCGGCTGAAGACGCGGAAGGGCTCGGCGAACGCCCGTCGCGTCATCCGCACTTCCCAGACGATACGGCGGCAGGTGGACCGAAGGCCGCCCTGGGATCTGATCAACCGCGCTATCAGCCAGACCAGCAGGGTCAAAGCGGCGAGGAAGCCGAGGAGGATCAACCAGGAGGCGCGATCGGGCATGCCGAGAGCGAGCCGTGTGTACACCGGAACCTCACGCTGGGGGACGAGTCGGGGGAACGAACGCGGATGGCACTGAACCGCTCCCACCATACGGCGCGTCAGGCGGAGTTCACTGTTCCGCCTCCGCGAGAGCGCGTGCGACGAGTGGGCTGTCGAGCTGACGAGCGACGGCGACCAGATGCCGGCGCTCGCCCTGCGGCGGCACGTCGATGCCCGGCAGCCGCTCACAGGGCATGCCCGGGGGCCGCCCGGACCTCAGGGCTTCCAGAGCCCCCCTGATGCCCGCCGCCGCGGCCAGCGCGTCGTGTTCCGGCGCGTCGCGGTCGGGTGAGCCGAGGCCGTGTTCGTCGGTGAGGCGCCGTGCCGCGTTCACGATGTGCTGGGAGGTCCAGGGGCGCAGTGCGAGCTGTCCGTCCCGGATTTCATGCGCCCGGCGCAGGGTGTGGAACTCCCAGGCGGAGCCGGAGGGCGGACTGTGCAGGATGACTCCGGGGTCGGCCTGGGTGACGGTGGTCCACAGGGTCTCCAGGGCGTAGAAGTCGCGTCGGCGCTGTCGCCGGGTGCGCAGCGCGGCACGGGTCCATCCGGTGGCCGTGATCACCCCGCCGAGGGAGGACAGCGCGGTGGCCACATGGGAGGACAGGACGTCCAGCGTGTGGGTCCCGAGCACCACGCCGAAAATCGCGATGAGTTTGCATACGCCGTAACTGCCGATGAATGTGCAGCCGATGACCAGGAGGCGCAGACTGCCCCGCAGGATCGGATCGTGAACATCCTTCAAACGTTGGCAGCACACGTACACCATCGACCACAGCGCCCATCCGAAGGCCGCGTGATACACCAGCAGAAAGGCGAACACGGGCGGGCGGTCGGCGAAGGCGGTGTCGAAGGTCAGGGGCCTTTCGCCGGTGGGCAGGTCGGCGGAGAGGAACAGCGCCCACATCACGGCGACGGCGGCGCCATAGCGCGGCAGGACCCGGCGCAGGGCACCGCGCATACCGATCCCCCGGTGCGGCCGACCGCCGTTGCCGCCTTTGCCGCCGGCGAGCCGCCGTGGTGACCACAGCAGCGCCAGCGCGCGGAGACAGCCGAAACACACGATGACCTGCGTGTAGCCGACGAGGGTCGCCAGATTGGAGATTCCGCTGGTCTCCCCGAGCCACCGGTAGACCGCCGGGGTGGCGGCGGTGAAGGCGGCGCCGCCGGCCAGGGCCCCTATGGCCATCAGCAGCAGGGCGGGGATCCGTTCGGCGGCCCAGGCCAGCGCCTTGTACCCGGCCAGCCCGTACATGACGGCGCTCACGGTGGTGTAGGCGAGGGTGTGAACGTCACCCGCCTCAGACATGGCGCCCCTCGCGGTGGACCAGGGACGGTGCGAGGCGGGCGGCCGGTCCGACCTCGGGCGCGAGGTTCAGCTGCTGGTACAGCAGCGTGCCGATGGTCTCGGCCTCGTGCTCGGTGGGGTCGTCGTAGTGGGACCGCCCCAACACCCGGCGCACCACGGCGGGGTCGATGGCGTCGTACCGGGGGAGGTGGCCGAGCAGCAGATGCGCGAGTTCATGGCAGACGACCAGCAGTTGATGGGCGCGGCTGGTGTGCATGGGGTAGTAGATGCGGTCGTGCGTCAGGTACTGCTCGTACCGTCCGGTCGGCTCGCCGGGTGCCACGTCCTGCTCGATCAGTCGCAGCGCCCGCTGGAAACGGGCCTCGTAGGCGGCGTGCAGCTCGGCGAGGGTCGGATGCGGCGGTAGCCCCAGGTCCTTCAGCAAGGCCCGGACCCTGCGCCGTTCGGACCGCATGCCCACGCTGTCGTCCCTTCCTTCGGCGCGCTGTCAGGAGGCCGGTCCCCACGCGGATTTCGGGCGGGGCCGGTTCAGCGTGGCTGTCCCTCGCGGCTCTTGTGCTGGCGGGCGACGCGGCGCAGCTGGTCCACCAGGGTGCAGACGGTCTCGCGCATGTCGTGGGGCAGTACGGCCACGCCCTCGGCGATCTGACGCACCTGGTCATCGTCGAGCAGCCCGGTGTTCGCCGGTGCCGGACCGCCGACGAGCAGGGTCGAGCCGCCGGCTGCACGGTTCAGTTGACCGATGGGCTCGCCACGCCGCTCTTGTTCGATGGCCCGCAGGTGCCGCTCGACATCGCGTGCGTACGGGTCCTCGTCCGGGGAGAAGAAGTACTCCACGCGCACCCCGAACAAGGTGGCCAGCGCGACCGCCCGGTCGGCCCGGGGGACGGAGCGGCCGTTGCGCAGATTGCTGATCTGGCTCACGGACATCCCGACGGCTTCCGCGATCTCCCGCTCCGTGTACGGCCTGCCCAAGTCGGCGGGGTAGATGACCTCTTGCACGCGCTGGAAGCGTCGCGCGAAGCACTCTGCCGCGTCATGACGTCCTGACATCCGTGGACGCTCTCCGGGGTTGTGCTGGGGGGGCGACATAACCGTGGATCCTAAGCGAACCGTGAGGGGGCCACCGCCAGTTCATCCACGCCGGATCCAGAAAACTGCGACCGACCGGCCCTGGATTGCCCGATATGGGGAAGATGTGTCCGAGGTCGGCTGAATTAGTTGACAGTGTCGACGGACGTATTACAGGATCTCCTCGCTCGCAACACACCCTTGGTTCAGCACAACTCCTGATCAAGTAGACCCGTTTTTTCGGTAAAGGAGTTTCCTTGACGCCGGACGAGCTCTTCCGCGGCCCGCGCCAAGAGAATTCACTGACAAGAAGCGTACGTTCCGGGAGTCCCGCGTCCATTAATGGCCGACCGTCGCACAGCCGGGCCCGGAAAAGCGGACAGCCACAGCAGACAGGGGGAATGGCATGCGTGTCAGGACGGTTGACGGTCACCTCCTGATCGGAGACCCCCGATCGCCGCTGAGGGTGCTCTTCTTCCACTACGCGGGCGCGACCGCGCTGTCCATGCTTCCGCTGGCGCGGGCCCTGCCGCCGGGCTGCGCCGCGGTCGCGTTCGAGCTGGACGGCCGGGGGGAGCTGACCGACGCTCCCCCAGTGCACAGCTTCGACGACGCGGTGAAGCGGCTCCTCCCGGCGTTCCGCAGCTGGGTCGACCGGCCCGCCGTGGTGGTGGGGCACGGCCTGGGCGCCCTCCTCGCCCACGCCCTGGTCTCGGCGCTGCCCGGCGAACGCCGGGGCCATGTCAGGGATGTCGTGCTGTCGGGGGCCCGGTCCCCGGCGACCACCGCGCGGCTGGCGGCGCATCCGCGCGCCCCGTTCCTGACCAGGACCCGGGAAGAGCTCGTCACGGAGCTGCGGCGGCACGGCGGCTGCCCCGCGGAGCTGTTCGACTATCCGCATATGCTGGACGTCGCGGTCACGATGCTCGGCCAGGACCTGCATCTCCTGGATACGTACCGGGAACCGCCCGCCATGTCGGCGGGTGGCGGCACGGACTACCACGTGTGGTTCGGCCGTGACGACGAGAGCCTGTCCCCCGCGGAGCTGGAGCGGTGGCGGCTGAGCACACCGTCCTCGCCCCAGCCGCGGGACTTCGCCGGCGGCCATGTCTTCCTCTGCCAGGAGCGGCCGCCGACCGTCGCCCTGCGCGAGCTGGTGAGCGGCCGGCTGGCCGCCGTCAACGGGGAGCCGCCGTCCCCGCGGTGCGGCGCCGCTTGAAGGCACCGGCGAGGAATTTAAAGCAACTGCTTGACTCGGGCCGCGCGGATGCGGTTGCCTGGCCATGTGCCCGAGGAGGGTGGTGATCATGGCCGGCAGGACGGCAAGGGCGGAGCAGGTCAGCGCGACGAGGGAGCTGATCCTGACCGCGGCGGAACAGCTGTTCGCCGAACGCGGGGTGTACGCGGTGTCCAACCGTCAGGTCAGCGAGGCCGCGGGGCAGGGGAACAACGCCGCGGTCGGCTATCACTTCGGCACCAAGGCCGACCTGGTGCGCGCCATCGCGCGTAAACACTCCGAACAGGTCGAGCGGATCCGCACCCGGCTGCTGGCCGAGATCGGCGACTCCGACGACATCCGCGACTGGGTGGCCTGCCTGGTGCGACCGATCCCCGAGCATCTGTCGGCCCTGGGCAGCCCGACGTGGTACGCGCGGTTCTGCGCCCAGGTGATGACCGATCCCGCCCTCCACGACATCATCGTCGAGGAGTCCCTGTCCTCCGGGTCGCTTCCGCAGGTCGTCGAAGGGGTGAACCGGCGGCTGCCCGATCTGCCCGCCGATATCCGCGCCGAGCGGGGCGCCATGGCGCGCGAGCTCATCCTGCACATCTGCGCCGAGCGGGAACGCGCCCTCGCCGAGAACACCCCGACGCCCCGCGCCACATGGCACGGGACCGCCACCGGGCTGATCGACGCGATCGTCGGGATGTGGCTGGCCCCGGTCACGCGCCCGGGGAGTTGAGGAGCGAGGACCTGGTCCCCGTATCCGGGGCACCAGACGACCAGGCCCTCGGCGACCTGTCCGCCGTCTGATCGGCAACCAACTCCCCCGCACTCCACATTGGTTGGCTCTTCACCCCGTCGTCATCTGTCGCCACTGACGTTGTCAGGGAGCAGCGTCCAATATGCGACTCCGTCGCGTGGCAAGAGGCTGACTTGGGCATGCCAACGCTGACCGGCCCGCCCCCACCCCCCGGTCCTTCAGGAGGACGCAGTGAACAGAAGGTCGCGCATCCGCAAGGTCCCGCTCATCCTCGGCAGCGCCGTCGCGCTGGTCATCGCCTTTCCGGGCAGCGCGCTCGCCGACCCCCCGAAGGCACTGCCCGGCAACGCGGACGGAATGGAGCAGACGTTCCAGCCGGCCTTCGACTACGACACGGACGGCTGCTACCCGACCCCCGCCATCGGACCCGACGGGACCCTCAACGGCGGCCTCAACCCGTCCGGGAACCCCAACGGACAGTGCCATGACCAGTCCGACCTCGACAACACCAACGGATACGCGCGCTACAAGTGCAACAACGGCTGGTGCGCGATCATTTACGGCCTCTACTTCGAGAAGGACCAAGCCACGATCGGCGGGCACCGCCACGACTGGGAACACGTCGTGGTGTGGGTGCAGAACAACCAGGCGCAGTACGTCTCCACCTCCGCCCACGGCAACTTCCAGATCCACAGCCGCGACCAGATCCCGTGGGACGGAACGCACCCGAAGGTCGTCTACCACAAGGACGGCCTGAGCACCCACGCCTTCCGCGCCGCGAGTTCGGGCGACGAGCCGCCGGAGAACCACTACCACACCTGGCAGTTCCCCACCCTGGTCGGCTGGAACGGCTACCCCGCGGGGATCCGTGACAAGCTGAGCCAGGCCGACTTCGGCAGCGCTGTCTTCGGCCTCAAGGACGGCAACTTCAACAGCCACCTCGCGAAGGCCAAGCCGTCCGGGATTCCGTTCGACCCCAACGCCTGACGGGCGGGCCGGGAGCGGCACGGGCCGCCGTACCGCCCCCGGCCGCATGGAACGGACCCGGATCACCCGAAGCATTGACGCACTCTCAGCGGACCTCTACCTTTTGGTCGACATCTCGGACTTCGTTCGAAGCCTCGATGAGGAGATGTCCGCCGAGCCCGCCGGGACGGGCGGGACGGTCGGCTCCGCCGAGGCTGCCTCGGCGGCGGTGGCGCGCCCCGTGCGGCCGTTCGCGCTCAAGGACGTGGCGCTGAGCGATGGCCCGTACGCCACCAAGCGCCGGCTGATGCTCGGTTACGGCCGCCGCACCATGGTCGGCGCCCTGGTCGAGGTCCGCGACGCGCTGCGCGAGGAGCCGCGCGCGCTCGGTGTGCCGGGCAGATTCGGCACCGCGGTGGAGCAGATCCGCGGCTCCTACCAGTACATCGACCTGCCCGCCGATGTGCTCGGCGCGGCCGGCGCCCTCACCCTCTCCGCTTGGACACGCCCAGCGCACACCGCGAGCTGGGCCGCGAGGTGTACGCCGCCGAGTCTCCGCTCCGCTATTTTCTGTGCCGGCACGACTTTCTGTGGTGGGCCGACTTTCTGTGCCGACACGGCCTCCGGTGTCGGCAGGCCGCCGGGCACGGCCACGCCCACGCCTGGCGGTCGCTGAGGAATCCCAGGCCGATACCGAGCAGCCAGAAGTCCTTCGCGAGGGGGACGCCTTCGTCAGTGGGCAGCGGGCTGCCCTTCTGATGGGTGCCAGGGGTGCGCAGATAGAACCCCACCAGCCCGGTGGCGAAAGCGGTCAGCCCGGCCCCGGCCAGGGCGGTGGGCACCAGGGGCGACAGGAGCGCCGCGCCCAGAGCGACCTCGGTGGAGCCCAGCAGCCTGGTGAACTGGTGGGGCGACATCCGGCTGAATACGGGATAGGCGCCGGCGGCCATGCCGTGGAGCCCCTGCTCGGTCTGCTCGTCGGCGCGGAGCTTGCGCAGACCGGAGTTCAGCATGAACGCTCCGGTCGTGAGCCGAGGAGCGATGTGGTGGGGTCTCATCACGGGGTACATGGCCTACTCCCTTCGCCGGAAAGCGGGTAACCGTCGGGTAACCCTGCTCACGAGGGGTATGCAGTTCCCCGCTCAGCCACAGCCACCGCCCTCGGCAGAAACAGAGAGGCCCATGTCCCATGCGTATCGCCCTGAGCCAGCTCACCACCGGCCCGGAGCCCCGGCGGAACCTGGCTGCCCTGCGCGAGCAGGCACACCGCGCGGCGGAGGCCGGTGCCCGTCTCGTGGTGTTCCCCGAAGCGGCGATGGCCTGCTTCGGTACGCGGCTCGGCCCGCTCGCCGAGCCGCTGGACGGACCGTGGGCCACCGAGGTGCGGCAGTTCGCCAAGGGCGCCGGTCTGGTGGTCGTGGCGGGCATGTTCACCCCGGCGCCCGACGGCCGGGTGACGAACACCCTGCTGGTCACCGGCCCGGGCGTCGAGACGTCGTACGACAAGATCCATCTGTATGACGCCTTCGGCTTCACCGAGTCCAGGACCGTGGCCCCGGGCTCCAAGGTGGTGACCTTCGACCTCGACGGCCTCCGGATCGGCCTGGCCACCTGCTACGACGTGCGCTTCCCCGAACTGTTCCGGGCCCACGCCGACGCCGGCGCACATCTCTCCCTGCTGCCCGCCTCCTGGGGCGCGGGGCCCGGTAAGCGCGAACAGTGGGAGCTGCTGATCCGGGCGCGGGCGCTGGACGCCACCGTCTGGCTGGCCGCCGCGGGCCAGGCCGACCCCGCGGCCACCGGCCTCGCACCCGCGACCTCCGCCCCCACCGGCATCGGGCACAGCGCCCTCATCGGCCCCGACGGCACCGTACGGGAGCGGCTGGGGGCAGGCCCGGGGCTGCTGGTGGGGGATGTGGACCCCGACGAGGTCGCCGCGGTGCGGCGCTCCGTGTCCGTCCTCGCCAACCGCAGGCTGGACGGCTCATGAGTGCGTGGCGACCGGGCCGCGACAACGCGCCTGCGCGCCCTCACCAGCGGGACCTCAGGCGTCGTACGAGCTCCGCGGCGGCCTCCTCACCGCCCCGTGGTGCCTGTGGCCACTCATCGACCCGCGTCCACCAGAATTCCCGGGGCGTGCCGGGATAGCGCGGCAGGAGATGCAGGTGCAGATGGGACACGCGATCACCGATCACGGCCGCGTACACATGCTCGGCGCCCGCGACCTCCCGCAGCGCACGCGCGGACCTGGCGCTCCAGCGCCCCATGCGCTCGGCCTCCTCGTCCGTGAGGTCGGGGAGCCCGGCCGCGTGCCGACGCGGCTCCACGAGGAGGTGTCCCAGATAGACCTCTGCCGACTGCCCCGGAGCCCGCGGGGACACGTGTGAGACCACCACCAGCTCGTCCTCGTGTACCGGCCCTCCCGGCATCAGCGTGATATCGCGGTGCTTCCGGCACACGAAGCAGTCCACAGGGCACGCTCCTCAGGCGTCTCGGTCGCTCTCCGCGGCTTCGTCATGGTCGCCCTCCTCGACTCGGGGCCGGTCAGCCAAGGCCCGGCACCACCATGGCCAGCCAGGCCACGGCCGGAACCGTCGCCACCACCACGCCCCCGTACACCATCAGCTGCCGGAAGAACCGGTCCCGGTCGACGTCGGGGGCGGCCGCGAGCACCAGGGCGCCGTTGGTGGAGAAGGGGCTGACGTCGACCACGGTGGCCGAGACCGAGAGGGCGGCGACCATGCCGACCGCGCCGATGTCGCCCTTGGCCAGGAAGGGGACCGCGAGCGGGATCAGCGCGCCCATGATGCCGACGGACGAGGCGAAGGCGGAGATGAGGGCGCCGATGTAGCACAGCAGGAGGGCCGCGAGGAGGGGGACGCCGATGTCGCTGACGGCCCGGCCCGCGTAGTCGATGGTGCCCATCTCCTGGAGCACACCGACATAGGTGAGCACCCCGCAGATCAGCAGCACCGTCGGCCACGAGATCTCGTTGGCCGCCTTCTTGCCGTCCTTGGGCCAGAACAGGCTCAGCAGCGCGGCGAGGGTGATCGCGGCGAGGCCCGCGTCGAGGTCGAAGACGAGCACGGCGACGACGAGGGCGACCAGCGCGAGGAGGGTCGCCACCCGGTCGGGGGTCAGGCCGGTCGCCGACTCCTCGACGGGCGAACCGGCAGCCGCCTGGCCATTCCCGTCGGCCGGTGCGGACTCGGCGGCGGCAGCACCCGGGCCGGCCGACCGGGGTACGGTGGCCGCGTGGCGCGGCAGCTTCAGGCCGCCGCAGACGACGAAGACGACGGCGGCGATGACCAGGTTGACCACCAGGCTGGCCAGGAAGAGCGTGATCTCGTTGCCCGGCAGCTTCTCCCGTTCCACGATGCCGTTCACGATCGAGCCGTAGATGCTGATCGGCGAGAAGCCACCGCCCTGGGCGCCGTGTACCACCATGGCCCCCATCAGCAGTGGGCTGATGTCGTACCGCGCGGCGAAGCTCAGCGCGATGGGGGCGACGATGGCCACGGCGGCCGGGCTCACCGCGCCGATCGCGGTGAGGACACCGGTGATCGCGAACATCACCCAGGGGATCAGCGCCACCCGCCCGCCCACGAGTCTGACCGCGGCGTGGACCAGCCACTCCGTGGTGCCGTTGGCCCGGGCGAGGGCGAACAGATACGTCACACCCACGAGGACCACGAACAGGTCCCCGGGAAAGCCCGCGAAGATACCGTCCGCGTCAAGGTCGGCGACCAGCTCTCCCACGCCGAACGCGGCCGCGAAGGACAGAGCACCCATGTTGACGGAGCGGGTGGTGGCCAGCGCGAAGACCGCCACCAGCACGATGATCGAGATGAGTTCGGGGGACAACCAGGGCTCCCGTCGCCAAGTGATCAGTGGCCGAATCACGGTGGGCCCCACGGTGCGTCAGAGTCAATAGATGGGCAAGCCCTTGCTCGCCTCGCACGGGCCCGGACCCTGGCCGGGCGAACGCGTAAGCGCTCAGGCCGGGTTCACCCAGCCGCCCCGCTCGGCGGACCGGGCCATGGCGTCCAGCGCGGCGGCGCTGCGGACGGCGTCGTCCAGGGTGGCTCCGTACGCCGTGCCCTCGGCGATGGAGCGCAGGAAGTGGCACGCCTCGATGACCTTGAGGTCGTCGTAGCCCATGCTGTTGGCCGAGCCGGGCTGGAAGGCGGCGTACTCGCCATGTCCGGGGCCGACGTACACGGTGCTGACGGGCTGGTCCTGATAGGCGGTGCCGCGGCTGACGCCGAGCTCGCCCATGCGGCGGAAGTCCCAGAAGACCGCGCCCTTGGTGCCGTGGATCTCGAAGCCGTAGTTGTTCTGCTCGCCGACCGAGACCCGGCACGCCTCCAGTACACCCCGCGCGCCGGAGTCGAAGCGCAGCAGGCAGGAGACGTAGTCCTCGTTCTCCACCGGGCCCAACTCGCCGCCGGCGGAGCGGGCGTGGCCGGCGGTGGCGCCGGTGGGGCGGGCTCGCTCGGGGACGAAGACCGCGGTGTCGGCGGCCAGCGACTCGATCTCGCCGAGCAGAAAGCGCGCCAGGTCCACGCCGTGCGAGGCCAGGTCGCCGAGCACCCCGCTGCCACCGCGCTCGCGCTCGTACCGCCAGGTCAGGGCACCTTCGGGGTGGGCGGCGTAGTCGCTGAACAGCCGGATGCGGACATGGGTGACGGCGCCGATCTCCCCGGCGGCGATCAGCTCGCGGGCGGCGGCGACGGCGGGCGCGTTGCGGTAGTTGAAGCCGACGGTGCCCTGGACACCGGCCTTGGCCACGGCGTCGGCGACCGCTCGGGCGTCCTCGGCGGTCAGGCCGACCGGCTTCTCGATCCAGATGTGCTTGCCCGCTTCGGCCATGGCGGTGCCGATCTCACGGTGCAGGAAGTTGGGGGCGGCGATGCTCACGGCCTGGACCCGGGGATCGGCGGCCACCTCCCGCCAGTTACGGGCCGCGGTGGCGAAGCCGTACCGCTCGGCGGCCTCCTCGGCGCGGCCGGGCACCTCGTCGGCCACGGCGATCAGTTCGGGCCGCACGGACAGCTGGGGGAAGTGGTGCGGCACGCGGGCGTACGCCTGGGCGTGCACCCGTCCCATCCAGCCAAATCCGACGACGGCGACGCCGAGCGTACTCACCATGGCTGCTCTCCCCTGACTGCCCTGCTCAGGACTGTGGCCTGCGCAGGACTCCGGCCTGCTTGGGACCGCATCTGTTTTGGAACGGTCCACAACGTTCCCGGCCCACCCTGAGGGCCACCTCAGCAGCTGTCAATCCCTTTGACAACCCGGCGCGCCTTATGGAACGGTCCAGGCCATGAGACCACCGACGATCCGCGATGTCGCCGAACGGGCCGGAGTGTCGAAATCGCTGGTGTCCCTCGTACTGCGCGGCTCCGCCCAGGTGCGCCCGGAGAAGCGGCGGGCCGTGCTGGCCGCCGTCGAAGAGCTCGGCTACCGGCCCAACGCCGCCGCGCGCAGCCTCAGCGAGCGGCGCACCCGCACTGTCGGGGTGCTTCTGAACGACATGCGCAACCCCTGGTTCGTGGAGTTGCTGGACGGCCTCAACTCCCGGCTGCACGACTCAGGTCTGCGCATGCTGCTGGCCGACGGCCACCTCAACCGGCGGCTCGGCGAAGACCTCACCCGCACCTTCACGGATCTGCGGGTCGACGGTCTGATCGCCGTCGGCACGCTGCCGGCCCCCGAGGCGCTGCGCACCGCGGCCGGGCAGGTGCCCACGGTGGTGGCGGGCGCCCGTGAGCCCGTACTGCCCGGGGTGGACATCGTGGCGGGCGACGACGAGCACGGCGCCCGGCTGGCCACCGAACACCTCATCGGCCTCGGCCACCGGCGCATCGCGCATATCGCGGGGCAGGGGGCGGTCGGCGAGTTGCGCCGCCGTGGCTTCGAGACGGTGATGCGCGAGCGCGGACTGGGCGCGACGGCGGCCGTGGAGCAGGGCGACCTGACCGAGGAGGGCGGCTATCGGGCCACGGTCCGGCTGCTCGGCGCCCGCGAACGGCCCACCGCCGTCCTCGCGTTCAACGACATAGCCGGCGTCGGCGCCCTGTCGGCCGCCGAAGAGCTCGGCCTGCGGGTGCCCCGCGACCTGTCCCTCGTCGGCTACGACAACACCTATCTCGCGCGGCTGCGCCATCTGTGGCTCACCACCGTGGACAACGCCAGCCATGAGGTCGGCCGCCGCGCCGCGCAGTGTCTGCTCGACCGGATCGCCGACCCCGCCCGCCCCGGCGAGACCGTTCTGACCACCCCGGCCCTCGAGGTCCGCGGCACGACGGCGCGGTGCCCCGGCCCGCCCGACCGCCTCTAGCGGCCGGCCATCTCCTGGGGCGCCTGCTGAGGTGTGGCCTTTGCCCTGATCCGGCCCGCGACGCTGAGCGCGTTGGCCACCACGACGGCTCCCACGCCGGTCCATTCGATCCACCCCAGGCGCTGCCCGAGGACGATCCATCCGACCACGGCGGCGAGGACGGGGTTGACGCTCATGAAGAGCCCGAAGGCCGGTGCCGGTACGCGGCGCAGGGTGAACAGGTCAGCGAGGTAGGGCACGGCCGAGGAGAGGACCCCGGCCGCGACGGCGCAGCCGACGGCCGACGCGGTCGGCGGCTGCCTGATGGCGAGGACGATCCCGACGGGCAGGAACATCAGGGCGGAGAGCGTGGCGGCGGTCGCCGATCCCTGCGCGCCGGGGATGCGCCGGCCGACGGTGCGGTTGAGCAGGATGTAGGACGCCCAGCAGACGGCGGCCAGCAGGCCCAGGCCCGTCCCGACGTAGTCGGCGGAGGGCCGAGGGCGCATCAGGGTGATGACGCCCGCCGCGGCCAGCACCGCCCAGCAGGCGTCGGCGCGGCGGCGTGAGGCGGCCAGGGCGATGGCGAGCGGGCCAAGGAACTCCAGGGTCACCGCGAGTCCGAGGCCGATCCGGTCGATGGCGCTGTAGAGGGAGAGGTTCATGGTCCCGAACACCAGGGCCAGCAGCAGCACCGGCCACCACTGCCGCCAGGTGAAGCTGCGCGGCCGGGGGCGGCCGACGGCGATCAGGACGATGGCGGCGACGTATTGGCGTACCGCGACGACGCCGAGGGGGCCGAGCGCGGGGAAGGCGAAGGACCCGGTGGCGGCGCCGATCTGGTTGGACAGGCCACTGCCGATCATGGTGGCCACACCGGCCAGGCGTCCTCCCCCGGACTTGGGGGCGGAGGCTGCCGGGACGGCCCGGTGGGCGGGGGCTGCCGCGCGTACGGATGCTGTTCGCATGCCCCGATCGTGCGGCGGCCTCTCTCTTGCGCAAAATGCATCGACGGCGGGATCTATACGCTTGAGTCATGGATATCGAGCTGCGGCAGTTGCGCTGTCTCGTGGCGATCGTCGACGAGGGCAGTTTCACCGATGCCGCCGTCGCGCTCGGTGTCTCCCAGGCGGCCGTGTCCCGCACGCTGGCCTCGCTCGAGCGGGCGCTCGGGGTGCGGCTGCTGCTGCGTACCTCCCGTGAGGTGACGCCGACGGGCACGGGTCTGCGCGTGGTGGCGCACGCCCGGCGGGTGCTCGGCGAGGTGGACGGGCTGCTCCGGGAGGCGGCCTCGGGCCACCGGCGGCTGCGGATCGGTTACGCCTGGTCGGCGGTGGGCCGCCATACGCTGGCGTTTCAGCGCCGTTGGGCTCAGACGGTCCCCGAGACGGAGCTGCAGCTGATCCGCGTCAACTCCGCCACCGCGGGGCTGGCCGAGGGTGTCTGCGATCTGGCCGTCGTCCGCAGGCCGCTGGACGACCGGCGCTTCGACTCCGCCATCGTGGGGCTCGAGCGGCGGCTGTGTGCCCTGGCCGCCGACGATCCGCTGGCCTCGCGCCGTTCGGTCAGGCTCGCCGATCTCAGCGGGCGCACCCTGCTGGTCGACCGGCGGACCGGCACCACCACCGCGGAGCTGTGGCCCTCCGGCTCCCGCCCGGCGACCGAGGAGTCACACGACATCGACGACTGGCTCATCATGATTTCCACGGGCCGGCGGGTGGGGATCACGGCGGAGTCCACTGCGCACCAGTATCCGCGGCCCGGTGTCGTCTACCGGCCGGTGCGCGACGCCGAGCCGATCGCGGTGCGGCTCGCCTGGTGGCGGGACGATCCGCATCCCGCCGCCCCGGCCGTGATCGAACTGCTCACGGCGCTCTACCGGCCGGAGTGAGCCCCGGACTCCGGTTCCAGCTCCGGCTCCGGCTCCGGCCATGGCAGGTGGCGGAGCAGCGCGTGCAGCACCGGGTTGTCGTTGTTCTCGCGCCAGACGAGGTTGAGCTCCACAGGGTTGGGGGTCTCCAGCTCGACCGGTTTGAAGACGACATCCGCATAGCGCAGCCGCGCGGCGGCCTCGGGGACCAGGGACACCCCCAGGCTGCAGTTGACCAGGGCCAGGATGCTGTGGACCTGGCTCAGATATTGGGAGAAGACGGGGGCCACATGCGCCGCGCTGAAGATGCTGATGAGCAGTTCGTGGAAGTAGCGGGAGTCCGTGGGTGAGTACATCAGGAACAGCTGGCCGTCGAAGTCCGCGACCTGGAGCGCTCCTTCGCGCGCCACCAGGGGGTGTTCCTTGGGCAGCGCCGCGAGCAGCCGCTCCCGTACGGCCGGGCGGGAGCGCAGCTCCGGGTTGGTGACCGAGGGCCGGCCGAGACCGAGGTCAAGGCGGTTCTGGGTGAGGGCTTCCAACTGGTCGCGGGTGACCATCTCTTGCAGCACGATCTCCGCGCGGGGCATGGCCGCGCGGGCGGTTTCCAGCAGGGTGCCGAGTGTGGAGTACGCGCTTGCCGCGGTGAAGCCGATGGCGATGCTGCCCGCTTCCCCGGTCGACACCTGGCGGACGGCGAGCGCCGCGTGTTCCGACTGGCGCAGGATACGGCGGGCCTCGGTCAGGAAGGCGCGCCCGGCAGGGGTGAGCCGCACCGACCGGTTGGTGCGCTCCAGGAGCCGGACCCGCAGGTCGTTCTCCAGGAGCTGGATCTGGCGGCTCAGCGGTGGCTGTGTCATCTTGAGCCGTTCCGCGGCCCGTGTGAAGTGCAGTTCTTCGGCCACTGCCACGAAGCTGGCCAGCTGGGCGAGTGTGAACAATGATGCTCTCCCTGTATCAACGCATACAAACTTTAAGTTAGACGGAGATCAATCGACCACCTAGCGTCAAGGGACGGCCGAGCGGACACGCCCGCCGACACCGCGACCGGCCACCTCAGGGACCGGCCGCCCCGCCCGCACTCACAGGGGACGCTAAGTGATGAGCACACCGGAAACGACGGCACATGCCGCGCAGCAGGCAGGGGAGGCGACCCTCGACAGGATCTCCTGGATCAAGCTGTCCTCGGTCACCCTTCCACTGGCCACTCCGATCAGCGACGCGAAGGTCTTCACCGGGCGGCAGAAGCCGATGACCGAGGTGGCCTTCCTCTTCGTCGAGCTGGCCACCGAGGGGGGACATCAGGGCATCGGTTTCAGCTACTCCAAGCGGGCCGGCGGCCCCGGCCAGTTCGCACACGCCAAGGAGATCGCCCCCACTCTGCTGGGCGAGGACCCCAGCGATATCGCCAAGCTCTGGACGAAGCTGGTGTGGGCGGGCGCCTCCGTCGGGCGCAGCGGGCTGTCCACCCAGGCGGTGGCGGCCTTCGACATCGCCCTGTGGGATCTGAAGGCCAAGCGGGCCGGTCTGCCCCTGGCCAAGCTGCTGGGCGCCCACCGCGACTCCGTACGCTGCTACAACACCTCCGGCGGTTTTCTGCACACGCCCACCGAGCAGCTGCTGGAGAACGCCTCCCGCTCGGTGGCCGAGGGCATCGGCGGCATCAAGCTCAAGGTCGGCCACCCCGACGGCAAGGTGGATCTGAGCCGGGTGACCGCCGTACGGGAGCACCTGGGCGACGAGGTGCCGCTCATGGTGGACGCCAACCAGCAGTGGGACCGGCCCACCGCCCAGCGCATGGGGCGTGCCCTCGAGGAGTTCGGCCTGGTCTGGATCGAGGAGCCGCTGGACGCCTATGACGCCCGCGGCCACGCCGCCCTCGCGGCCTCGCTGGACACTCCGGTGGCCACCGGGGAGATGCTGGCCAGCGTCGCCGAACACTGGGAGCTGATCCGCAACGAGGCCGCGGACATCATCCAGCCCGACGCACCGCGCATCGGCGGTATCACCCAGTTCCTCAAGCTGGCCACCCTCGCCGAACACCACCACCTCCAGCTCGCCCCGCACTTCGCGATGGAGATCCACCTCCACCTGGCCGCCGCCTACCCGTACGAGCCGTGGGTGGAGCACTTCGACTGGCTGGAGCCGCTGTTCAACGAGCGGTTGCGGATCAGTGGCGGCCGTATGCATGTGTCCTCCCGGCCGGGTCTCGGTATCACCCTCAGCGAGCAGGCCCGGGCCTGGACACAGGCGGACCACGAGCTCGGTACGCGTCCCTGAACGTACCGCCGGCGCGGAAACGGGTCGGAAATCGGGTCGCGCACCCATTGACCTGTTGGGTGAGCCACCCTAACCTCCATTCTCATATCTAGATTCACGTATGTGGAGAACAGTTCATGACTATGAACACGGCGGTCCAGGATGTCGCGCAGCGACTGCGTGATGGCATGGCGCGCGGTGTGCTGTCCTTCCCCCTCACCAGCTTCGGTGACGACGGCAGCCTCGATCTGGACGCCTACCGTGAGTATCTGACCGCTCAGCTGGACACCGCCCCCGGCGCGGTGTTTCCCGCGTGCGGCACCGGGGAGTTCACCGCCCTGGACGAGGACGAGTACCGCCAGGTGATCACCACCGCGGTGGAGGTGGCCGACGGCCGTATGCCGGTGGTCGCCGGCATCGGCTACGGCTACGCGCAGGCGCTGCGCTTCGCCCGGATCGCGGAGGAGGCCGGCGCCGACGCCGCTCTGGTGCTCCCCCACTACCTGGTCAAGGCCCCGCAGGACGGCCTGGTGGAGCAGGTGCGGCGGATCGCCGCCGGGACCGGACTGCCGCTCATCGCCTACCAGCGCGACCACGTGGCGTTCACCATCGACGGCCTGCGGCAGATCGCGGAGATCCCCACCGTGATCGGCCTGAAGGACGGACACAGCGACCTGGACCGGCTGCAGCGGCTGACCCTCAACGCCCCCGACGACCTCCTGTTCTTCAACGGGGCCGCCACCGCCGAGATGCAGGCACGCGCATACGCCACCGTCGGCGTGCCCGCGTACTCCTCAGCCGTCCACGCCTTCGCACCCGAGATCGCGGGCGCGTTCTTCGACGCGTTCCAGGCCGGCGACGACGAGACCGTGGACACGCTGCTGCGTGACTTCTACGTCCCGCTGGTCGAGCTGCGGGACCGGGTGCCGGGCTACGCCGTATCGCTGGTGAAGGCCGCCGCCCGGCTGCGCGGCAAACCGGTCGGCCCGGTGCGCGCCCCGCTCACCGACCCCGGCCCCGAAGACCTGGCCGACCTCAAGAAGCTCCTGGAGACCGGTCTGAGCCTCGTGGCCGCCGACCGCTGACCGGGACGACAGAACACTGATGGGATCCGGGCGGCCCCGTACGCCGCCCGGCCCAGCCTTCCGCCGCATCCCCGCGACGAGGGCCCGACCGGCACGGCTGCCGGCATGACCGGGCCATCCCCCACACCCCCTCACTCCGATCCGCGTACGCGATCCGCATACGCCCCACGGACCGGAAGCCACTTCCTGAGCAGTTCAAAGGGGAACTGACCCATGCCTCTTGTCGTAGTAGGAATCAGCGTCCTGGCGCTGCTCTTCCTGATGACCAAGGTGAAGCTGAACGGCTTCATCTCCCTCCTCCTCGTGGCCGTCGCCGTGGCGCTGGTCCGAGGCGTCCCGATGGAGAAGATCCCGGACGTCCTCGGCGAGGGTGTCGGAGGGCAGATCGGCGACACCCTGATCGTCGTCGGGCTCGGCGCCATGCTCGGCCGCGTCATGGGAGACTCCGGCGCCGCCCAGCGAATATCCGGCAAACTCATCGACGCCTTCGGCCTGCGCCGGGTCCAGATAGCCATGGTGGTCACGGCCATGCTGCTGGGCGTGACGATGTTCTACGAGGTCGCCTTCGTGATCATCGTTCCGGTGGCGTTCACCATCGTCCGGGTGACGGGCAAGAACCTGCTGTGGGTCGGCCTCCCGATGTCGATCGCGCTGTCCACCATGCACAGCTTCCTGCCGCCCCACCCCGGCCCCACCGCCGTCGCCGCCACCTTCCACGCCTCCGTCGGGCTGACCCTCTTCTACGGCCTGTTCTTCGCCATCCCCTTCGGAGCGCTCATCGCGCTGGTGTGGCCGCGCCTCCCGTTCGTCAGGAAGATGAACCCCACCATGCCCAAGGGCCTGGTCTCCGAGCGCACCTTCACCGAGGAAGAGATGCCCAGCATGGGCTGGTCCCTCTCGGTGGCGCTGGTCCCGGTGGTGCTGATCGCGTTCGCCGCCGTGTACGACATGGCGGTGTCCGAGTCCAACCCCGCCCGCCCCTTCATCACCTTCATCGGCTCGGCGCCGGTCGCCCTGCTGCTGACGCTGCTGCTGGCCATCTGGGCGTTCGGCCCGCGCATCGGCCGGTCGCTCTCCGAGGTCAGCGCGTCCTGCAACTCCGCGGCCCAGGCGATGGCCATGATCCTCCTCGTGATCGGCGCGGGCGGCGCCTTCAAGGGTGTCCTCGTCGAGGGCGGCATCTCCGACTACATCAAGGACGCCACCGAAGGCTGGAACATCTCGCCGATCATCCTGGCGTGGCTGATCGCCGTCATCCTCCGTATCGCCCTCGGTTCGGCGACGGTCGCGGTCGTCACCGCCGCCGGTGTGGTGGCGCCGCTGGTCGCGGACAGTGGAGTGCACCCCGAGATGATGGTGCTCGCCGTCTCCTGCGGGTCCATCGCCTTCAGCCACGTCAACGACCCCGGCTTCTGGATGTTCAAGGAGTACTTCAACCTCTCCGTCATCGACGCCATCAAGGCTCGCACCACTTACACCACCACCCTCGCGGTCCTCGGACTCGGTGGCGTCCTGGCCGTCGAGGCCTGCCTCGACGCCCTGGGCGTCTAGCTACCGCCACCGCCACCGATCGATCACCCACGCGCTCGCTCCGACGCCGGTTCCCCTCCGGCGCCGGAGCGAGCGCGTGTTGGCGTGTCATGCCGAGTTGTCTGTCACCGCCTCGGTGTCACAGCTCGTCGGTATCCATTCGCCGGTATCCATCGGTATCTATTCGTCGGTATCTATGACGGACGCCTCGTCGTCGGAGAGCCGCAGCGCCGCCGCGGCCACGTTCTCCACGAGGTGGTCCGGGTTCCCGGTGCCGGGGATGGCCAGCACATGCGGCCCCTGCCGCAACGTCCACGCCAGCCGCACCTGCGCGGGAGTCACCCGGTGTGCACGGGCGGCGGCGAGCACCGCCTCGCCGTCGGTCGCCCTCGCGCCGGAATCGCGCCCGGCGCCGGCGATCGCGTAGAACGGCACAAAGGCGATGCCCTGCTCACCACAGGCCCGCAGAAAATCCCGCTCCTCGGCCGGCGCGCCGACACCATAGGCATTCTGCACACAGACCACCGGCGCGATGGCCTGAGCCTCGGCCAGCTGCTCGGGCGTGACATTGGACAGGCCGAGGTGGCGGATGAGCCCGGCGTCCCGGAGGGCGGCCAGCGCGCCGAAGTGTTCCGCAATGGAGCCGGACCTGCGGCTCGGCGGAACACGCAGATTCACCACATCCAGGTGGTCACGGCCCAGCTGGCGCAGATTCTCCTCGACCTGACCGCGCAACTGGTCCGGCGTGGCCCACCACCAAGCACCCGACGGGTCCCTGGCCGGCCAGACCTTCGTGGCGATGACGAGATCGTCCGGGTAGGGCGCCAGCGCCCGGTTGATCAGCTCGTTGGCGGACCGCAGCGACGAGAAGTAGAACGCCGCCGTGTCGATGTGGTTGACGCCGAGCTCGATCGCCCGCCGCAGCACCCCGATCGACCGGCCACGGTCGCTCGGGGTGCCGAGGTCGAAGGCGGCGCTGCCGGTCAGCCGCATCGCCCCGAATCCAAGGCGGTTGACGGTCAGATCGCCGAGTTTCCACGCGCCCGCGGCCGCGGCGGTGGGTGTCTCTTCGGTCGTGCTCGGCTCTTCGGTCATGCTCGGCCTCACGTGGTCGTCCCCTCAGCGGTGTGGTTTTCAGGCATGAAAAAAGCCTCCTCGGCGGAGGCGGTTCCGCGACGAGAAGGCTCAACAACTGCTGAGTAGGATACCGCATGGGCGACAGGTGGGGCAGCGGAGGGGAATGCTGATGGCCCGATGGCGACCGCTGCCTGGTGAACTTCCGCCCCAGGCGCGGCGGCTGGCCGAAGAGTTACGACTGCACAAGGACCGCTCACGGCTGAGCCTGAACTCGCTCGCGGCCAAGACCGCGTACAGCAGCTCGTCGTGGCACCGCTATCTCAACGGGCGGGCGCTGCCGCCGTGGGAGGCCGTCGACGCGCTCGGCCGGCTCACCCGGGCGGACCGGGGGCTCCTGCGTGTGCTGTGGGAGTCGGCCTCGGACGCCTGGACGGCGGAACAGGGCCCGAAGGAGCCCGAAGATCCGAAGGCGGCGGAAGATCCGGAAGCAGAAGAAGCGGCGGAGGCGGCGCGGCTCGGGGCCGGGAGCAGCGCCGGTCGCACCTGGTTGCCCGGCCGGGTGCGGCGCCTGTCCCGCAGGACGGTCGTCGGCGCCGCAGGGGCGGGGTGCGGTCTGCTCGCCGTACTGCTCCTCCTGCTCCTCGTACGCCCCTGGAGCGGCGACACCCGCCCGCGCAGCGCGCCACCGGGAGCGCCCGAGGGCTCACCCGCCTGGCCCTGGGACCTGCGCGCCCCGGGGTCGGCTTCCGCGGACGGGCGTTGCGCGGGCCGCTCATGCCAGGGCCGGGATCCCTACCGGGAGGGGTGCGACCGCGACAGCGTCACGGTCCATGCGCTGAGCGCGGACGGCCGGACCCTGCGCCTGCGGTACAGCCCGGTGTGCCGGGCGGTATGGGCGGAAGTGGATCCGGCGGATGGCACCGAAGAGCTGCTGGCCGCCGCCGCGGGAGCCACGACGCAGACCGCGGCCCGGGGCGCGACCCGCACCGCGATGGTGGCGGCCGACCAGCACCGGGCACGGGCCTGTGTGGTGGTGGCGGGGCGGCAGCTCGGCGTGACCGAGCACGACAGCTGGATCGGCCCGGTCAGTGGCGGCACTGGACGAGGGTGACCGCGTCCCTCCGCAGAGCATGGAATCGGCCGCCGTCGTACACCTCGTACGCGCCGCTGCCCGACCGGCGCAGCGGCAGGTTCCGCTCCTCGCCCTGATACGCCGTCCACGGCGGGATCCGGGTGAGGCGCCGGCCGGCGAAGCCGAAGGTCGCGGGGCCCACGATGCCGTCCGCGTCCAGGCCGTGATTGCTCTGCCACAACCGGGTCGCCTCGGCGGTCGCCGCGTCGTACGTACAGCTGACACCGGACCGGGGCAGATAGCCGTCCGCCCACAGCACCCCCTGCCACATCCCCACCAGATCGCTGCGTGGCACCCGTCCCACGGCGAGCTGCGGCTCGTCCCGCCAGTCGTCGGCGGGCGCCCCCTGCCCGTCCACATATGGCGCCACATACGAGTCCACATACGAGGGCGGGGGCGATGCGCCGCCGGGAGCCGCGCCCAGCGCCAGCACGGCCGACATCGCCAACACCGTGACCGTCCTCGACGCTACGGCGCCGCGCGCCATGCTCATTCCTCCCCTGAACGGCCTGAGGCCCTGACAGTTGGCGGAAAAACGGCTGCTGTCCGACCCGCTGAAACCAGAGTGGCGTAAAGAGGAGTATGCATCACGCGGAAACCAAGGCTGGGATGTGGCCATGGCCAACTGGAAATCGCTGCCGCAGGACCTCGATCCGGATGTCCGCGACCTCGTCGAGCAACTGCGCCAGTACAAGGACCGCAGCGGGCTGAGCCTGGCCGCTCTCGCGGAGCGGACCTTGCACAGCAAGTCCTCCTGGGAGCGGTATCTCAACGGCAAAGCGCTGCCCCCGCGGCAGGCCGTGGAGTCGCTGGGCCGCGCCGTGGGAGCCGATTCGGCCCGGCTGGCCGCCCTGTGGGAGCTGGCCGAACGGGCCTGGAGCGGCCGCGAGGCACCGGGACAGGGACCGCCCGCGGGCTCCCCCACGTCCACGGACTCCGCTGCCCCCACTGCCCCTTCCTCGCACGCGGAGGACGTCGCACCGCCCGCCGGACGCACAGCGCGGGGCAAGCTTCTCCTGATCGCGGCAGCGGTGGTGACCGTCCTGGCGCTGAGCGCTGCCGCCGTCGTGTGGTGGGGACCGGGTGATTCCACCGGGCCGCACACCGTCGCGCACTCGGCCTCCCCCTCGGCCGCCGGGCAGCTGTACACGCACTGCTTCCAGGAGAGTTGCGCCGGCAAGAGCCCCAAGGAGACGGGCTGCGCAGGAGACGCCTGGACCGCGGCCATGACCAAGGTCCATGGCGTGTATGTGGAGTTACGGTACAGCGACTCCTGCAAGGCGGCGTGGTCCCGCATCAGTTGGGGACACCCCGGTGACATCGCGAAGGTGGTGGCGGCCGAACACGCCTCGTACCAGGACAAGGTCCACTACGACACCGACATCTACAGCCCCATGGTCGCCTCCGCCACTCCGTCGGCCGCCCGGGCGTGCACCGTCCTCACCTCGGGCGCGCACGGCTGCACCAGACCAGGGGGCACGACACATCTCACCGAGGCCCCCGACCCCACCCTCTCCCCCAGCGCCGGCAACCGCTGAGTTCAACTGTCCCGACCCCCGTACGCCATGGGTGCCAGGCGCCTTCGGTACTCCGCCGGGGGCAGTCCGTACGCGCGCTTGAACGCCCGCGCGAACACCGCCGCGTCCCGGAACCCCCATCTCGCCATGATCCGGCCTACGCTCTCGGCGGCGCGGCCGGGGCTGAGCAGATCGGCCCGACAGTGTTCCAGCCGCCGCTCCCGGATATGGCCCCGGACGGTCCGCTTGTCCTGCTGGAAGATCTGGTGCACATAGCGCAGGGAGATGTGATGGGCCCTGGCGATACCGGCCGGGTTCAAGTCGGGATCCGTCAGTCGCAGGTCGATATAGGTCTTGATCTCGTCCAGCAGGGCCGCCTGCCGCGATATCGGCCGCCCGGGGTCCCCCAACCGCCCGCGGTCCCCCAGGTCGGCCATGCCGCTGAGGAGGGCGACCGTGAGGTCGACCACCGCCGAACCCAGCCATGTCGCCTGCCACTCCTCCACCTCCGCCGCCTGGGCGGCGAGTCCCATGAGGAGGTCGGCCAACAGCGCCCCCGCGCCACCCGCCGACTCCAGGGGCCGGGCCGCCGGGGAGCACACCAGCCGCACCGGGACCGGTAACGCCCGGCGCGGCAGGCACACCACCAACGCCCGGGCCGATGGCGCGCCGCGGACCGTCAGGGGCGTCGCGGCGTCCGGCGGGGCCCACAGGGCCAGAGCCCCCGGGGCGAGGCGGACCGCGTCGTGGCCGCCGCCCAGCGTGAGCGGCCCGCCCGAGGCCAGCACCACCTGCCACACCTCCGCCGTCCCCCAACTGGCGCGACCCCACGATGCGCCGTCTCTCGCGGATCTCGCCGACAGCCCGGCGGAGCACAGCATCAGCAGGCGCGCCGGGCCGAGGTCCAACTCGGTCGGCTGGTGTGGCGAATCTTGTGTGGTGCCGTACATGGTGATGGGTGCTGTCCTTCCGCTCCGTCCCCTTGCTCCGACCGAGCTTGGGGACGGGTCCCGGCGACGGCCACCATTGCGGGACAGCTGAGCTGAAAGAGGGACGGCCACCCCCGTGACCTGCGGGGATAGTGGGCAACAAGACAATCCCGCGGGACGCGGGGCGGGAACCCGCTCATCGGCTGCCGCCGAGCCCCGCGATCCGGGCCAGCCCGCGGTGGGATGCGATCAGGGCGTCCCGGTCGTAGGTACTGGTCGTGACCATGATCTCCTGGGCGCCGGTCTCCTTGATCACCGTCTCCAGCTCATCGGCCACCTGCTCTTCCGTGCCATGGATATGGCCGCGCAGGTGCGACTCGTAGAGCTCCCGCTCCTTCGGGCTCATGGTCCGCCGCTCGATCTCCTCGGCCGGGGCGAGCGGCGGGAAAGTGCCGTGGGTGCTCGAGTACGCGATGGCCCACGCCTCGGGGATCAGCAGCCGGCGCGCCGGCTCGGGGGTTTCGGCGACGGCGAGCGTGCCCGCGGCGATGACGTACGGTTCGTCGGCCCACGCGGACGGACGGAAGGCGCCGCGGTAGCGCTCGATCGCACGCAGCAGCTTCTCGCGGCCCCTGAGGTCGCCGATCACCAGCGGAAGCCCGGCCTCGGCGGCGATCGCCGCGCCCTCGCCGGTGGCCAGGACGTACGGCGGCACGCGCAGCCCCTCGGCGGGGCGGGCATGGACGCGGGTCGGCGAGGTGCCCTCGAACCAGCCAAGGAGCTCGGCCAGCTGCCCCGCGAAGTCGTCGGCGTCGTCCTTGTCCCGGCCCAGTGCCCTGCGCACGCCATTGGTGAAGCCGACCGAGCGGCCCAGGCCCATGTCGATCCGCCCGGGGAAGAGGGATTCCAGCACGCCGAACTGCTCGGCGACCACCAGCGGTTGGTGGTTCGGCAGCATCACCCCGCCGGTGCCGACCCGGATCGTATGCGTGGCGGCGGCGATCGCCGCGGCCAGCACGGTCGGCGCCGAGCCCGCGACACCGGGCACGCCGTGGTGCTCGGCGACCCAGATCCGGTGGTAGCCGAGCCGTTCCACCTCCTGGGCCAGGCGCACGGTGTCGCGCAGCGCCTGCGGACCGCCGGATCCCTCCCGGATCCGCGAGCGGTCGAGGATCGAGAAGCGGGTCGAGGCGATCACAGAGCTCACAGAGGGTTCAACGCCTGGCGGACCCCGGCATTCCCACCGCGCCGAGGCCCGGCGCCGGCCACGCCGTCAGCCACGCCATCAGCCGGAGGGCGGGTACTCGATCTCGATTCCGTATCGACGCAGCACGGAGATCACACCGTCCAGCTCTTCGTCGCCGATGGCGCGCCGCGAGCTCTCGAAGTCGCGCCACACCAGCCGGAAAGGCGATTCCCGGCGGGCACCGCTGTTGATGAGGCAGTCGTCGAGTGCGCTGGGATTGGAGCCGAAATAGCCGCCGGGTCCATTGACCGCCTCGCCCAGCTCGCAGTAAAAGCCCGCGATATCGGCGAGGTCCGCTCCCGCGATTTCGCACGTGGTCGCATCCCCATAGCGTTTGGCCTGGTGGCCCGTGCGGAACCAGGCCATTTGGACCACGTGGAGCCAGCTGTCGTGTGCTTCGGCTGGAAGCCTCTTCCACATTCCGGATTCCGCCGGAGGACTCTGTACCCAGGTCTGCCAGATCTCCCCCGCATACGGATAGGGGGAGCCGAACCCGAAGAAGGACAGGGCCAGATCGGTCCCGCCCGGAACGCTCACACTGGCCCTGAGGTCCGTCACCTCGACCCTGCCGATGTAGTAGCCGCCGATCTCGCGCCCTCGGACGTCCCTCACCTGCATTTCGATGTCCTCGAAGAGCACGGGGACCCGCTCCGGCCGCAGTGACGATCCGACCGCCGTGATGATCTCCGACTCGCCGACCGACGGCTCGACGAAGAAGCCTCGGACATCGGTCGCGGTCAGAATCTCCCGCTCCGTCTCGTCCTCGACGAATCGGTACATCGCATCGCACTGAGTCACCCGATCGTCCCCGCCTCGCCGTGATCGCTCACTCCGCACCCCCCGTGTCCGCGGCCCGGACCGCCTCCGTATGACCCCACTCCGTCCGCGTCCACGGCGGAGCCCGTGTCCGATCCACCCTACGTGCCGCCCCTCGCATCCGAGCGGGTCGACAGGTGGTGATCCGCGCGCCACCGGAGCGCAGATACTGCGCGCTTGCAACTAAACGCGTATGCAATTAGCGTGATCGCTTGTCACCCGGTGTGGTCCCGCGACCGCACACCACCCCGGGCCGCTGTTTCCGCGGCACCGGCATGGACACCCGAAACCCAACGTCTCTTGGTTCGCGTACCGCATCCCTTTGGAGGAGCACCGTGCTGATCGATCTCTCCGGCAAAACCGCCCTCGTCACCGGGTCGACCCAGGGCATCGGCTTCGCCATCGCCGCCGGACTGGCGCGGGCGGGCGCCCGTGTCGCCGTCAACGGACGCCGGGAGGAGTCCGTGGCCGCCGCCATCACGAAACTGGAGGAGGCCGCGGACGGCGGTGGCACCTTTGTCCCCGCCCCGGGTGACATCACCACCGAAGACGGCGCCCAGCAGGTCACCACCGCCGTGCCGGACGTCGACATCCTCATCAACAACCTGGGCATCTTCGGCGCCGTTCCGGCGCTGGAGATCAGCGACGACGAGTGGCGCCGCTATTTCGAAGTCAACGTGCTGGCCGCCGTACGGATGATCCGCGTCTATCTGCCCGCGATGAAGAGCCGGTCCTGGGGCCGGATCATGAACGTCGCCAGCGACTCCGCCGTCGTCATCCCCGCCGAGATGATCCACTACGGCATGTCGAAGACCGCGCTTCTCGCGGTGACCCGCGGCTTCGCCAAGGATGCCGCGGGTTCCGGGGTGACCGTCAACTCGCTGATCGCCGGGCCGACGCACACCGGCGGCGTCGAGGAGTTCGTGTACGAACTGGTGGACTCCAGCCTGCCCTGGGACGAGGCGCAGCGGGAGTTCATGGCCAAGCACCGGCCCCAGTCGCTGCTTCAGAGGCTGATCGAGCCGGAGGAGATCGCCAATATGGCCGTCTACCTCAGCTCTCCCTTCGCGTCGGCCACCACGGGCGGGGCCGTGCGCGTCGACGGCGGCTACGTCGACTCCATCCTCCCGTAGACCTCGCGCAGCGGAGACCCTGAGGGGGCTTCGCGTCAACGGTCCTGGAGTTCGTCGATACGGACCGGGCCGGCCGTGATGATCGACCGGATGGCGGCGAGGGCCATGGACAGCGCGGCGCGGGCGTCCTCGCCGGTGACGGAGGGGGTGCCCGCCGGTGACGGAGGGGGTGCCCGCCGGTGACGGAGGGGGTGCCCGCCGCGCGCACGCACTCGGTGATGTCGGCGAGTTCGGCGACATAGGCGTCGCGGAACAGGTCCTGGTCGTAGCGGACACAGTCGGCGGCGATGCCGTCCGGGCCGCAGGCCGTCAGATGGCTGCGGCGGAGCTCGCCCATGGTGAGCATGCCGGCCGAGCCGAAGACCTCGCCACGGACGTGATAGCCGTATACGGCCTGGAAGTTGGCCTCGGCGGTGGCGAGCGCCCCGTTGTCGAAGCGGATGGTGACGAGGGCGGTGTCGAGCAGGCCGCGGTCCTTGAAATCGGGGTGTATCAGGCGAGCGCAGCAGCTGCGGGGTGCCGATGGCGCCGACGGCGATCTAGCGCGCCGGGGTGGCGATGACCAACGCCTCGATGCCGGGCTCGGCGAACAACCCCCCGATCGAGCCGAACCGTCCGCCGCCGAGACGTCCGGCGGGGACACATCTGGTACGGACGCACCCGGCGGGGAAGCCGTCGTCGCCCCCCCCACCTCGTCGTCCGGGGAACCACGGCCGCCCCCGTACACCTCGGCCCTGCCGGGATCACCCCGAGACGCGGCTCCGGTGCGCACGGCGTGTCAGCGGGTGGCTGATCGCCGCCACCAGCCAGTCCAGTTCGGCCTGGCGGGCCCGTACCGGGTTGCGCAGCGTGCCGACCCCGTCGATGGCTATCTCCACCACGTCCCCGGCGCTCAGCGTGAAGTCGAGCGCGGGCACGATGCCCGTACCGGTGGACAGCACCGCGCCGTCGGGGAAGGGCTGGGAGCGCCACAGGTGGTCCACCAGGCCCCTCGGGGTGCGGTGGAACGCGGCGGTGGAGGTCGTCCCCCGGTACGCCGCCTCGCTGTCGCGCCACACCACCAGGCTGATGTCCAGTGCGTCGGGTGTCTCGATCTCCCAGGCGGGCACGATGCCCGAGGACACCGCGGCGCTTCCGGCGTAGATCTTCGCCTGGGGGAGGTAGAGCGGATTCTCGCCCTCGATGGAGCGTGAACTGACGTCGTCGGAGACCAGATAGCCGACGGTCTCGCCGTGCCGGTTGAGGACCAGCGCCAGTTCGGGCTCGGGGACGTTCAGCTCGGAGTCGTCCCGTACGGCGATCGGCTCACCATCCGTCACCACCCGCCAGGGCTGCGACTTGAAGAACAGCTCCGGGCGCTCGGCATCGTAGATCCGCTCGTAGACGGACTGCTCGGTGCTCTCCTCCACCCTGGCCTCGCGCGAGCGCTCGTACGTCACCCCCGCGGCCCACAGCTCCATCAGCCCGTCCAGCGGCGGCAGCAGCAGAACGTCCCGCTCATCGGCTGCGGCCGGGCCGGAGGCGGTGTCCTCGACCAGGGTTCGGAGCTCCGCCGCGGACAGCCGCAGCAGCTCGGCGACCAGCGGCGCTCCAGTGAAGGTCCGGATCGCGCCGGTGTCGTCGGCGACTCCGGTCCGTACGGTCTCGGTGTCGTCGGCGAAGCGCACGATGCGCGTCATAGGTCGTCCTCTCCGTTCCTGACGGGCGATCCGCGGGCGATCCGCGGGTGATCGCAGATGATCCGCCCTGCCCCGCCGGGGGCTGTCGCATCGTTGCCCGGCAGGCGTGCTCTCAAACACTGCACACAACCGGTTGCGAACCGCTTGGCACAGTTTTTTCGAAAGTCTGCCGTGACTCTTGACGCCGTCTCGCGACAGGAAGAAGCTCTGGCCACTTGGTCTCAGCAACCGGTTGCTATGAGTTTTCACGCTTCGCAAGGAGAGTCAGGCATGAACACGCCCCTGTCCCGCCGTACCGCCCTCCAGGCGGCGGGCGCCACGGCGCTCGCCGCCGGCCTCACCGGCACCGCGGCGGCCGGGTCCGCCCGGGCGCAGCAGGCGGGCGACCCCGCGCCCACGCTGGTCACCTACGACATACCGAACGGAGCCCCGGTCAAGACGGACAGCTTCGCCGTCAAGGTCCGCAACCCCGGCGGCGCCTGGCAGAGACTCGGCACCTATCTGGCCACCCTGAACCTGGTCAACACCGCCACCGGCTCCGGCCAGCAGCAGAAGTCGTCCCTCGCGTACTTCGACTTCTCGGGCGAAGTCGAAGTCGAAGTGACCTACATCAAGGGCGGCGTGACCGCGGCGCGCGTCCGCCCCGACTCGTACGGCATCAAGCCCGACCTCCTCGGCGACACGCTCCGGTTCACCCTCGACCAGCCGCGCAATGTCGTCGTCCAGGTCAACGACGACATCTTCGACTGTCTGCATCTGTTCGCCCGTCCCCTGGAGAAGCACCGGCCCGCCGAGGACGACCCCGACGTCATCTACTTCGGCCCCGGTGTGCACACCACCCCCGGCGGCACGGTGACCGTGCCCTCGGGCAAGACTGTGTATCTGCACGGCGGCGCGGTACTCAGGTCGCGGGTGGTGTTCAAGGACGTCCGGGGCGCCCGGCTGATCGGGCGCGGGGTGATCCACGGGGCGCCCGGCGGGGGCGCCACCGTCGAGGGCTCCTCGGACATCGCCATCGGCGAGGTCACCATGCTCAACCCGGACGGCTACGCGGTCACCGTCGGCGAGTCGAAGGACGTCACCATCCGCGGCATGGGCTCCTTCTCCTCCAAGGGCTGGGGCGACGGCATCGACATCTTCTCCAGCTCCCATGTCACCATCGACGGCGTCTTCATGCGCAACGCCGACGACTGCGTGGCGATCTACACCCACCGCTGGGACTACTACGGCGACACCCGCCACATCACCGTCAAGAACTCCACCCTGTGGGCGGATGTCGCCCACCCCATCAACGTGGGTACCCACGGCAACACCGACAGCCCCGAGGTGCTGGAGAACCTCACCTTCAAGAACCTCGACATCTGCGACCACCGCGAACCCCAGATGGGCTACCAGGGCTGTATCGCGCTCAACCCCGGGGACAGCAACCTCATCAGAAACGTGCGGGTGGACGGTGTCCGGGTCGAGGACTTCCGGGAGGGCCAGCTGATCCATATGCGGGTGATGTACAACACGAAGTACAACACCTCGGTCGGGCGTGGCATCGAGGACGTCTACATCAAGGACCTCAGCTACACCGGCACCCGCACCAACACCTGTCTGCTGCTCGGTTACGACGCCGAACACCGCATCAAGAACGTCACCTTCGAGAACCTGGTCGTGGGCGGCAAAGTCATCGCCGACTCGATGAAGAAGCCGGGCTGGTACCTCGCAACCGACTACATCCCGATGCACGCCAACGAGCATGTGACCAACCTGAAGTTCATCACCACCGCCGAGGCCGCTGCGTCATGACGAACCCCGCAACCAGCCGCCGGGGTTTCCTCGGCGGCGCCACCGCCCTGCTGCTGGCCTCGGGCGCGACCGGGCTGCTGGTGGCCGGCTCGGCCCGGGCCCAGGAGAACACCGCGCCGCGGACCTTCGCCCACCCCGGGCTGCTGCACAGCGCCGCCGACCTCGCCCGGATGAAGGCCGCGGTGGCCACAGAGGAGTCGCCGATCCACGACGGGTATCTGGCGCTCGCCGCGCACGCCCGCTCCTCGGCTTCGTACACCGTGCAGAACACCGGCCAGATCACCTCCTGGGGCCGTGGCCCCTCGAACTTCATGAACCAGGCCGTGGCCGACTCGGCCGCCGCCTATCAGAACGCCCTCATGTGGTGCGTGACCGGCGAACGCGCCCACGCCGACAAGGCCCGCGACATCCTCAACGCCTGGTCGGCCTCGCTCACCGCCGTCACCGGAGCCGACGGCCCGCTCGGCGCCGGGCTCCAGGCGTTCAAGTTCGTCAACGCGGCCGAGTTGCTGCGCCATGGCGACTACGACGGCTGGGCTCCGGCCGACATCGCCCGCTGCGAGGAGTCCTTCCTGCGGGTCTGGTATCCGGCCGTGTCGGGCTACATGCTCTACGCCAACGGCAACTGGGATCTCACCGCTCTCCAGACCATCCTGGCCATCGGCGTCTTCTGCGAGGAGCGCACCCTCTTCGAGGACGCGCTGCGCTTCGCCGCGGCCGGCGCGGGCAACGGCAGTGTCCGCCACCGCATCATCACCGACGCGGGCCAGGGCCAGGAGAGCGGGCGCGACCAGGGCCATGAACAGCTCGCGGTCGGTCTGCTCGGCGACGCCGCCCAGGTCGCCTGGAACCAGGGCGTCGATCTGTGGGGCTACGACGACCACCGCATCCTCGCGAACGTCGAGTACGCCGCCCGCTACAACCTCGGCGACGACGTCCCCTTCACCCCCGACCTCGACCGGACGGGCAAGTACATCAAGACGACCGTGTCGGAGAAGGTGCGCGGCGCCCTGCCCCCGATCTACGAGATGGCGTACGCGCACTACGCCGGTGTGCGCGGACTCGACGCGCCGAACACCAAGCGGGTCGTCTTCCGGGGCGCCGGCGGTGCGCGCGTGGTGGAGGGCAGTAACGACGACCTGCCGAGCTGGGGCACCCTCACCTACGCCGGGGCGCAGGGCTCACCCGCCGCGCCGACGGCCCCCGCCGGGACCACCGCCACCGGCGACGACCACGCCATCACCGTGTCCTGGCTGCCGTCCGCATGGGCGACCGGGTACACGGTGCGGCGGGCCACCCGTCCCACGGGGCCGTACGAGCGGATCGCGTCCGGTGTGGCCACCCCGGCGTATGCGGACCGGGATGTGCGCGCGGGCCGGACGTACTACTACACGGTCAGCGCCACCAACGCAACGGGCAGCAGCGGCGATTCGGGCTGGGCCGCGGCGACCGCCGGGCTCCCCCGTCCCTGGTCGACCCGGGACGTGGGGGACGCGACGCTCCCCGGCTCCGCCACCTTCGACGGCGAGCGCTTCGTCCTGGAGGCGAGCGGCACCGCGGAGGCCCACCGCCTCGTCCACCTCCCGCTGACCGGCGACGGCACCGTCACCGCGCGCGTCGTATGGCCGCTCAGCTCGCAGTACTCGAAGATCGGGGTCACCCTCCGCGGCTCCCTCGACGCGGCGGCCCCGCACGCCTCGATGCTGATCCAGGGGCTGCCGCTGCACACCTGGAGCGGGGTGTGGACGGTGCGCCCCGCGGCCGGGGCCGTCACCTCGGCGACCGGGAGCAGCCCCGTGCCGCCGTCCCAGCAGCGGGCGATCACCACCGCCGCCGCCTTCCCGATCTCCGATCTCGGCACCCTGCCGGAGTCGGCGACACCCCTGGAGGCCCCGTATGTCGAGGGCGCGGGCGACGGCTACCGGCTGCGGGCGCCGTACTGGGTGCGGGTGCGGCGGAAGGGCGGGCGCTGTACCGGAGCCATCTCCCCGGACGGCGTCCGGTGGACCGAAGTCGGCTCCAGCGAGCTCGAGTTGGGGCGTACGGTGTACGCGGGGCTGGTCCTCACCTCCTGTCTGGGCGTGGCCGAGTCCTACGCCGAGACCGGCACCGGGGCCTTCGACAACGTCAGCGTCACCTCCGCCACCGGCCCGGTCTGGTCCATGCCGCGCCCCGCGCGCACCGCCACCGACCTGCGGGCGACCACCGGCGCCGACGCCGTCGAGCTGGCCTGGACCGACCCGGACCTCTCGGCCCGGTACACGGTGCTGCGGGCCGCTCGCGCCGACGGCCCGTACGAGACCGTCGCCACCGACATCGGCCCGGTCGGCTTCGGCACCCGCATCCGGTACGCCGACGCCACCGGCTCGCCCGGGGCGTCGTACCACTACACCGTCGCGAAGACCAACAGCGGCGGCCACGGCCCGCGCTCGGCCCCCGCCGAGGCCCGGATGCCCACCCCCGCCACTCCGCAACTCACCTCCCCCACCGCCGCGTTCGCGAACCGAAGTGTCCCCTTCCGCCATCTGCTCCGGGCCTCGCACGAGCCCGTACGGTTCCTCGCCAGCGGTCTGCCCAAGGGGCTGAGCGTCGACCGGCGCACCGGCCTCATCTCCGGAACACCCGCCGAAACCGGCGAGTTCCGCGTCACCACCACCGCGGGCAACGCGGCCGGGACCGCGACGGGCACACTCACGCTCGCGGTGGGCACGCCTCCGCCCGAGCCCTGGTCGTACGGCGATCTCGGCGACCCCGTCCTCGACGACCGCGCGTTCGGGACGTTCGGCGTGGTGGCGATCCGTACGCCCGGGAGCGCCGCGTACGACGACGGGGCCTTCGTCGTACGCGGTGCCGGGGTCGACCTCAACGTCAACGGCCAGGGAATGACCGGGCAGTTCGTGCGGCGGCCCGTCATCGGCGACTGCGAGATCACCGCCCGGCTCGTCTCCCGCGCGGGCTCCGCCGCCTCGGACCGGGTGGGACTGCTCATGGCCAAGTCCCTGTCGCCGTTCGACCAGGCGGCCGGAGCGATCGTCACGGGCGGGGCCACCGCACAGCTGATGCTGCGCACCACCGTGGCCGGCGCCTCCGCGTTCACCGGCACGAGCAGTGTCCGGCTCCCCTGTCTGCTGCGGCTGAGGCGCACCGGGACGGCCTTCGCCGCCGCCGTCTCCGGCGATGACGGTGTCACCTGGACCGCACTCGCCGAGGGAGCGATTCCCGCCTTCGGCGACGCGCCCTACTACGTGGGGCTCGTGGTCTGTTCCCGCGATCCCCTGGCCCACAGCACCACCCGGTTCGAGCAGGTGAGCATCGCCCGAGGCTGACTGTACCTACTAGTATGTACGAGAGCATCGAGAGCCCTGAGAGGAGAACCGCCGACATGCCTTTCGTCCGCATCGACGCACTGGGGGCCGACCGTGACCGGCTCGACGCGCTCGGCCGCGCCGTACACGACGCCTTGACGGAGACCATCGGCTTTCCGCCCGACGACCGGTTCCAGGTCCTGACCGGCCACGACGGCGTCGGCAGCACCCTGCGCTACGACAACTACCTCGGCATACGGCGCGACGAAGGCATCGTGTACATCGCGATCACGATGCGCTCCGGGCGGACCCCCACCCAGAAACGGGCGCTGTACCGGCGGATCGCCGAGCTCGCCCACGCATACGCGGGGACCGAGCCGCGGAACGTGTTCATCATGCTGACCGAGAACGAGTCGATCGACTGGTCGTTCGGCCACGGGGTGGCGCAGTACGCCGAGGCCCCCGACGCGACCGCCCCCGGTGCGACCGCCTCCAACGCGGCCGACCCGGGCGCGGAGGCGAGCTGATACGGCGCTCACCCGGCCGGCGCCGTCCACGTGACACGTGACACGTGGACGGCGCCGGCCGAGTGGCGTCAGCCGGCCTCGGCCACCCGCACCTGCTTCTTACGGGCGCGGTAGGCCGCCGCCTTGACCTTGTTCCCGCAGGACTCCATGCCGCACCACTGGCGTCGCATACCGCGCGACCGGTCGATGTAGACGCGGGTGCATTCGGGGTTGCCGCACTCCTTGAGCAGCGGCACATCCGGCCCGCCGAGAAGCTCGACGGCGTGCCGCGCCACAGTGGCCAGCGCCTCCTCCGGCGTCGCCTCGGTCCACCGGCCCGACGCGGTGAGCTGGGGCGTGGCGGGAGGCTTGCGGGCCATCCCGTTCACCAGGGCCAGCGCCTCGCTGTCGTACGCGTCCCCGGCGACACGGGCTTTGATCAGCCCGTAGACGGCCTCCCGCACGGCGATCGCCTGCTCGACATCGGCCTCCTGACTGGCGGAGACCGCGTCGACGATTCCCGACTCCAAATACCAGGCGTCCAGCCGGTCCGGCGACACGAACATCTCGAACCGCACCGAACGGCGGGCTCGGAGCGTCGCGGCGAGGTCGAGAGCGGGGTTGCCGCAGAGAAATACGTGATCCAGATTCACGTCACCATCTTGACGGGTGACTGCAACTTCTGCAAGGCTCGTCACCCACCAGAGCGGTGACGGAAGGCGATGACATGGCACAGCCCGAGCAGATACGCGATAACGCCGAGACGGCACGACGTGCTCGATTCGGCACCCTGCCCCAGCGCATCCGCCTGGAGGACACCGTCGAGGAACAGCCCGCCATCGCACCGGACCCGGCGAAGGACACCTACAACGCCGACGAATGGCTCACCCGCAACTGTCTGTGAGCGGTCCCGCACCGCCCCGCACCGCCCCGCGAGTCGCCTCGCTAGTCGCCTCGCCAGATGTTGTCGAAGGCCGCTTCCTCGATGGCCCGCCGCTGCCGTACGGCCTCCAGCTCCATGACCGCATCGTTCACCGCGGCGAGCACCGTCACCACCGCCTCGTCGGCCACGGCCGGGGAGTCCTCGGGCGGCTCGCCGCGGATCCCTACGGCCGCCGCGAGCGCGGCGAGGACGGGCTCGTCCGATGTCCAGCGGTCCGCCGCCTCGTGGTGCGCGGGTGAGTCGGCCAGTACGGGCCGGCTGGTCCGGAAGGGTGTCCAGCGGTGGCGGCGCCGGGTGATCTCCCCCTCCTGCTCCAGCTCGGCCGCGTAGGCCGCGGACAGACCGCGGCCCCTGCGCCACAGCCAGTCGCCGACCGCCTCGTACGGCGCCTGTCGATCCAACGACGACGCGGCCTCGTCCAACAGACGATCGGCGATCGCCGGCTGCGGGCCCGGCACGATGACATCGCCGTCCAGGCTGAGCGCATGGGCGCCGATGAGGTCGATCATCTCGGCCCCCGCGAGCGCGAGCGACAGATCTCCGCGCTCCACTGGACGGTCGGGCACCGTATCCATGGCGACGATCAACAAGTCCCGCGGTGTGGTCATAAGTGGCTCCACGTCAGAGGCATCGATGGCGATACGTCGCTGAGCAGCCGGGCCGGGACGGTTCCGGCGGAGGAGTTCAAGGAGTTTCCCGTACGTGGCCGACTGTAGCGCGCCCCGGTCAGGGGTGCTCTGCCGCTCAGGCCCCTTGACAGCGCCCCGGGCCTCGCTGACCATGTGAAGGCTCTTGGGAGCGCTCCCATACGCTCTCACGCACCATTCCCCCCGTTGTCAGGCCGTACGGCACTGCCCCCTCGGTGCCATGGCCCGTGCGCCCGTGTCCCGCCGTGCGGGGCGAGCGTGGCTGAGCCGTGTCGCATGGCCGCATGGAAGGAGACCATGCGCATGACTCGAAGAGCCGCGCTGGTGGCCGCGGCGCTGCTGGTGGCCGGTGCCGGTCTGGCCGCTCCCGTCCAGGCCAGCGACTTGTCCGACCAAGGCACTCGGCCCTCCGCTGCCGCGGACGGCCCCGCCCTCAGGGTCGACGCCACCACCGGGCGCCACGCCATCGACCCGCATGTCTACGGGATCAACTTCGCCGAGGAGGCGCTGGCCAAGGAGCTGCGACTGCCGGTGCGGCGATGGGGCGGAAACGCCACCACCCGCTACAACTACAAGCTCGACGCCTACAACGCGGGTTCCGACTGGTACTTCGAGAACCTCTACTACGAGAACGGCACCGCCCAACTGCCGGACGGCTCGGAAGCCGACAAGTTCGTCGACCAGAACCGCCGCACGGGCACCGACACCATACTGACCGTGCCGATGGTCGGCTCGACGACGGCGGCGCGCAACGCCGCCTGCGGCTTCAGCATCGCCAAGTACGGGCCCCAGAAGGGCAGCGACGCCCAGTGGCGCCCGGACTGCGGCAACGGCGTGAAGAGCGACGACACCAACGTCACCGGCAACGACCCCGCCGACACCAGCGTCGCCGCCGGCCCGGAGTTCACCAAGGGCTGGGTGGAGTATCTGAACCGCGCCTACGGGTCCGCGAACGCCGGCGGAGTGCGCTTCTACAACCTCGACAACGAGCCCGACCTGTGGTTCACCACCCACCGGGACGTCCACCCGGCCGGGGCGGGCTATGACGAGATACGCGACAGCACCTACGCCACCGCCGCCGCGATCAAGGAAGCCGACCCCGGCGCGCAGACCCTCGGCCCGGTCGGCTGGGGCCTGAACTCCCTCATCTACTCCGGCCTCGACCAGAAGACCTGCAACGAAAAGGGCGGCGACTGCTGGTCCAACCCCCCGGACCGGGCGGCCCACGGCGGGCAGCAGTTCGCCCCCTGGTACCTCCAGCAGATGAAGGCGTACGAGCAGAGCCACGGCCGCCGCATCCTGGACTACTTCGACAACCACATCTATCCGCAGCAGTCCGGGGTGTCCAGTGGCAATGACGACCCCGCCACCCAGGAGCTGCGGCTGCGTTCCACGCGGCAGCTGTGGGACCCCACGTATGTGGACGAGAGCTGGATCAACCAGCCCGTCCAGTACATCCCGCGGATGCGCTCCCTGGTCAACGAGAACTACCCGGGCACCAAGCTCGCCATCACCGAGTACAACTGGGGCGCGCTGGACCACATCGACGGCGCCCTCGCGCAGGCCGATGTGCTCGGCATCTTCGGCCGGGAGGACCTTGACCTGGCCACCTTGTGGTCGCCGCCCAAGTCCACCGACCCCGGCGCCTACGCCTTCCGCATGTTCCGCAACTACGACGGCAACGGCGGCGCGTTCGGCGACACCGCGGTCCAGGCGGCCAGCGCCGACCAGGAGAAGCTCTCGGTCTACGCGGCCGAGCGCGACAGCGACCACGCGCTGACCGTGATGGTCGTCAACAAGACCACCGGCGATCTGACCGCCCCGGTGTCCGTGACCGGCCGCACCGGGCTCGCCGGCTCGGCGCAGGTCTACCGCTACGGCCAGGACGACGTCACCTCGATCAAGCACCTGGCCGACCAGCCGCTGACCAACGGCGGGTTCACCACCACCTTCCCCGCGTACTCCATCACCGAGTACGTCCTGCCCGCCGGCTCGTCCGAGGCGAAGCCGCCCACCGCCCCCGGTACGCCGACCGCCACCGCGATCGGTCCGGACCGGGCCACCTTGTCCTGGGCCGCGTCCACCGCCGGTTCGTCCCCGGTGGCGAGCTACCAGGTGTACTCCGGCGACCCCGCGGGCAGCGCCCCGGTGGCCACGGTCGACGCCCCCGCCACCAGCACCACCGTCACCGGCCTCGCCCCGTCCACCGCCTACACCTTCCGCGTCGTGGCCAAGGACACCGCGGGCCGCAGCTCGCCACCCTCGGCCACGGTGCGGCTGACCACCGCCGCGGCCCCGGCCGCCACCTGCACGGTCGACTACCGGGTGAGCAACGACTGGGGCTCCGGCTTCACGGCCACCGTCACCCTCACCAACAAGGGCCCCGCCCTCAACGGCTGGCAGCTGGGCTTCTCCCTCGCCGGCGGCCAGAAGGTCACCCAGGGGTGGAACGGCACCTGGAGCCAGAGCGGCACCCAGGTCACCGTCAAGGACGCCGGCTGGAACGCCGCGCTGGCCACCGGCGCCTCCACCACCATCGGCTTCAACGGCACCTACACCGGCACCAACATCGCGCCGGGGAACTACACGCTGAACGGCAAGTCCTGCACCGCCCCCGGAACCGCGGCCGCCACGCATATCGCGCCCCTAGCCGGCCACGACCCCGGCACCCACGCCGTACGCGGACACTCCGCCCGGTGAGCCGCGCAAGGTGAGCCGTACCGGGTGACTCGTACCCGGTGAGCCATACCCCGGGGCTCGCGGACCCCCATTCCGCGGGCCCCGGACCCCGAGGCGCAACCCCGCCTGGGCGGGAAGGACGCCCAGCCAGCCGATCTGCCCACGTGCGCCGATACCTGTGGGGCGCCCTTTCTGGTCCGGCCCGTATTTCGCCGGAGGTTGCGGCGGGGCACCACTGACCGGCGTACGCCAGTACATCGAGAACCAGCAGCGCCCCGTGTGACGGCAACCGTGGGCGCGGGCCGAAGCGGAGCGGTCGGCGCCGCTGGTGCTCCCTGGCCACCTGCGGCAGTCGGCGCCGGCCCGCCCCGCCCTGCTGACGACCGCCCCGGGGCGCGAACCGGCCACGTCGGGTGTCAGGGGTGTCAGCCCGCGCGGAAGCGGTTGATGGCGCCTATGTGCCTTCCGCGCAGTTCGGCGTCCTCGATCCCCTTCCCTTCGGCCGCGGCGAGACAGAGCACGCCCACCTTGCCCAAGTGTCTGTTCCGGTGGACGTCTTCCACCGCCTGGCCCACCTCGGCGAGCGGATAGGTCCTGGACAGGGTGGGGTGGATCTTGCCCTTGACGATGAGGCGGTTGGCCTCCCAGGCCTCGCGGTAGTTGGCGAAGTGGGAGCCGACGATGCGCTTGAGCGACATCCACAGATAGCGGTTGTCGTACTCGTGGGTGTAGCCGGACGTGGACGCGCAGGTCACGATGGTGCCGCCCTTGCGGGTGACGTACACGCTCGCGCCGAAGGTCTCCCGGCCCGGGTGCTCGAAGACGATGTCCACGTCCTCGCCGCCGGTCAGCTCGCGGATGCGCTTGCCGAAGCGCTTCCACTCCCTGGGGTCCTGGGTGTGCTCGTCCTTCCAGAACTTGTAGTCCTCGGCGCTGCGGTCGATGATCGCCTCGGCGCCCATGGCCCGGCAGATCTCGGCCTTGCGGGGCGAGGAGACCACACAGATCGGAGTGGCGCCGCCGACCAGTGCCAGCTGAGTGGCATAACTGCCCAGACCTCCGCCCGCGCCCCAGATCAGCACGTTGTCCCCCGGCTTCATCCCGGCGCCGTTACGGGAGACCAGCTGCCGGTAGGCGGTCGAGTTGACCAGGCCGGGGGCGGCCGCCTCCTCCCAGCTCAGATGGATCGGCTTGGGCATGAGCTGGTTGGACTTGACCAGCGCGAGCTCGGCGAGGCCGCCGAAGTTGGTCTCGAAGCCCCAGATGCGCTGCTCGGGGTCGAGCATGGTGTCGTCGTGCCCGTCGGCCGACTCCAGCTCCACGGACAGACAGTGGGCCACCACCTTGTCCCCCGGCTTCCACTTCCGCACACCGGGCCCCGTACGCAGGACCACGCCCGCGAGGTCGGAGCCGATGACGTGGTACGGCAGATCGTGCCGCTTGGTGAGCGGGGAGAGCCTGCCGTAGCGCTCGAGGAAGGTGAAGGTGGGGATGGGCGCGAAGATCGAGGACCAGACGGAGTTGTAGTTGACCGAGCTGGCCATGACGGCCACCAGCGCCTCGCCGGGGCCGACTTCGGGCACGGGCACCTCACGGACATGCAGGGACTTGATCGGCGCCCGGTCCATGACCGGTATGTTCTCGAACATGTCCTGCTCGTCCCGGAAAAGGACCGCCGCCCGATAGGACTCCGGCAGGGGGAGGGACCTGAAGTCGCCCTCAGCCGCTTCCGGAGACTCGATAGCTTCCACCAGTGCGTTCGTCATGCGATCTCTCCTGCTGAAACGGCTGATGACGACGGATGTCGGGTGGCCGGGGCGGATGTCGCGCCGCCCCGACCACCCCGTGGCCACGCTAGGGAGCGAGCCGTACGGGAAGTTCGGTCAGGCCTCGCATGACCAGGCCGGGCCGCCACTTCAGATCGGCGGTGGGATCGGTCCGCTCCATCTTCGGGAAGCGCTCCAGCAGTTGCCGGAAGGCGATCTGGGCTTCCAGCCGGGCCAGCGGAGCGCCGAGGCAGTAGTGCATTCCATAGCCGAAGGCGATGTGCTGGTTGGGGGTTCGTTCGGCGTCGAGGCGGTGCGAGTCGGTGAACAGCTCCTGGTCGCGGTTGGCGGAGAGCAGGGAGATCAGCACCATCTGCCCTTCCTCGATCGTCTCACCGCCGAGTTCGAGGGTTTCGGTCGCGACCCGGAAGCTCGCGCCGGGGACGGGGCTTTCGAAGCGCAGGAACTCCTCGACCGCCGCCGGGATGTGGTCGTGGTGGTGGCGCAGCCGGTCCGCCATCTCCGGATTGTCCAGCAGCAGATAGGCGCCGTTGCCGATCAGGTTCACGGTGGTCTCGTAGCCCGCGATGATCAGCAGGAAGCACATGGAGGTCAGCTCGTTCTCGGTGAGCCGGTCCTCGTCGTCACGGGCGGAGATCATCGCGGAGAGCAACTTGTCGTCCGGCTCCGTGCGCTTGTGCGCGACGAGGTCGCGCAGATACATCACGAACTCCGTCACCACGTCGACGGGGAAGTTCTGGGTGCCGACCCCGGCGAGATAGCTGTTGGACCAGGCCCGGAAACGATCGCGGTCGGCTATCGGCACACCGAGCAGTTCACAGATGACCTGCATCGGCAGCGGAAACGCGAGGTCGCGGATCATATCGGGATGCTCGGTCGCGGCCATGGCGTCGAGCAGATCGCTCGTCATCCGCTCGACCATGGGCCGGAGCTTTTCGATCCGGCGGGCCGTGAACACCGAGGAGACGAGGCGCCGCAAGCGGGTGTGGTCGTCGCCGTCGACGCGCAGCATATGGGTGCCCATGCTGGCGCGGATCTCCGCCGGAAGAATCTCCTTGGCGACGACACGGGCGCCGATCCGGTTGGACAGCCGGGCGTCGCCGAGGGCGGTACGGCAGTCGGCGTACCGGGTCACCAGCCACAGGGGCACGCCGTTGGGCAGTGAGATCTGGCTGAGCGGGCGGTCGTCGCGCAGCTGGTCGAAGAGTTCATGGGGTGAGGTGACGCCGTACTCGGTGTAGAGATCGGCGAAGGTGGTCATGCTGGGCTCCTCCCAGGGGTGTCCGGTCTGTGGCCGCGGGGACGGTGGTCAGTCGCGGGCATCGACCACCGGCTTTCCGGCCGGGGCGGATGCGGGCGCGGCCTTGGGCGGTGTCGGCGCCGGGATGCCCAGCGCCAGCGCGGCGCCTCCCACGAGGACCGCCGCACAGATCCACAGCCCGGGGACCATGCCGTCGGTGAAGCTCTGCGGCGAGAGATAGTCGCCGTAGGTGGCGAAGACGGTGGTGGCCACGGCGATGCCCAGGGCGCTTCCGATCTCGCGCACGGTCGCGTTGGTGCCCGACGCCTTGCCGATGTCCTGCGGCTGGACCGAGGTGACGACCACGGTGGTGCTCGGCGCGAAGATCAGGCCGGTGCCGACCCCGGCCAGCAGCCACGGCGCGATCATGTGCCAGTCCGGGGTGTCCGGCCCGACAGCCAGCGCGGACCAGCCCACGCCGAGGGCCGACAGGACCAGTCCCAGGGCGATCAGCCGGCCGGCGCCCACCTTGGGGATGAGTTTGCCGACGAACGGGGCGACCATGGCGGGCGCCATCGCCCAGGGCAGGGTCCACAAGCCGGCGACGAACGGCGAGTGGTGGCGGACGACCTGCAGATACTGGGCGAGGAAGAAGACCGAGCCGAACAGGCCGAAGAACACGGTCAGGGAGGACGCATTGGCCAGGGTGAAGCCGCGGTTGCGGTAGATGCGCAGCGGCAGCAGGGGCTGGGGCGCCTTGCGTTCCCAGGCGATGAAGGAGCCCAGCAGCACGGCGGCGGCGATGAACTTGGCGAGCACCTGGCCGGCGGTCCAGCCCTCCTCGCTGCTTTCGACGATCCCCCAGATCAGCGCGAGCACCCCGGTGGAGCCGAGCAGCAGCCCGGGCAGATCCAGCCGGGAGGCCGTGCCGTGGCTCTCCTGGAGGACGCGCAGCACCAGAAGCACCGCGACGACGCTGACAGGTACGTTCACCCAGAACAGCCAGTGCCAGCCGATGCCGGTGGTGATCGCGCCGCCGAGCAGCGGTGCGAGCCCGACGGCCAGGCTGTTGACACCGGCCCACAGGGCGATGGCCGCCGCCCGCTTCTCGGCGGGTACCGCGACCGTGAGCAGGGTCAGCGAGAGCGGTAACACGGCGGCGGCGGACATGCCCTGCAGCGCGCGGAAGGCGATGAGCGCGGCGGACGAGGACGACAGGGCGCAGCCGATGGAGAACACGGTGAAGCCGACGAGACCGGAGAGGAACACCCGGCGGCGGCCGAACCGGTCACCGAGTCCGGCCGCGACGAGCAGCAGGCTGGCGAAGCCGAGAATGTACCCGTTGGTGACCCACTGAAGTCCCTGGACCGAGGCGCCCAGGTCCTGTTTGATCCTGGTGAGCGCGTTGGTGACCACCAGGTTGTCCAGGCCCACCATGAACATCGGCAGTGACACTGCCAGGACGGTGAGTCCGAATGAGGGGCGTGAGTTCACACCCGGCTCAGTTGCCATGCGTATCTTCCCTGCGTGTATTGAGATGGAGAAACGTGTATTGAGATGGAGAAAGGTGCCGGACACGGCTCGTTTCCGGTCGGCGGCCGACCGGAAACACGTCTCAAACGTGAACCTCCTCGCGCAGCCAGGAGGAAATGGCGTCCCCGGTGGTTCGATGGTGTTCGTCGAGGATCGAGAAGTGGTCGCCCGGTACCTCCACGACGTGGTGCGCGTGTTCCCAGCGCGCCTTCTCACCTCGACCGTCGGCAGCCGGGGAACCTGGGGACGACAGCCCGGTGAGGGCGGCGGTGGCGCTCAGCAGAAGGACGGGCGTGGACACCGGGCGGGGAGTCCAGTCCGCGAAGACCCGGAAGTAGCCGCCCATCGCGATCAGCCGGTGGTCGTCGACCACGGCCGCCGCGTCCTCGTCGTCCAGCATGGCCGAGGTCATCAGCCGGGTGGCATGCCGGTCGGCCGACCGGGCGAAGGTGTCCGCGAGCACCACGGCGTCGGCCGGCGTACCGGAGTCCTCGAGGTACTCGGCCACGGCATGGGCGATCCAGCCGCCCGAGGAGCGGCCGAGCAGTACGAGGGGCCCGCCGGCCGCCGTCTCGACCGCGATCTCCGCCTGGGCCCTGACCAGGGCCTCCCGGGTGCGGGGCAGCGGCTCACCGGGCAGGAAGCCCGGGTGCGGCAGCGCCCACACGGTGGCGTGGTCCCCGAGGGCCACCCCCAGCCGCAGATACTCCTGAGGGCCCGATACGGCGCTGAGCGAGGGAAAGCACACCACGCCGGTACGTCGCGCCCCGGGGGTGATCCGGACCGGCGCGGGCCAGCGTTCCGCCTCGGCCCGGTCCTCGAAGTCGGGCCCGAGCCGCGCGGCCGCGTCCAGCAGCCGGAAGCCCTCGGCAAGCCGGTCCGCGGCGTACGCCTGGCGGAACAGCCGGGTCACGGCCCCGCTGCCGTGCTCGGGCGCGGCCGCCGTCGACCGCAGGGCGGTGTGGAGGTGTTCGGCGAGCGCGGTCACGGTCGGGTAGTCGAAGGCCAGCGTGACCGGCAGGGTCAGCCCGGTGTCCGCCATGAGCCGGTTGCGCAGTTGCAGCGCCGTCAGCGACTCGACCCCGGATTCCACGAAGGAGCGCTCCGGGTCGATTCCGTCCGGGGTGGGATGGCCCAGAACGGCCGCCGCGACCGCCCTGACATGGTCGGCCAGCAGCGCCTGGCCTTCGGCCGCGGAACAGGTCTCGAGCTTGCGCAGCAGGGCGTCGTCGCTCTCCTCCGGCGCGGGCAGCGGGTCCTGACCGCTGGGTGTCGCGATGACGGCGGCCGGGGTGGACGCGAGCCAGTAGCTCCTCCGCTGGAAGGCGTAGCGCGGAAGTTCGACATGACGGGGCGTCGTCCCGGAGAAGGCCGGGGACCAGTCGATGTCGACCCCGCGGACATGGAGTTCGGCGGCCGAGCGGAGGAAGCGATCGGGACCGCCTTCGTCACGGCGGAGTGTTTCGACGACGGTGACTCCGGCGCCGCCGGTGAGGGTGTGCTCGGCGGTCTCCTGGACGGCGGTGCCGAGTACGGAGTGCGGGCTGCACTCGACGAAGAACCGGAATCCGTCCCCCAGCAGGCCCTGTACGGCGGTCTCGAACCGGACCGTCTGCCGGAGGTTGGTGTACCAGTACCCGGCATCCAGTCCGCTGCCGTCCACCGGGCGTCCGGTCACCGAGGAGTACAGCGGCACCTCACCCGGGCCGGGCACCACCGGCCCGAGTACACGTAACAGCTCCTCCCGCACCACCTCCACCTGCGGCGAATGCGACGCGTAGTCCACCGGCACCCGCCGCGCCCGTACCCCCTGTCCCTCGCACAGCGCCAAGAGCCCATCCAGCGCTCCCGACTCCCCCGCCACCACCACCGCCGACGGACTGTTCACCACCGCCACCGACAGTTCACTGCCCTTCACCAAGTCCCTGGCCTCGGCCTCCGATACGGCCAGCGACGCCATCCCCCCACCCTTCGCCAGCCGCCCGATCACCTGGCTCCGCAACGCCACCACCCGCGCACCATCAGCCAACGACAACACGCCCGCCACCACCGCGGCCGCGATCTCACCCTGCGAATGACCCACCACCGCACCAGGCACCACCCCGTATGACGCCCACACCGCCGCCAGCGACACCATCACCGCCCACAACACCGGCTGCACCACATCCACCCGATCCAGCCAACCCCCATCACCCCCCGACACCACCTCCAGGAGCGACCAGTCGACAAACGGCGCCAACGCCGCCTCACACTCCACCATCCGCTCACGGAACACCACCGACGACCCCAACAAACCCCCCGCCATCCCCAACCACTGCGAACCCTGACCCGGAAACACCAACACCACCCGACCAGCCGACCCCACCACCCGGCCGGCCACCACACCGGCACCCGCCCCGCCCTCCGCCAGCACACCCAAACCACCCGCCACCCCCTGACGATCCCCGGCCACCACCACCGCACGATGCTCCAGGGCGGCCCGGCCCGCCGCCAGGGACCAGCCCACATCCGCCGGGCTCAGCTCCGGGCGCTCCGCGACGAACTCCCTCAGCCGCGCCGCCTGTGCCCGCAGCGCGGTGGCCGTGCGCCCGGAGACCAGGCACGGCACGGCGGGCGCGACAGCCGTCGCGTCCTCATGACCTTCCTCGGCGGGGGGCTCTTCGAGGACGATGTGCGCGTTGGTGCCGCTCATGCCGAACGAGGAGACCGCCGCCCGGCGGGGGTGTCCGTTCCTCGGCCAGTCACGCTGTTCGGTCAGCAGCTCCACCGCCCCCGCCGACCAGTCCACCCGCGAGGTGGGCGCGTCCACATGCAACGTACGGGGCAGCCGACCGTGCCGCATCGCCATCGCCATCTTGATGACGCCGCCCACACCCGCGGCTGCCATGGTGTGCCCGATGTTGGACTTCAGCGAGCCCAGCCACAACGGCCGGTCCGCCTCCCGGCCCTGCCCGTACGTGGCCAGGAGGGCGTCCGCCTCGATCGGGTCCCCCAGCCGGGTGCCGGTCCCGTGCGCCTCCACCGCGTCGACGTCGCCCGGCGACAGCCGTCCGTCCGCCAGCGCCTGCCGGATCACCCGGCGCTGTGCCTGTCCGTTGGGTGCGGTCAGCCCCGTACTGGCGCCGTCCTGGTTGACGGCGGTGCCGCGCACCACGGCCAGTACGCGGTGTCCGTTCCGTACGGCGTCCGACAGCCGCTCGACGAGGAGCAGGCCGACTCCCTCGCCCCAACTGGTGCCGTCGGCGGCGTCGGAGAAGGACTTGCAGCGGCCGTCCGCGGCCAGTCCGCCCTGCGCGCCGAAATCGGCGAACGCTCCGGGGGAACTCATGACCGTCGCGCCGCCGGCCAGGGCCATGGTGCACTCACCGCGCCGGAGGGCCTGTACGGCGAGGTGGAGCGCGACGAGCGACGAGGAGCAGGCCGTGTCGATGGTGACCGCCGGGCCCTGCAGACCGAGGAAGTACGCGATGCGTCCGGAGGCCACGCTGCCGGAGTTGCCCGTGCTGAGGTAGCCCATGGCCTCGGCCGGAATGGCCGGGGCGCGGGTGGCGTAGTCGTGGAGGTTCACCCCGGTGAACACTCCGACTTCCGTGCCACGTAAGGAGGTCGGGGAGATCCCGGCCGCTTCGAACGCCTCCCACGCGGTTTCCATGAGGAGCCGCTGCTGTGGGTCCATGGCCAGCGCCTCGCGGGGCGAGATGCCGAAGAAGTCGGCGTCGAACTCGTCGGCGTCGTGCAGGAATCCGCCCTGCCTGTGCCCGGTGTCCCCCTCGTCGGCCGGTGGTTCGTCGGCGGTCTCCCAGCCTCGGTTGCCGGGGAAGCCGGAGATCGCGTCGCGGCCCTCGAACACCAGCTGCCACAGGCTGTCCGGGTCGTCCACACCCCCGGGATACCGGCAGCTCATACCGATGATCGCGACGGGTTCACGGCTCCGGTCCTCGAGTTCGCTCAGCCGGCGGCGGGTCTCGCGCAGCTCCGAGGTCGCCCGCTTGAGATAGTCGAGGTACTTCTCTTCGCTGGTCACTGTGGATGGCTCCGATCAGGGAACGAGCAGGGGCCGCCGAAGGTCATGGCGCTGGTCGCGGCGCTGGTCATGGCGCTTCCAGTTCCGCGTCCAGCAGATCGAAGATCTCCTCCGCTGTGGCCGAGGCCAGGTCGTCGTCCTTCGGTCGGTCCGCGGGCCGGCGCCACGCGTCCGTGATGGTGGTCAGCCGGGAGACGATGGCCTGCCCCTGGTCGGTGTCCCGGTCCAGCGCGGCCAGCAGGGATTCCAGCCGGTCCAACTCCCGGTGGACCGAGGACACCCCGGTCTGTTCGGCGGCGATCTCCTCCAGCACGCGGTCCGCGAGCGCGCTCGGGGTCGGGCAGTCGAAGAGGAGCGCGGGCGGCAGCCTCAGCTCCGTCGCCGCCACCACGTGGTTGCGCAGCTCCACGGCGGTCAGCGAGTCGATGCCCATCTCCTTGAACGACTGGGTCATCTGGACATCGGCGGGGTCCGCATGGCCGAAGACGAGCGCGGTCGCCTTGCGTACGACGGCGGCGACGGTGGCGTGCCGTTCGGTCTCGGACTGGCCGAGCAGCCGCTGCAGCAGGCTCTGTGTCGCCTCGCCGTCGCGTACCCGGCGCCGGGCCGCCTTGGTGGCGGACTCGGTGGCGGAGCCAATGGTTGTCTCGGTGGCTGTCTCGGCCGCTGTGGGTCCGCTCAGCTCCGCCGCGGAGGCCGGGCGGAGTGTCAGCGCTTCGATCGACGCCACCGGTTCTCCCGACGGATCGGCCATCGCGACGGACACCGTGTCCGGCCCGGTCGGCGTGAGCCGTACCCGCAGACTGGTGGCCCCGGTGGCGTACAGCGACACGCCCGACCAGGCGGCGGGCAGCCGTGGCGGTGTCGTCGGGTCGGCCTGCCCGGGAGGCAGGTTCACGGCCTGCGGGGTCACGGCCTGCTGGGTCACAGAGGGCAGGGTCACGGGGTGCAGGGCGCTGTCGAGCAGGGCCGGGTGCAGGCCGAACCGGGTGGCGTCGCGCGCTTCGTCCGGCGCCAGATCGACCTCGGCGAAGAGTACGTCGCCGAGCCGCCATGCGGCCCGTACGCCCTGGAACGCCGGGCCGAGGCCGAGGTCCCGGCCGTCCCGTGGCTCGTACAGCGCCGCGACGGGGATCGCGGTCGGGTTCGCCGGGGGCCAGGCCACCAGGTCGAACGCGGGGGCGGGGGCGGCGGTAGACAGTGTTCCGGTGGCGTGCCGCGTCCATGGGGCTGCCTGGGTCTGGGCTCCCTCGAGGCGAGAGTGGAGCTGCACATCCCATCGGTCCCCGCCGTCCCGGCGCCGCACGGTCACGCGGACGTGGACCCTGCCACCGTCCATGAGCCACAACGGCGTCTCGTCGTGGGACAGTTCCTCGACGAAATCGCACCCGATGTGCTGGCCCGCCTGCAGGAACAGCTCGGTCACCGCGGCCGCGGGCAGCACGGCCGTGCCCGCGAGTGTGTGGTCGGCGAGCCAGGTGTGTGTGCCTGATGACAGGCAACCGGTGAGGACGAGGCCATCGGTGTCCGGGAGTTCGACGGCCGCGCCCAGGAGGGGGTGGTCGGCCGCCGCCACGCCCGCCGAGCCCAGGTCCTCGGGCGGTGTGGGCGGGGCCTCCAGCCAGTAGCGCCGGCGCTGGAAGGCGTACGTGGGCAGATCGGTGGCCCGCGGCCGTCTGCCCAGCGCGGTGGCCCAGTCCACCGGCACACCGCAGAACGCCTGCCAGTCGAGCGCCACGCCGCGCACATGCAGCCCGCCGATCGCGCTGGTCAGGCTCCGTACCTCGGGGTGCCCGCCGCGCAGGGTCGCGGAGAACACCGGGCCGTCCTCGCGTACGGGAAGGCAGTTGGGCCCCATGGCGGACAGCACGGCGTCCGGTCCGAGCTCCAGGTACGTGGTCACGCCGGCGTCGTCCAGACGGCGGACGGCGTCGTGGAACCGTACGGCCTGCCGCGCGTGGCGCACCCAGTGGTCCGGCCGGCTCAGCTCCTCGGCGGAGGCGGCCTCACCGGTCAGCGTGGAGACGAACAGTTTCGAGGTGTCCTGGGAGGTGTCCTGGAACGACACTCTCTGTACGACCTCCGCGAAGGCGTCGAGCATCGGCTCCATCAGCGGCGAGTGGAACGCGTGGCTGACCGACAGCCGCCTGATCTTGCGCCCCTCGCGGCGCAGGCGCTCGGCGATGTCCAGCAGCGGTTCGCGGGCGCCCGAGAGCACCACGGCCGTGGGACCGTTGACCGCGGCGATGCCCACGTCGTCCCGGCCGCTCTCCCGCAGCAGCCGCAGGGCTTCGTCCTCCGAGGCCTGGACGGCGACCATCGCGCCTTCCTCGTCCAGCGTCTGCATCAGCCGGCCGCGCGCCGCCACGAGGGTCGCGGCGTCGGCCAGGCTCAGCAGGCCGAGGGCATGAGCCGCGCCCAGCTCGCCGATCGAGTGTCCGGCCACGGCGTCCGGGCGGACTCCCCAGTGCTCGACCAGCCGGTAGAGGGCCACTTCCAGGGCGAACACCGCGGGCTGGGTGAATTCGGTCCGCTGGAGCAGTTCCGCCTCGGGGGTGTCGACGGTGGCGAAGACGATGTCGCTCAGGGGCCGGTCGAGGTGTTTGTCGAGTTCGGCGCAGACCTCGTCGAAGGCCGCCGCGAACACCGGGAACGCGTCGTACAGCTCCCGGCCCATACCGGGGCGCTGGCTGCCCTGTCCGGTGAAGAGAAATGCCACCCTGCCCTGCCGTCCCGGCCCCTGGACGACTCCGGTGGCGCTGTCGCCGACGGCCACGGCCGCCAGGCCCCGCAGCAGCTCCTCCCGGTCCCCGGCCAGGACGACGGCCCGGTGCTCGAAGGCCGTACGGGTCGCCATCAGCGCGTACGCGGCCTCCGCCAGGTCGAGATCGGGGCGCTCCGACACAAACGTCTGCAGGCGGGCGGCTTGGGCCCGCAGGGCCGCCTCGGACTTCGCCGACACCACCCATGGCACCGCCGCGTCCGGGCCGGGGGCGTCGGCCGGGTGTTCGCCGGCCTCCGCTTCGGGTGGCGCCTGCTCGAGGATCACATGCGCGTTCGTACCGCTCAGACCGAAGGCCGAAACGCCCACGCGGCGGGGGTGTCCGGTCTCCGGCCAGTCGCGCTGCTCGGTCAGCAGCTCCACCGCCCCGGCCGACCAGTCCACCCGCGAGGACGGCTCATCGACATGCAGGGTCCGGGGCAGCACACCGTTGCGCAGCGCCATCACCATCTTGATGACACCGGCCACACCCGCAGCCGCCTGCGCATGCCCGATGTTCGACTTCAGCGACCCCAGCCACAAGGGCACATCCGTGTCGCGGCCCTGACCGTACGTGGCCAGCAACGCCTGCGCCTCGATCGGATCACCCAGCGCCGTACCCGTCCCATGCGCCTCAACCACATCCACCTCACCAGCAGAAAGCCGCGCGTCCGCCAACGCCTGGCCGATCACCCGCTGCTGCGACGGACCGTTCGGCGCCGTCAGCCCATTCGACGCCCCGTCCTGATTCACCGCGGAGCCACGCACCACCGCCAACACCCGGTGGCCGTTACGCTCCGCATCACTCAGCCGCTCCACCACCAGCACACCCACGCCCTCGGCCCACCCCGTGCCATCCGCCCCCTCGGCGAAGGCCTTGCACCGGCCGTCGGCCGCAAGCCCCCGCTGACGGCTGAAGTCCAGAAAGGCCGCCGGTGACGACATCACCGTCACACCCCCCGCAAGAGCCAGCGCACACTCACCCCGCCGCAGCGCCTGCACCGCCAGATGCAACGTCACCAGCGACGACGAACACGCCGTGTCGACGGTGAGCGCGGGGCCCTCCAGGCCGAACGTGTACGACAGACGGCCGGCCGCCACGCTTCCCGCGGTGCCGGTGCCGCGGAACGCCTCCAGTTCCTCGGGGATCGTACGGAGCCTGGTGAGATAGTCCCGGTTCATCAGGCCGACGAAGACACCGGTCCGGCTGCCCCGCAGGGTCGCCGGGTCGATGCCCGCACGCTCGATCGCCTCCCACGACGTCTCCAGCAACAACCGCTGCTGCGGATCCATCGCCAACGCCTCACGCGGAGAAATACCGAAGAACCCGGCGTCGAACTCTCCCGCGTCGTACAAGAACCCACCCTCACGCACATACACCGCCCCCGGAGCCTCCGGATCCGGGCCGAAGAGCTTCCCCAGATCCCAGCCACGGTCCTGCGGAAACCCGGACATCGCGTCACCACCGGAGACCACCAACCGCCACAAGTCCTCCGGAGACGCCACCCCGCCCGGAAGACGGCACCCCATCCCCACGATCGCGACCGGCTCGTCCGCCGCCACCGAGACGCTGGGACCGGGGACGACGGCCTCCTCGGGCAGCAGTTCCTGACGCAGATGGGCCGCCAGGGCCGCCGGGGTCGGGAAGTCGAAGACGAGGGTGGGTGACAGGGGCAGCCCGGTGGCCGGGCCCAGCGCATTGCGCAGCTCGACGGCGCTGAGCGAGTCGACCCCCAGGTCGCGGAAGGTCTGGTGCGGCCCGACCTGGTCGGGGGTGGCATGGCCGAGCACGGCCGCGGCACGGGTGCGCACGAGGTCGAGCAGCACGGCGTCACGCTCCGCCTCCGGCAGCCCGAGGAGGCGGTCCGTGAGAGATGTTGCGCCCGTTGGGCCGTCGTCCGAGCCACGGATCCGCCGCGTGGGCCGGATCAGCCCGCTCAGCAGGGGCGGCACGGCCTGTGCCGGCCGGGCCGTGAGGTCGAGACGTACGGGGATCAGCGCCGGTTCGTCCGCCGTACAGGCCGCGTCGAACAGCGCGAGGCCGTCATCGAGACCGAGGGCGCCGACACCCGCGCGTCCCATGCGGTCCAGGTCGGCGTCCGTCAGTCCCTGTGTCATTCCGCTGCGCTCGGCCCACAGCCCCCACGCCAGCGACACCGCCGGAAGCCCGGCCGACCGGCGCCACCGCGCGAAGGCGTCGAGGAAGGCGTTGGCCGCCGCGTAGCCGCCCTGCCCCGCCCCGCCGAACACGCCGGAGACGGAAGAGAACAGGACGAACGCCGACAGGTCCAGGTCCCGGGTGAGGTGGTGCAGATTCAGCGCGGCGTCCGCCTTGGGGCGCAGTACGGCATCGGTGTCCTGGACCGTCAGCGAGGTGAGGAGGCCGTCGTTCACCACCCCGGCGGTGTGCACCACGCCGCGCAGCGGATGCTCGGCGGGGATGGCGGCCAGAACGCGTGCCATGGCCTCGTGGTCGGCGGCGTCGGCGGCGGTGATGGACACCGACGCGCCCATTTCGGCCAGTTCGGCCGCCAAGGCCGCGGCGCCTTCGGCGCGCATGCCCCGGCGGCTGGTCAGCACCAGGTGGCGTACACCGTGCGCGGACACCAGGTGCCGGGCCACGACGGCGCCCAGGGTGCCGGTGCCGCCGGTGACCAGGACGGAGCCGTCGGGCCCGAAGGGGGACGGCGCGAGTTCGTCGGCGGGCAGCGCGGCGCGGGCCAGGCGGGCGGCCGACCACTGCCCCTCGCGCACGACGAGCTGCGGCTCCGTTCCGAGAACCGCTTCCGTCAGTGGCTCGGCGGGCCGGTCGGTGTCCACGAGAACGAACCGCCCGGGGTGTTCGGCCTGCGCCGACCGCACCAGACCCCATACGGCGGCGCCCGCGAGGTCCGGCGTTTCCTTGGTCTGTGCCGCCATCGCGCCGGTGGTCACCACGACCAGGCGGGAGGCAGCGAACCGCTCGTCCGCCAGCCACTCCCGCACCAGCGCCAACGCGTGGTGCACCGCGGACCGCACGGCGTCGGCCGAGGGGATCCCGGACGCCGGAGCGTCGCCGGCGGTCAGGCGAGCGACAACGGCCTCGGGGACGGGCGTACCGGCGTCCATCCGGGCCCGCAACCCGGTCGGGCCACTGCCATGGCCACCCCCGTCGAGCACCGCGTACCGGCTCGCGGCCAGCTTCGGAGTCGCGCCCACCGGACGCCACTCCAGCCGGAACATCGACTCCTGTACGGAGGACCGGCGCAGCTGCGCGTCCGTCACGGGCCGCAGCGCCAGGGACTCCACCGAAACGACAGGACGGCCGCCCGGGTCGGTGGCCAGTACGGACATCGCGTCCGGCCCGGCGGGGGCGAGCCGTACGCGGAGGGCACGGGCGCCGGTGGCGTGGATCCGCACCCCGGACCAGTGGAACGGCAGCAGGGGCGCGCCGGGCCGCGCGGCGCCGCCGCTGAGGCTCCAGGCGTGCAGCGCGCTGTCCAGCAGGGCGGGGTGCACACCGTACCGGTCCGAGCCAGGCGGTAACTCCTCCGGGAGGGTCACCTCGGCGAACACCTCGTCGCCTCGGCGCCACGCGGCCCTTACTCCCCGGAACGCCGGGCCGTAGCCGAGGCCGTTCGCCGCCAGCCGGTCGTACAGCCCTTCCACGGACACCGGCTCCGCGTCCTTCGGCGGCCAGGCCCGCGGCCCTGCCGTGGCCCTGGACTCCTCCGCCGGGTCGTCGGCACAGGTCAGTACGGAGCTGGCCTGCCGGGTCCACGGCGCGTCGTGCGGCAGGTCCTCGCCACGGGAGTACACCGTCAGGCCGCGCCGCCCGGCCTCGTCGGCCGCAGCGACCGCCAGCTGCACATGGACGCCACCGTGCTCCGGGAGCAGCAGCGGGGCCTCCAGAGTGAGCTGCTCGACCGTATCGCAGCCGACCAACTCTGCTGCCCGGAGGGCGAGTTCGACCCACGCCGTTCCGGGCAGCAGCACCCGGCCCGCGACGGCGTGGTCGCCCAGCCAGGGGTGTTCCGCGGGCGACAGGCGGCCGGTCAGCAGACAGCCGCCGCCTCCCGCCATGGACACCGTGGCGCCCAGCAGCGGATGGTCCGCCGCCCCCAGGCCCAGGTCGCCGGGGCGCACGGCGATGGCCGCGGGGGAAGGCCGCAGCCAGTAGTGCTGCCGCTCGAAGGCGTAGGTGGGGAGCTCGGCGGGGTGGGGCGGCCGCCGTGGCGCGAAGAACCCGTCGGCGTCCAGCGCCACCCCGCGTACGTACAGCTGGGCCACCGCCGTCAGCAGCGACCGGACCTCCGGTCTGCCCTCGCGCAGGCTCGGGAGCAGGGCCGCGTCAACGCCGTCGGACAGGCACTCCCGGGCCATGAGGGACTGCATCGCCACCGGGCCCAGCTCCAGGAAGTTGCGGACCCCGTCGGCCTCGAGTGTGCGTATGCCGTCGTAGAAGCGCACCGCGCCACGGACATGGCGGCCCCAGTAGGCGGGCGAGCACAGCTCCTCCGGCCGGGCCGGCCGCCCGTCCAGGCAGTTGATCAGCGGAATGCGCGGCTGGTGGAACGCGATGTCCCCGATGGCCTGGACGAAGGCGTCCAGGACGGGTTCCATCCGCGCCGAGTGGAACGCCTTCCCGAAGCTCATCCGGCGTGTCTTGCGGCCTTTGGCCTTCCATTGGTCGCCGATCTCCCAGACGGCCTCTTCGTCGCCGGATATCACCACGGCCCTGGGGCCGTTGATCAGCGCCACGTCGACCGTGCCGGTCGATGTCTCGAGCGAGGCGCGGACCTCGTCCTCGGACGCCTCGATGGCGACCATCGCGCCGCCGTCGGGTGTCTCCTGCAGCAGTCGGCCCCGCGTCGCCACGAAAGCGGCCGCGTCCGCCAGTGACAGAACACCGGCAGCGTGAATGGCGGCCGAGTCGCCGTTGGAACCACCGAAGAGCACATCGGGCCGGATGCCCCAGTGTTCCAGCAGCCGGTAGAGGGCCACCTCCAGCGCGAAGACGGCCGGATGCCCATACTGGGGCCCTGCGAGCAGGGCGGATGCGGGGGTGCCGTCGGCGGCGAAGACGATGTCGCGGATCGGCCGGTCGAGGTGTTTGTCGAGTTCGGCGCAGACCTCGTCGAAGGCCGCCGCGAACACCGGGAACGCCTCGTACAGCTCCCGGCCCATCCCGGGGCGCTGGCTGCCCTGGAAGGTGAACAGGAACGCCAGTCGATCCTTCTTGCGGGCGGTGTCCCGGACGACCCCGGCAGCCGTGTCGCCGGCGGCCACGGCCGCCAGGCCGCGCAGCAGTTCTTCCCGGTCCTCGGCCAGGACGACGGCCCGGTGCTCGAAGGCCATACGGGTCGCCATCAGCGCGTACGCGGCCTCCGCCAGGTCGAGATCGGGGCGCTCCGACACATACCCGTGCAGGCCGGCGGCCTGTGCGCGCAGCGCCGCCCCCGACTTCGCCGACACCACCCACAGCAGTACGGCGGGGTGCGTGGCGGGGCGTTCCTCGTTCTCCTCGTCTTCTTCCGGGGGTGCCTGTTCCAGGATGGCGTGGGCGTTGGTGCCGCTCAGGCCGAACGAGGAGACCGCCGCCCGGCGGGGGTGTCCGGTCTCCGGCCAGTCGCGCTGTTCGGTCAGTAGTTCCACGGCCCCGGCCGACCAGTCCACCCGCGAGGTGGGCGCGTCCACGTGCAGGGTCCGGGGCAGCAGGCCGTGCCGCATCGCCATCACCATCTTGATGACACCTGCCACACCCGCAGCCGCCTGCGCATGTCCGATGTTGGACTTCAGCGACCCCAGCCACAAGGGACTGTCCACCGCCCGGCCCTGGCCGTACGTGGCCAACAGCGCCTGCGCCTCGATGGGGTCGCCCAGCGTCGTCCCCGTCCCGTGCGCCTCCACCACATCCACGTCACACGCGTCCAGCCGCGCATCCGCCAGCGCCTGCCCGATCACCCGCTGCTGCGACGGACCGCTCGGCGCCGTCAAACCGTTCGAAGCCCCGTCCTGGTTCACCGCGGACCCCCGCACCACCGCCAACACCCGATGGCCGTTGCGCACCGCGTCACTCAGCCGCTCCACCACCAGCATGCCAATGCCCTCGGCCAGTCCGGTGCCGTCCGCGGCCTCGGCGAAGGCCTTGCAACGGCTGTCGGCCGCAAGCCCCCGCTGACGGCTGAAGTCCACGAAGGACGACGGCGACGACATCACCGTCACACCGCCCGCCAAGGCCAACGAGCACTCGCCGCGCCGCAGCGCCTGCACCGCCAGATGCAACGCCACCAGCGACGACGAACACGCCGTGTCCACGGTGAGCGCGGGCCCCTCCAGGCCGAAGGTGTACGACAGGCGGCCGGCGGCGATGCTCCCGGCCGTGCCACTGCCGAGGTAGCCCTCCAGCTCTTCCGGGGCAACCGCCGTGCCTGCGGCATAGTCGTGGTACATCAGCCCGACGAAGACACCGGTCCGGCTGCCGCGCAGGGTCGCCGGGGCGATGCCGGCACGCTCGACGGCCTCCCACGACGTCTCCAACAGCAACCGCTGCTGCGGATCCATCGCCAACGCCTCACGCGGGGAGATGCCGAAGAACCCCGCATCGAACTCCCCCGCGTCATACAAGAACCCACCCTCGCGCGCGTAGACCGCTCCCGGAGCCTCCGGGTCCATTGTGAAGAGCCGGTCCAGATCCCAGCCACGGTCCTCCGGAAACCCGGACACCGCGTCACCACCGGAGACCACCAACCGCCACAACTCCTCCGGAGACGCCACCCCACCCGGAAAACGACACCCCATCCCCACGATCGCGACCGGCTCGTGCGTACGCTCGTCCATATCGTTCAGCCGCTGGTGCGCCTGCCGCAGATCAGCCGTCATCCGCTTGAGGTACTCGACAAGCTTTGCTTCGTCAGCCATGTGCCCGCCCCTCTTCGGCGATAGCCCCGGTAGTGATTGATGCTCGGCAGGTCACACCGATCCGAACTCCTTGTCGATGAGGTCGAGCAGTTCATCGGCGGTGGCGGCGGTGATCTCCTGCTCCGGGGCACCATTCGCGGTCGGTGTTGCCTGGCTTCCCGTACCGCCTGCTGTCTCGATCTTCGTGGCGAGTACGCGCAGACGAGCCGCGACCTGGTCATGTCCCCCGCCGGGGGACTCCATCGAGCGGAGCAGAGTCTCCAGGCGGTCGATTTCCTCGAATATCGGGAGGGCCGGATCCGTGTTCTCCGGAAAAAGCTTCTCCAGCAGATGGCCGGCCAGCGCCGTGGGGGTCGGATGGTCGAACACCAGGGTGGGGGGCAGCTTGAGGCCGGTGGCGGCGCCGAGCCGATTGCGTAGCTGGACCGCGGTGAGGGAGTCGAAGCCCAGCTCCTTGAAGGCGCGCTCCTCGTCCACGGCCGCCGGGCCGGAGTGGCCCAGAACAGTGGCCGTATGCGACCTGATCAGCTCCACCAGGGCCGGTCCGCGTTCCGCGGCGGGCAGTTCGAGCAGCCGCTGTCCGGCCGCCGCCGTCGTGGCCACCCCCTCGCTCGGCCGTGCGCCCGGCCTCGGTGCTCGGACCAGGTTTCGCAGTACGGAGGGGATGTCCCCGTGGCGCAGTTCCGTACGGTCGAAGCGGATCGGCACGCCAAGGGGTTCGCCCGTGAGCTGGGCCGCGTCGAACAGCGCGAGACCTTCGGCGGAGGAGAATCCGAGTACGCCGTGTCGCCCGGTCCGTGCGGACCCCTGAGCCGAAGACTCGGCAAGTGACGAGGTCAGCTCGCTCTTCTCGGTCCACAGACCCCATGCGAGGGCGGTGGCCGGGAGCTCCTGGGCAGCGCGATGGGCGGCCAGGGCGTCCAGGAAGGCGTTGGCCGCTGCGTAATTGCCCTGTCCGGGTGTGCCGAGCACACCGGCGGCGGAGGAGAAGAGGACGAAGGCGGAGAGGTCGAGGTGGCGGGTCAGTTCGTGGAGGTTGACCGCCGCATCGATCTTGGGCCGCAGGACCGCGTCCATTT
>NZ_JBHWES010000066.1:0-67670 GCF_042734105.1 Streptomyces sp. NPDC059679 | reverse complement strand
TAGAGGATTTTTCGGATGTCGTGGTTGAGGTGGGGTTGGAGTATTTCGGCGCAGGTGTCGATGGCTTGTTTGTAGGTGGGGTGTTGTTCGTAGAGCTGTTGGCCCATGTGGGGGTGTTGGGGGCCTTGGCCGCTGAGGATGAAGATGATGTGGGGGTTGTCGTGGGTGGTGTGGTGGGTGGTGGTGCGGCGGGGGTCGCGTGTTTCCAGGGCGGTGGCGATGTGGTCGGGGGTGGTGCCGTGGACGATGCGGCGGTGCGGGAAGGTATGGCGCCCTTGGGCGAGGGTGTGGGCGGTGCGGGCCAGGTCGGGCTGGTGGGCGCGGAGGTGGTGGGCGAGGCGGTCGGTGGCGGCGTCGAGGGCTTGAGGGGTGCGGGCGGACAGGACGAGAAGGTGTTCGGTATCGCTGTTGGTATCGGTTATGGGTTCGGTTTCTTCAGTTTTAAGTGATACGGGTGGTTCTTCCAGGATCAGATGGGCGTTGGTGCCGCCGAAGCCGAAAGCGCTGATGCCCGCTCGGCGGATGTGGGTCGGCGTGTGCTTCCAGGGCGCGGGCTGGTTATGGATGCGGAAAGGCGTCTGACCGAGATCGATATCGGGGTTGGGGTGGTCGTGATTGATGGTGGGCGGGATGGTTTCGTGGCCGAGGGCCAGGACGGTCTTGATGAGGCCCGCGATACCGGCCGCGGCGTCGAGGTGGCCGATGTTGCCCTTGATGGAGCCCAGGGCGCACGATGCGGGCGGGTTGTTCCCGAACACCCGCGACAGCGCCTGCACCTCGATCGGATCGCCCAGAGCCGTACCCGTTCCGTGTGCCTCCACGTAGTCGATGTCCGACGGCTCGACCCCCGCGCTCGCGTGCGCGGCGGCGACGACGGCGGCCTGACCGGACACGCTCGGTGCGGTGAAACCCACCTTCACCGCACCGTCGTTGTTGACCGCCGATCCCCTGATCACGGCGTGCACGGTGTCGCCGTCGGCCAGCGCGTCCTCCAGCCGCTTGAGCACCACCACCCCGACCCCGGTACCGAAGACGGTCCCCCGTGCGTCGGCGTCGAACGGCCGCACATGACCGTCCGGTGAGAGGAACGAACCCTCCTGATGGAGATAGCCCGCGATATGCGACGCGTTGACGTTGGCAGCTCCCGAAAGCGCCATATCGCATTCGTGGTTCAGCAGCCCCAGGCACGCGGTGTGCACAGCCACCAGAGCCGTCGAGCACGCGGTGCGCAGAGAGAGGCTGGGGCCCTTGAGGTCCAGCTTGTAGGACACCCGGGTGGACAGGAAGCCGAGTTCGTTGGCGACCAGGAGCTGGGTGAGCCCCATGGTGTCCCTGAGGTGCGGGTCCTGCTCGATGAGCGGTAGATATCGATTGGCCCCCGCCCCCGCGTAGACGCCGATGCTGCCGTCGTAGCGCGCCGCGTCGTACCCGGCGTGTTCCAGCGCCTCCCACGCCGCCTCCAGGAACAGCCGGTGCTGTGGGTCCATGACCCGTGCCTCGGCTGCGGTGTAGCCGAAGAACTCGGCGTCGAAAAGGTCCACGCCGTCGAATCGAGCGACCGCCCGCACATAGCCGGGCTGGTTGAACACGTCCGGTGCGACCCCGGCCGAGAGCAGTTCCTCGTCGCTCAGCGGCACGACCGACTCCACGCCGTCCCGCAGATTCGCCCAGAACTCCGTCAGATTCCGCGCCCCGGGAAATCGCCCGGCCATCCCTACGATCGCGATGCCCCCACGGCCGCCGTCCCCGCCCCGCGCCGTGCTCACAGGCTCTCGCCAAGTCCGTCGATGAGCCTGCTCAGCATGCGCACGGTGGGCCCCTCGTAGACGATGGTCAGCGGGACCGCCACGGCCAGGTCTTGGCGCAACCGGTGCACCACCTGGAGGCCGAGCAGTGAACTCCCGCCCAGCTCGAAGAAGTTGTCGTGCACCCCGACACTCTTGAGGCCCAGCAGCCCCTGCCAGATCTCCGCCACCTGCTCCTCCGTATCGCTGCTCGGAGCGACGTAGGGATTGCGCAGGCTGGGGCGTTCATGTCGGCGGGCGGCAGGTGGCGCGTCCTCGACCGGTCCGGCGGCCCACAGCCTTCGGCGGTGTTCCACATCGGCGGTGGAGACGACCAGGTGAGGCTGTGGGGAGGTGTTCAGGAGCTCGTCGAACGCGCGACGCCCCTCCTCGGGCGTCAGGGCGAGCTCCCGGATCGCGGCCCCGAAGCCGCTGTCGTCCTGGGCCCGCCGGGTGAAGAGCCACGCGTCCCAGTTGATGCTCGACCATGGCCGGTCTGCGCGGTGATGGCGCTGTGCGAACGCGTCGAGCACGGCGTTGGCGGAGGCGTACGCGCCAAAGCCCAGACCACCGAGGATCGCGGAGATGGAGGAGGACAGCAGCGCGAAGTCGAGGCGCTGGTCGGCGAGCATGTCCTCCAGCACCAGCGGACCGTAGAGCTTGGGACCGAAGTGCCAGGCGCTTTCGTCGTCCCCCAGCTCGGACACCGACCGGTGGGCGGCGGGGCCGGTTGTGCCGGCACAGTGCAGCACACCGTCGAATGCGCCGAACCGCCGCAGTACCGCTTCCTTCAACCCACCCATGGCCCGGGCGTCGGTGACATCGGCGGCGGCCACCATCACCTCGGAGCCCAGTTCCTCGATGGCGCGTACGGCCTCGATCGCGGACCGGATCCGCGCCGGGTGCTCCGGATCGTCCCAGCCGGCCCGTGGCGGCAGGCCCGTTCGGCCGGTGAGGACGAGGCGTACGGGCTCCCGCTCGGCGAGGGCGCGCGCCATCAGGAGGCCGATCTTGCCCAGCCCTCCGGTGATCAGATACACGCCGTTCCGCCGGACCGCCGGTGCCGCGAGCGGGGGGAGGTCGCACGGGACGTAGGTGGGCGCCCATCGATGTCGGCCGCGCAGGGCGACGGTCCGCTCGACCGGCTCCTGGCCCAGAACCTCCAGAAGTTTCCCGACCGTGGCCCGGGGCGCCTCCGCACCGTCGAGATGGAGGTCCACCTGCGCGCACGTCAGCGACGGATACTCCTGGGCGAGGACCTTGGTCACCCCCTGCACCGCCGCTTTCGGCGGGCACAGCGGCTCGTCCCCCACCACTGAGAAGACCTCGCTCGTCACCAGGTCCCAGCGTTGCGGCCGCAGCATCACATCCGCCTCGGCCGCCTGGGCCCAGCGCACCAGGCTCTCGTACGCGCGGCGCAGCAGCCCCGCGACATCCTCGGCGGACCGGGTCCGGTCGGCGTCGTGGCCGACACCCCAGCAGTGCACCACGCGATCCGGCAGGGCGCCGTCCGCCCGCAGCGCGGCGGCGAGCCGGGCGTAGTGCTCCGGCTGTGCCGGGTCCACCACATATCCGTCCCCACCCCGCACGCCCCACGCGTCGCCCGCCGCCACCGTCCGTACGTCCGCCCCGAGGCCGGCCAGGCGTAGGGCCAGCTCCGAGCCGACCCCGGTCTCGTCGGCGAACACGAGCCATGTGCGGGTGGCGAGCGCACTGGGCGAGCCGGCCGTGGCGGCCGGCAGCCGTTGCCAGGACGGCGCGTAGAACCATTTCGACACCTCGTGGTGCCGGCGCGGCGCGGAGCTCGTGGTGGGCGCCGAAACATCCGGCTCCAGCCAGTATGTGCGGCGCTCGAAGGGGTACGTGGGCAGCCGCACACGGGTCCCTCCCTCCGTACGGGGGAAGGGGTCCTCGCGTCCCGCAAGCCACAGCCGTCCGGCCGCGCGGAGCATCGTCGTCCGATCGGACTGGCTCTCGAAGGGACCGGGCAGGGACGGGACCACGGTCCGGTCGGTCCCGGACCCGGCGGGATGCTGAAGGGCCCCGGTGGTGAGCGTCTGGCCCGGGCCGATCTCGACCAGTGCGATGTCCGGCACGCCCCACAGGGTGTGCAGTCCGTCGGCGAAACGCACCGGGGTGCGGACGTGTTCTGCCCAGTAGTCGGGAGAGGTGGCCTCCTCGTCGGTGATCCACGTACCGCTCACATTGGAGATGAAGGGGACCGTCGGCGGGCTGAGCCGGATTTTCTGCAGCAGCGCCCGGCAGGGTGCGACGACCGGATCGAGGACCGGTGAGTGGAAGGCGTGGCGACTGGTCAGCCGACGGGACACCAGCCCGGCGTCACGCAGCTGATGTGCGGCGTGCTCCACGGCGGCGAGAGTTCCGGACAGGACGGACGTCTGCGGGCCGTTGAGCGCGGCGAGATGGAGGTCGTCACTCGTGTACCGGCGGGCCTCCTCCTCGGCCAGTGGCACGGCGAGCATCGCCCCCTCGCCCTGTTTCTCGATGAGCGTGGCGCGCTCGACCACGAAGCGCAGCGCGTCGGGCAGGGAGAACACCCCGGCCGCACAGGCCGCCACGTACTCGCCGAGACTGTGGCCGATCATGGCATCCGGCCGTACGCCCCACGCGTCCCAGAGCGCGACCAGTGCGTACTCCAACGTGAACAGGGCGGCGTGGCCCGGACGAGGCTCGTCGAGCGGATGCTCACCGCGCTCCGGTTGCAGCAGCATCTGCCTGAACTCGGCCTGCGCCCCGCCCTCCGCGGCGGGCCTGCCGCCGGTGCCCGCGGTGAACATCAACGGGCGGACGTCCTGGCCCAGCAGCGGCTCCAACAGGCTCGCACAGCGGTCCACGGTGTTCCTGAACGCGGGCTCGCGCGCGTAGAGCCCACGCGCCATCCCCGGGAAGTGGGCGCCGAACCCGGTGAACATGAACCCCACGGGGCGGTGGGCCACATCCGGCGCCGTGCCACTGAGCAGCCTGCCGTCGTCCCGCGCCTCGAGCGCGCCGATGGCGTCGTCGGTGTCCGCGCAGACCAGGGTGCGGCGGTACGGGAAGCGGCTGCGGCCGTCGCGGAGGGTGAAGGCGATGTCGGAGAGCGACTGGCCGGGATGGGCGCGCAGATGCGCCAGCAGTCGGTCCGTGGCCGATTCAAGGGCCTCCGGGGTCTTCGCGGAGAGGACCAGCAACTGCTCCTGATCGGCAGCAAGCCCGTTGTCGGTGATCTGCCCGGTGTCGGCGGTCTGCCCGGTGTGCTTCGCCGTGTGCGGCGCCTGCTCGAGGATCACATGCGCGTTGGTCCCGCCGAGTCCGAAGGAGCTGACGGCCGCGCGCCGCGGACCGTCTCCCCCGGGCCAGGGCCGCAGTTCGGTGTTCACATAGAAGGGGCTGTCCGCCAGGCCGAGCCGGGGGTTCGGCTCCGTGAAGTGAAGGCTCGGCGGGATCTGCCCGTGCTCCACGGCGAGAACCGTCTTGATGAGTCCGGCCACCCCCGCGGCCGAGTCCAGATGGCCGATGTTGCTCTTCACCGAGCCGAGCGCGCAATGACCGGTCGGCACCCCTTCGTACGCCGCCGTGAGCGCGGCCACCTCGATGGGGTCGCCGAGCGCGGTGGCTGAGCCGTGCACCTCCAGATACCGGATGCCCTCGGGCGCCACATCGGCGTTGGCGAGCGCCGTGGAGATCACCTTGGCCTGGGTGACGGCACTGGGCGCGCTGAAACCCGCCCGGTTGGCGCCGTCATTGTTGACCGCCGCTCCCTTGATGACGGCATGAATGTGGTCGTTGTCGTTGATCGCGTCCTTGAGACGCTTGAGCACGACCATGCCGACGCCGTCGCCCCCGACCGTTCCGCGCGCCTCGACGTCGAAGGTGCGGCAGAGGCCGTCGGGGGAGAGGATGCCGTCCTGGCTGTACAGATAGCCGTTGCGCCGCATGCCGTCCACCGAGACACCACCCGCCAGGGCCATATCGCACTGGTAGGCGAGCAGGCTCTGACACGCCTGGACGACGGCCACCAGGGAGGTGGAGCAGGCCGACTGCACCGTCACGCTGGGGCCTTCGAGGCCCAGTTTGTACGAGACCCTGCTGCTGAGGAAGTCGGGCCGGTTGCCGATCACGAGTTCCTTGTCGCTCATCGTCTCGTGGGCGCCGGGGCGCGTACCGATGTTGAACAGCAGATATGTGTTGTGGCCCGCGCCCGCGTAGACGCCGACGAGTCCGTCGTAGCGTCCCGGGGCGTGCCCGGCGCTCTCCAGCGCTTCCCAGGCGCACTCCAGCAGCACCCGGTGTTGCGGGTCCATGAGCTCGGCCTCCCGGGGGGAGTAGCCGAAGAACGCCGCGTCGAACGTCTCGCTGCCCTCGAGCAGATAGCCGGCGCGGACGAACCGGGGGTCGTCGAGCGTACGGGGGTCCACGCCACGCGCGGCGAGTTCTTCCTTGTCGAAGCGGGTGACCGCGCATTCCCCCGCCTTGAGGTTGCGCCAGAACGCGTCGATGTCCCCGGCCTTCGGGAAACGCCCGGACATCCCCACGATCGCGATGTCCAGACTGTCCTCGTCGAGGTCGTCCTCGAACTCGCCGTAAGCTCCGGGAGACTGCTCACTCATGCTGACCTCGTCTCGCTCGCAACTGCTGTTGGCGGCGTTTCAACAACGCGTTCTGCTGGACCCCCTCGGACTGCCGCTCGGAACGGGGACGCTCCGGACGACGTTGCCGCCCGGACAGGAGCGCGGCCTGCGCCCGCACGGTGGTGTGCTGGAACAGCGACAGCAACTCCACTTCCCGGCCGGCCGCGGCCTGCAGCCGGTGCTGGAGCTCGACCAGCAGCAGGGAGTGCCCGCCGACGTCGAAGAAGTTCTGGTCGGCCCGCACGCTTTCGGTGTGCAGTACGTCCTGCCACACCGCGGCCACGACCCGTTCCAGCTCGTTCGCGAGAGGGAGCGCGGGGCCCTCGCCCGCGCCGGGGGCGGCCGGGGCGGGCAGCGCCGCGCGGTCGACCTTGCCGTGAGCCGACAAGGGGATACGGGGCAGGACGACCAGCGACCGCGGGACCATGTGGGGTGACAGCCGTTCGTACAGATGCCGTTCGAGCTCGGGGCGGCCGACCGCTCCCGGGCCCACCGTCTCGTAGTACGCCACGATCCGACGGTCACCGGGCTTGTCCTCGCGTACGACCGTCGCGGCGTTCCGTACCCCGGGGTGGCTCCCCAGCGCGGCGTCGATCTCGCCCAGGTCCACGCGGAAGCCGCGGACCTTGATCTGGTCGTCGCGCCGCCCCAGGAACGCGATCGTGCCATCGGCGAGCCGCCGGACCATGTCGCCCGTGCGATACAGCCGGGGGCCCTTCGGCTCGTCGGAGGTGGCGGGGCCGAAGGCGGTTGCGGTGAGGTCGTCGTGGCGGTGATAGCCGCGGGCGAGGTTGGCGCCACCGATGAGGAGTTCACCGGCCACACCGGCGGGCAGCGCACGGCCCGCCTCGTCGACGACATGGGCCTGGGTGCCGGGCAGCGGGACACCCAGGGGCGCCGTGTCCCACTCGGCGTCCAGATGCTCGGAAACGTCGAGAGCGAGAACGCCGACTGTGGTCTCGGTGGGTCCGTAGTGATTGAACACCCGGCAGTTGGGGGCGCTCCGCTGGATCTCCCGTAACCAGCGCCAATCCGATGCCTCGCCGCCGACGACGAGCAGTCGCCGGGGCAGCAACTCGGGGAAGCGGGGCGAGGACTGGAGCGCACGCAGATGGGAGGGCGCGATCTTCAGAAAGTCGACGCCCCACCTGGCCACCCAGTCCGCCAGCTTGTTCGCGTCCAGGGCGGTGTCCCGGGCGATGAGATGCAGCTCACCGCCCGTGCACAGCGGCGGGGTCAGCATGGTCACACTGGAGTCCACCGTGAGCGGTTGCACCATGGCGCAGCGCATCGGCCCATCGATGCCGAACCGGCTGATGACGGCCATGGTGTAGCTGACCAGCTGACGGTTCTCCACCACCACCCCCTTCGGCCTGCCTGTGGAGCCGGAGGTGTAGAGCAGATAGGCGGCGTGTGACAGGGCGCCGGGTGCGACGGCCGTGTTCTGTGCGGGCCTGTCCCGCAAGGCGGTCCACGCCGTGTCGAGTGCGACGATCCGGTACGTCCCCAGGTCCCCGGGTTCGGCCGCTCCTGCCACCACGATGGTGCTGACGCCCGCGTCGCTGAGGATGCCGTCCCTGCGCTTGACGGGATCACGCGGATCCACGGGTACGTAAGCGCCCCCCGCCTTGAGGATGCCCAGGACCGCCACCACCATCTCCGGACAGCGCTCCATGCGGATACCGACGGTGACTTCGGGGCCGACGCCCAGTTCGCGTAACAGGTGGGCCAGCTGATTGGCTCTGGCGTTGAGCTCGCGGTACGTCAGGGTTGTGCCGTCGGCCCGCAGCGCGAGGGCGCCCGGGGTACGGGCGGCCTGCTCCTCGAAGAGCTGGGAGAACGTCCGGTCCGGCGGATCGGCCGCGACGCTGTTCAGCTCGTCGAAGATGCGTTCCTCGTCCGCGGTGAGCAGGGGCAGCTCGGCCACCGGCCGATCGAGGTCCTCGGTCACGCCGAGGAGCAGTGTGCTGAGGTGTCCGACGGCGCGGCGCGCTGTGGACTCGTCGAACACATCGGTGGCAAAGAGCAGGTGGCCGGATAACCGGTCCCCGTCATCCGTCAGATGGAGAGCCAGATCACCCACGATGGCGGGGCTGTACTCCGGCCGGTACGTCATGGTGAGGCCGGCCACATCGCCGCTGATCCGTGGAGCGGCCCGGTACGAGAATCCGGGATGGCCGAGCGCGGCGCCGTGTCCGGCGGTGGCTGCCTCCAACTGCCGCCGCACCTCGCGGACCAGTTCCCGAAACGGCAGCGTGGCGTGGATCGCGCACCGTACCGCGACCTCCGACTCGAAGCAGCCCGGAACACCGGCGTCGCCCGGGTGTCTGCGGCCCGGAGCCGGAACGGAGACGATCAGGTCCGACTGCCCGCTGTAACGGTGCAGCAGCACCAGATACGCCGCCAGCAGCGCCGCGTCGAGGCCGCGGCCCTCCCTTGTGCGCAGTGCTGTCGAGGCCGGTTCGGGGATGTCGAAGAGCACGGCCTGGGCGCGCAGATCGCGGTGGAGGGGGATCGGCCGGTCCCAGGGGAGCTCCGGCGCGGGGGGCGGTTCGGGGGTGTTCTCCGGGGGGTGCGGCGCTGGGGCCTGCGGCTCCCGGGAGTACGACTCTGAGGCATGTGGTGGGGCGTCAGTCTGGTCGGTGACTCGCGCCTCGTAGGCGGCAGCGGTCTGCGACACCAAGAGCTCCAGCGACGCTCGGTCGCACACCAGACGGTGCGTCACCACCACGAGTATGTGTTCCCGCTCCCCGCCCCGGATCAGACCGGCCCGGACGAGCAGCCCCCGCGCCGGGTCGAAGGGGGCCCGTACGGTGTCGGACACCAACTCGTCGACTCGACTGGTGCGTTCACTCCGTGGGAATGGACAGACGTCATGGTGTGTGACGGGTACGTCGGGTCGGGCGCCGAGCGGCAGGGGGGTGCCGTCCACCGCGTCGAAGCGAGCGCCGATCGACGGGTGTCGCGACAGGACCGAACGAAACGCGGAAACCAGCGCATCCGGGTCGAGGGTGCCGTGCAGTTCCAGTCGGCAGGCCACATGCGGAAGCGGGCTGTCCCGTACCAGTCGGCTCAGCAGCCATGCCTGCTCCTGCGCGGCCGACAGGGCCCGTGGGGAAGAAGGATGCGTCATGAGACTGCCTCATAACTGGACCGAGTCGTCGGCCGGATGATGGACGCGACTGCTCCAGCGGCCGAGGAGCGTCTGGTGGATCTGCGTCGTCCCCTCGATGATCTCCATGACCTTGGCGTCCCGGAACGGCCGCGCGACCGGCGATTCCCCGCCGATGCCGCGTGCCCCGTGGATCTGCACCGCGTCGGAGGCCACGCGATTGGCCATGGTGGAGGAGAAGTACTTGGCGACCAGCGTCTGATGGACGGCGTCCGAGGCCCTGGTCTCCTTCGCGACCCCGGCCTCCCAGCACAGCAGCCGTGCCGCCCGTACGCCGGTGATCATGTCGGCGAGCATGCGCTGCACCAGCTGATGCTCCATGATCACGCTGTCGTACTGCGTGCGCTTCTCGGCGTACCCGGTCGACGCGTCGAGGCACGCCTGGGCGAGTCCCACGCACCCCCATGCGGTGCTGTAACGGCCGATGTCGAGTGCGGACGACGCGACGAACGCGAGCCCCGAGCCGGGGCGGCCGACCATGGCGTCAGAGGGGATACGGCAGTCGTCGAAAGTGATCCGGGCCAGCATCGAGCCCCGCAGGCCGAGCAGGTTTCGCAGCGGTTCGACATATATGCCCGGAGAGTCGCGGTCCACCAGAAAAGCGGTGTGGTGCCCTTCGTACTGGGCGAATACCAGGAAGGCGTCGGCGAGTTGACCGAAGCTGATCCATTCCTTCACGCCGTTCAGCACCAGATCAGGGCCGTCGGGCCGCGCCTCGGTCGTTACGCTCTTGGCGTCGCTGCCCACTCCGGGCTCCGTGAGGGCGAACGCGAGGACCGCCTCGCCCGCGGCGACGGCCGGAAGCCAGCGTGCGCGCTGCGCGGGCGTACCCCACTTCCAGATGGAATGGGACACCATGTCCTCGACGGCGACGAAATTGCGCACCGTGGAGCAGGCGCGCCCCATCTCCTCGGACAGGAGGCCGTAGGTCACGGTGTCCCTGGCCGAGCCGCCCCAGTCCTCCGGCAGCAGCGAGGAGATCCATCCTTCATCAGCGAGGTCCTTGACAATCGCCCGCGGAAGTTCCTGTTCCGCGTCGCACATATCCGCCCGGGGCGCCAGGGCCGTATCCGCGAACTTCCGGAACCGCCTCCAGTCCGCTCGCTGTCCCGTCGTCAGCTGGCTGATCATCAGTGGTTTCTCCGCTCTTTGGGGTGAAGGCACTGTTCAGCAGCCCCGTGGTGAGCGCGGCGGTGGGCGCTCCAGGCTCGGGGAGGTCGGGCGTGGGCCAAGAAGGACCAACGGCCGATGAGATTGAAGAGGAACATGTCATTCGGGCTGAGTCGGCCCGATGCAATGGCGTCGCCGCTCTGGTCGGCTGTTCCCACAGGTTCCTGCTGTGCCAAGCGGAACGGGGTGATCCGAGTCAGCCGCGCCAATTCCCAATATCGGGCGGCGTCTTTATGGGCGGAACTCTTTCAGCAAACTTGCACGGTGAGGTCGCTCAGGCCCGTCACTCCACAACAGCTAAAGAGGCTAACCCATGCCTCCGTCGGCGGCAATGCTTCCGGCAAAGCTGATGGGAAGGAGGGGAAGGTGTCAAATGGAAGGTTATGCGGAGAGGCGTCGCCCACCGCCGTCTGGACCTATACGAAGCCCAGACGACGATGCGAGCGTCATTCTTCTCCCGCTTCTCCCGGGGCAGTTGTCAGGCGCCGGTCCGGACCGGGGTCAGCCGGAGTACGGTGCCCTCGCCGTTGGCAGACAGGAGCAGGGAGCCCTCCGGGGCGACGGCGAGGCCGGCGAACCGGATGGCCATTCCCGGCAGGCCGCCGGTGAACAGCGCGGGCTGGGCGCGGGGGACGACGCCCGGGGGCGGTCCGACCGGCAGGTCCTCCGCGTCGATTCTGCTTTCCCCCGTGGTGAGTGAGATCGCCCGGAGCCTGCGGTGACCGGTCTCCACAGTGAAGAGCTCGTCACCCAGGACCGCCAGTCCCTGCGGCGCCCCGAGACCGTCCGCGACGGTCACTGTCTCCCCGTCGTCGATCCGGTGCACCGCCCCGAGCCGGTCGTCACTCACATAGCAGCGCCCCTCCTCGTCGAAGGCCACATCCACGGGGTGGTCGAGCCCTTCGGCGAGCGGAGTGACGGTGCCGTTGTCGTCGATGGCCACGACCCGGCCGGCGCCCGCCTCGGCGACGACGAGCGAGCCGTCCGGCCCCACGGCGATCCCCAGGGGCTGCCTCAGCCCGGATGCCCGGTTCCGGGTGGTCCTGTGCACCGGGTCGTAGGTGTGGACGTCACCGAACTGCGAGGTGAGGTGCAGCAGTTCGCCGTCGGCGGCGATCCCATGGGAGAAGCACAGGAAGGCGGCCGTGGTCACGGCCCCCGGCTCGTCGTCGACGGAGACTTGCAGGGAGCTTTCGCGGGAGGTGTCGGGGGAGACGGCGGGGCTCGCCAGGCGGTAGTGGTCGGCCGCGTACACCGTGCCACCCAGATCGACCGTCACCCCGTAGGGCCCGTCGAGCCCGCGTGGCACGATCTCGCGAGTCCTGCCGTCGGACTGCATCTCCATGATGCCGCCGCTGGCGTAGCTGGAGAGGAACATCCTGTTCTCGGTGTCGAACGCCGCGTTGTCCAGGCCCACCACACCGCTGTGGACGAGCGCCCGAGACCCGGTGCCGTGCACATCGATGCGGGTCACGATGCCTTCCACGCCCCGCGACAGGACATGCAGCACACCGCCCTGGTCGAAGCGGACCGCGACCGGCTGGTGCACATCCTCCGCGACCACCTCGGGCGTACCGCCGTCCGGAGGTATCCGCCAGACCTGGCCGCTGAGCATATGCGGATAGTAGAGATGGCCGTCCGGGCCGAGCTGCATCGCATTGCCCATGGCCAGCCCCTCGGTGAGCACCACCGGGCTACCGCCGGACGGGAAGAGTTCCATCAGGCGGCCGTCGGGTTTCATCTCGTTGATGAAGAGCCGGTCGCCGATGCACGTGATGCCGTTGGGGTTGGTGACCTCGTCGGACACGAGGGTGTACGCCCCCTCGGGGCTGCGGCGCCACACCCGGCCGGGGACCAGGTCGGTGATGTACATCGAGCCGTCCGCCCCGAAGGCGAGGTCGTCCGGTGACTGGACCGGGCTGTCCATCGGCATGATCACCTCGACGTCCCCGGTGGCAGGGTCGACGGCGCTGATCTGCCCGGCGAGGAACTGGGCGACGTACAGCCGCCCGTCGGGCCCGAAGGCGACCCCGTTGGAACCCCACAGCCGGTTGGGCTGGTTGAGTCGCTGCACCTCCCAACGGCTGCTGGTGGCCCGGCTGCGGCCGGTCGCGTCGAACCGGCTGGGTGACACCATCGCGTCGTTGCCCACCTTCTCGGAACCCCCGGTCTTCACTGAGCCTCGACAAGGACGTCGTTCATCCCGTCGTCCGCACCACGCCAGCGCCGCAGCAGCTCATGGAACGCGACCGGGCCGTCGCCGTAGGACTCGCTCCGCTGACGCGGCCGGCCCTCGTTGTTGTAGTAGCCGGGGGTGCACTCGGCATGGAATTTCTGCAGGTCGGCAGCGCTCTGGCGGATCGTCGCCACCCATTGGTCCTGCGCCGTGACCGTCGGCTCGACATACCGGGCCTGCCGCTTGCGCGCCTCGGCGACGACCTCGGCGATATGGCGCGCCTGCTCGTCGAGGACGTGGACGAAATTGACGGCGCTGGCGTTCTGCACCGGGCCGAGCTGGAAGAGGTTGGGGAAGCCGTGGCTGTAGAACCCGTGGAGTGTCCTCGGGCCCTCCTTCCAGGAGTCCATCAGGGACACCCCGCCCCTGCCGTACACCGGGAGCTTCCCGGACATGACCCCCGAGACACCGACCTCGAATCCGGTCGCGAAGACGATGCAGTCGACGTCGTACTCCACCCCGCCGACGACCACCGCGCTCTCGGCGATCCGCTCCACGCCATGGGTGTCGGCCGTGTCCACCAGGCTGACATTGGGCCGGTTGAAGGTCTGGAGATAGGTGTCACTGAACGTGGGCCGCTTGCACATATAGCGGTACCAGGGCTTGAGCTTTTCCGCCGTTTCCGGGTCTTCCACGAGGGTGTCCACGCGGGCCCGCAACTCGTTCATCTTCTGGAAGTCGGAGATCTCGTAGGCGCGTTCCCGTTCCTCGGGCTCGATGTGGGCATAGCTGTTGGTCGGGATCATCTTCTCGTACAGCCGGGCACTGCTGGTCCAGGCGTCGTTCACCAGGTCCTCGTCGGCCCGTACGCCCGTGACGACCTTGAGGAAGTTCTCCATGCGCCGCCGCTGCCAGCCCGGCCCGAGCGACTCGGCCCACTTGGACTCGGTGGGCCGGTTGTCGCGCACATCCACCGAGGACGGTGTGCGCTGGAATACGTACAGGTGTCGTGCGTCGGCCCCGAGATGCGGCACGACCTGGACGGCGGTCGCGCCCGTGCCGATCAGGGCCACGCGTTCGTCGGCGAGCTTGTCCAGGCCGCCACCCGCATCCCCTCCGGTATAGGCGTAGTCCCAGCGGCTGGTGTGGAACGTGTGCCCCTTAAAGCTTTCGATCCCGGGGATGCCGGGAAGCTTGGGCTGGCTGAGCGTCCCGCCGGCCACCGCGACGAAGCGCGCCCGCATCTCATCACCGCGGTCGGTGGAGACGATCCACTCCGACTCGGCCTCGTCCCAGCGCAGTTCGGTTGCCTGCGTCTGGAAGCAGGCGTCGTCGTAGAGGTGGAAGCGGCGCGCGATGGCGCAGGCGTGCAGCCGGATCTCCTCTCCCGGCGCGTACCGCCACTTCGGGACGTATCCGACCTCCTCCAACAGCGGCATATAGACGTACGACTCGATGTCGCAGTGGATGCCCGGGTAGCGGTTCCAGTACCAGGTACCGCCGAAGTCGCCGCCCTTCTCGATCACTCGGATCGACTCCACGCCGGCCTGCCGCAGCCGCGCCGCGGCGAGAAGGCCCCCGAACCCGCCGCCGATGACCAGCGCTTCGACCCGGTCGCGCAGCGGTTCGCGGGTGAACCCACGGTCGGCGTGGGGGTCGTCCTCGAAGTAGCCGAACTGGCCGGTGGTGCTCTGGTACTGGGCCTTGCCGTCGGGGCGGATCCGGCGGTCACGCTCGGCGCGGTAGCGGGCTCGCAACTCGTCCGGATCGAAGCCAAGTTGCTCGGGATCGGTGGGGGTGAGGCCGGGGGCTGTGGGGGGAACACCACTCACGACGGGAAGTCTCCTTGCTCCATGATTGCGGTCTGCGCGCCAGTCAACCCAGTGCACCTTCAATCAGTCAATCGATTGATTTAAATTTGGCCACGATGTCTGCCACGGTGTCCGCCACGGCGACAGCGACCGAGGAGTTCCTTGTCGACCAGCACGAAGGGCATACCGGAGCGTTGGATGAGCTCGATGGCGGTGGGGTCGAGCAGAAGGGCGACGCAGGTGTCCACATGGTCCACCACGGTCGCGGCCACCGCGGTCTCCCGTTCCAGGGCGGACCCGGTGCTGTAGATGGCGACCTGCCAGCCGCGCTCGTCGGCCACCTCCAGCACCCGCTGCCGCGTGGCGGGGCCGATCTCCGGTTTGTCGTTGACCGCGCGGGAGACGGTCTGCCGGGACACGTACGAGAGCGCTCACGTGAACGCTCCCGCCCCGATCACCGCCGCGGCGACGACGGGCGTCAATGGATCGTATCCGCGCAACGTCCCGCCGTTTCACACATATTGACACGGCGGCCGGGTGGGCCGGACAGTGCTCCGTGAACGCTCATGGGAACGTTCACGGAGGACAGGACATGCCCACGCTGAGGATCCCGCTCCGCCCCCTACGCATCCCCGCAGCCCGAGCGGCACGCGCCGCGCGCACCTGGTGGCGCACCCTGTGCGCGGCACTCGTACTCGCCCTGGCCGTCGGCCTTCTCTCCGCCCCCGCGGCCGACGCCGAGGTCCAGGATCCGCGGCAGGAGTGGCTGCGCGCGTCCACCGCCGGCCTCTTCCTGCACTGGGGCATGTTCACCTACCCCAAGCACCAGAACTGCCGGGAGTGGGAGCGCGATGTCACCGAGGGCGGCTGGAGCGCGGACTACTGGGTGGACGAGGCGCGTAAGCTCGGCGCCTCGTACATCGTGCTGGCGACCTTCCACAGCAGGCTGGGCTACGCCCGCCCCTGGCCCTCGAAGATCCCCGGCAGCTGTGCCACCGAGCGCGATCTGCTCGGCGAACTGGTCGCCGCGGGCAAGGCCAAGGGCGTGCACATCATCCTCTACATGACCGACGACCCGCAGTGGCACAACGAGTCGGGCACCGAGACGCTGGACTCGGCCGCCTACTCCGCGTACAAGGGTCGGCAGGTCGACCTGACCACGCGCCGCGGCTTCGGCATGTTCAGCTACGACCTGTTCTTCGAGGTCATGCGGAACTACCCGGATCTGTCGGGCATCTGGATCGACAACGACAACGAGTACTGGGAGGAGCAGGGCCTCTACGAGCAGATCCGCGAGCGCCGGCCGTCCTGGCTGCTGAGCAACAACAACGAGGACACGCCGATCATGGACACGGTCAGCAACGAACAGAAGACCGGCATGACCCCGGCGTACGACTACCCCGCCGCCGTGACCGTCCCCATGCCACGGCTGACCGAGGCCGACTACAAGCTGCCGACCACCGGCGACTGGTGGTACGACGGCGGCGACCACCAGGTCGACGCCCGGCTCAGCACCGGCCGTTACATCACCAACGCCGGGTCCTCCATCAAATCGCTCATGGCCGAGACACCGATGGTGAACGGCAAACTGCCGTCACAGCAGGAGGAGTTCAACGATTTCATGGGCCGGTGGGTCGAGCCCGTCCGGGAGTCGGTGTACGGCGTCGAGGGCGGCGGCTATATGTACGGCGGTATGCAGCCGGGCTTCTGGAACGACGGCGCCCACGGCGTGGTCACCGTGGGCCGGGGCGAGGACGGCGACCGCACCCAGTACGTACACGTGGTCACACGGCCGCGGACCGATCTGCTGCGGCTGCGCGACAACGGCTACACGGTGCGCCGCGTCACCGACCTGCGCACCGGCGAGGCGATGCGCTTCAGCCAGTCCGGTGGCCACCTGTCGATCCTCGGCATCAGCGACTGGGATCCGTACGACACGGTGTTCAAGGTCGAGACCGACGGCCGTCAGCCCTACTACCCGCAGTCCGGCGTCGACGCCACCGCCTCGTCCGCGCGCGCCGGACACCTGGCGGCCGACCTCGCCGACGGAAACCACGAGACCTACTGGGACAGCGACGGCGAGCTGCCCGTCTCCGTCACCCTCGACCTCGGCGCCCGCAAACGCGCCACGGCGCTGGCGGTGAACCAGCGCGAATGGTCCCCGACGCACGCACGGTCGTCCTTCGGCCGCCCCGAGGACTCCGCGCGCATCAAGGACTACCGCGTCTACGCCAGCGGCGACGGCAAGCGCTGGACGCAGGTGCGCGCGGGCGCGCTGCGCAGCGCCCGCGGGGTGCAGATCATCGACATCGGCGACCATGACGCCCGCTATCTCAAGCTGGACGTGCGCAGCCTGTGGGGCGGCCCGCAGGCGCCGGAGTTCTTCGACCAGCTGCGCATCGACGAGATCCAGGTGGCGTACGGCCGCCCGAAGCCCACCCGCACCCCGCTGCCGCTGGAGGCCGAGGCACGGGAGAACCGGCTGGCGGGTGCGGCCCGCTCCGTCGAGTGCGGCGCCTGCTCCGGCGCGCGGCGCGTCGTCGGGCTCGGTGGGGGGCCGCGCAACTCCGTGACGTACCGCGATGTCCGCGTCCCCGAGGCCGGCGACTACCGGCTCCAGCTCGACCACACCGCGGAGGCCACCTCCTCCCTGTCCGTGAGTGTCAATGGCGCGGCGCCGGTCGAGGTGCCCGTCGTCGCGAACAACCCCGACAGGGCAGGAGGGGTGCCGGAGAGCACGGCGGTCTCCGTGCCGCTGAAGGCCGGCGCCAACACCGTACGGATCTTCTCCACGGCCGCCCGCGGCCCCGGCCTCGACCGGATCGCGGTCGCGCCCCTGCCCCCGGCCTCGTACACGCCCAAGACCACGCTCACCGTCCGGCCACACGGTCTGCAGTGGGTCGGCCCCGGCCAGCGGTCGATCACCGTCACGGCGTCGCTCCGGCTCGACGACGACGAGCAGCTCGACGGCGTCAGCCTCGCCCCGCGGCTGCCGGCCGGCTGGACCGCGGACGGCGGCCCGGTCACGGCCCGGTCGCTGCGGCTCGGCCAGACGCTGACGGGCAGCTGGACCCTCACCTCGCCACCCCGCCAGGACGCCGGCTCGGCGGACATCCCCGTCACGGCGGACTTCACGCTGCTCGGCCGGGAGAAGTCCGTCTCGGACCCCGTCCGGGTGCGGCCGCTGCCCGCCGGCCGGATCTGGGCGCGCGAGGCGGAGGACTCGGCCAACCAGCTCGGTAGCACCGGGATCACGAGCTGCGGACCCTGCTCCGGGGCCGAGAAGGTGCGCAACATCGGCGGCAGCGAACGGGCGGCCGTGACCTTCCCCGACGTCGTCGTCCCCGACGGCGGGCAGCGCACGCTCTACCTCGACTACACGGTCAACGGCACCCGCTCGTTCCATGTCAGCGTCAACGGCGGCCCGCCGACCGTGGTGACGGTGACCGACACCGGGAACACCACCCCTCGCACGACCTCCGTCCCCGTCACCCTGAAACCCGGCGCCAACACGATCGAGATCTCCAACGCCACCGAGTCCGCCCCGGACCTCGACCGGATCTCCCTCGGCTGAGTCCGAGCGCTGATCAAGGTCGCGAAAGGGTTCTGGAACGCTCCTGGAACACCGACGACGCCGAGGAGTCAGGCCATGCACCCGAGAGCTTCCCGCCGCGCCGCGCTGCGCACCGGCGGTCTGCTGGCGGCAGGCGCGCTGCTTTCCCAACTGCCCGCGGGTGCGGGGTCCGTATACGCGGCCGCCCCGTACACCGGGGTGTGGAGCCCGGTGCCGAAGATCCTGGCCCGGATCAGGCCGCCCGCCTTCCCTCGCCGGACCTTCGCCATCACCGACCACGGCGCGGTCGGCGACGGGCGGACGATGAACACCGAGGCGTTCCGGGCCGCCATCGCTGCCTGCCACCGTGCCGGCGGCGGCCATGTCCTCGTCCCCGAAGGGCGCTTCCTCACCGGCGCGATCCATCTGCGCGGCGGCGTGGACCTGCACGTCACCGAGGGCGCCACCATCGCCTTCAGCCCCGATCCGCGCGACTTCCTGCCGGTGGTGCTCACCCGCTGGGAGGGCACCGAGTGTTACAACTACTCGCCCTTCATCTACGCCTACGGTGAGCGCAACGTCGCCGTCACCGGTTCCGGCACACTCGACGGACAGGCGCGGCTCGGGCCGTGGGAGAGCTGGTACCGCACCAGCGGACTGCAAGGTCCCGACCAGAGCCTGCTGCGCCAGATGGGCTCCGCGGGCGTGCCGGTGGCCGAGCGTGTCTTCGGCGACGGCCACTATCTGCGGCCGAAGATGGTGCAGTTCTACCGCTGCCGCAATGTCCTGGTCAGCGGCCTGACCATCGTGGACCCGCCGATGTGGACCGTGCACCCTGTGCTGTCGCACAACGTCACCGTGCGCGATGTCACCGTGGACAGCACGCTCTACAACACCGACGGATGCGATCCGGAGTGCTGCTCCGACGTGCTCATCACCGGCTGTCGTTTCAACACCAACGACGACTGTGTCGCCGTCAAGTCCGGCCGCGACGAGGACGGCCACCGCGTCGGCGTGCCGAGCCGGAACATCGTCGTACGCGACTGCCGGTTCTCCGGCCGCTGGGGCGGGATGACGGTCGGGAGCGAGATGTCCGGCGGGGTGCGCGATATCTTCGCCGAGAACTGCGAGATCAACTCGCCGGACTTCCCCGGCCGCTACCCCGTCAAGCACGCGCTGTACGTCAAGGCGAGCAAGAAGCGCGGTGGCTATATCGACGGGGTGCACATCCGGAACTTCACCGGGCGGAACGTCGAGCGCGATGTGGTGTTCGTGAACATGAACTACAACGGTGGCGAGGGCGGAACGCTGCCGGTGTCCGTACGGAACATCCACATGGACCGGATGGAGATCGACGGCGCCCGCGCCGTGCTGCAACTGGTCGGCCTGGAGACCGACCATCTGCGGGGCGTCAGCCTCTCCCGTTCCGTGTTCACGGGCATCCTCAACCCCGACAGCATCGCCTACACCGACGAGCTGACCTTCCGGCGGGTCTACGTCAACGGCCAGGAACTCCCGTTCCCAAGGCGTTAGCGGGTGGCGTCCACTGGACGCGCGTACCGCACAGGGACACCACGGCCGCCGAAGCGGCCACGACGCCCAGGCCCCACACCAGACTGCTGGAGTTCGCCACGAATCCGATGACCGGGGGCCCGGCCAGCAGGCCCGTCGTGCCCATGGCGGCGACCAGGGCCAGAGCGTCCGGGCCCTGCTTCGCCGCGGCGACATAGACGCAAGGGGTCACGGCCGCGATGCCGAGGCCGACGCAGGAGAACCCGATCAGGGCCGGAACCACACCGCCGCTCAGCAGGGCGAGGGCCAGCCCCGTCCCGGCCAGGGCGCTGCCGAGGACGACGACCCGCCCATCGCCCCAGCGGGCGCGCCAGCCGTCGGCGAACAGTCGGGCCAGCACCATCATGCCCGAGACGACGGCGATCCCCAGGGGCGCCAGCTGTGCCGACGCCTTGACGACATCCGTCATATAGAGGGCCGACCAGTCGTTGATGGCGCCCTCGGTGACGGTGCCGAAGACCATGGCGCAGCACATCCACAGCGTCATACGGGTCGGCAGGGACCATCCGCTGCGGCTCTTCGTCTCGTCCCGCTTCTCCTCGGCGGCCTCGTCCTCCGCCAGCAGCCCGGTGCGGGCGTAGCCGAACAGGAGCAGCAGGACGACGGCGGCCACGCCGAAGTGCACGGCGACCGTCGAGGTCATCGCGTTCACACCGGAAGCCAGGAGGGCGGCGAGCAGTGAGCCGCCGCTGAACGTCGCGTGCAGTTTGGCCATGGCGTTGCGCTTGTGCCGGACTTCGAGAGCGGCGCCCTGTGCGTTCATGGCGACGTTCAGACAGCCCACGAGCACCCCGTCGCAGCACACGACCGCCAGGGCAACGGGATAGTTCGGCGCCATGGCCAGGGCGATGAGCACCAGCGTCAAGCCCAGGGCCGACAGCAGCGCGAGGCGCTGTGAGCCAAGCCGCCTCATCAGCACCGACACAAGAGGGAACGACACACTCGCGCCGACCCCCGCGGCCATCAGCAGAAAGCCCACCTCCGCGGCCGTCAGGCCGAGATCGGCCTTGAGGGCGGGGATGCGCGAGGCCCAGGTGGCGTACTGGAAGCCGAGCGAGCAGAACAGCGCGGCGATCGCCAGCTGGCTCCGGTAGAAGGGATCTCGGACCCGCGGTATGTGGATCAAACCTGCTCCTTCTGCGATGACGCGCCATGAGCGGACACGCCGGACGGCACCGCCCTCGACATGTAGATGACGTCCGGGCCATAGCCGTCCGGGGGGACGACCTCCTGGTGGGCGGTGAAGCCACGCGCCGACCAGTACGTCGCGCTGCCCCCGACGGCGACCAGCGAGATCTGCTCGTATCCGTGTGCCCTGGCGGACGCGGTGAGATGGCGCAGCAGGCGCCGTCCCAGCCCCCTGCGCCGGAAGTTCTCCGCGATGACCAGGTCGTGCAGATGCAGATTGGTGGACGGGTACGCGGTCTCCTCGGGCCGTTCCAGGTCCGGGTACCGGTACATCGGATAGGGCAGCGCCAGCGCATAGCCCACCAGCCGGGGGCCCACCTCCAGCGCGCGGCACGTGGCGGGCGATACGCGCGCGCGGGATTCGAGCGCCACCCGTCCCTCGGACAGCCCGAGGCCGGTGTAGGTGTGGGACTCCAGCGCCGCGATGCCGTCCCAGTCGTCTTCTGCGATACGGCGGATGCGCACCTCGTCGTTCATCCGTCACACGCCTTCCCGGACCCGCTGGACCCGCCGGACCCGCCCGTGGCGCCGCCGTCGATGCAGGTGTAGGGGAGTGGGCCGAAGCCGTTGAAGCCCTGGGTCGTATAGCTGATCGCGTACGCGCCACAGGACAGCACCCAGACCGGGTCGCCCGACGCCAGCGCCTCGGGCACCTGGACCAGACCGTGCTCATGGGAGTAGGCGTCGTCGCTGTCGCAGGTGGGTCCGGCCACGACAGCGGGCACCCGGCGGGTGCCGGGGCCGGCGTGGGTGGGGAAGACGAGCGGGTACTGCAACTCGTCCATCTCGTACAGGCCGTTGAACTTGCCGCAGCTCAGATACAGCCAGTACTGGCGCCGCCCGTCGAGGCCCCGCCGCGCGGACAGCCGGGACACATGTGCCCGGATGGCTCCCTGCCCGGCGACGAGGTAGCGGCCCGGCTCCACGATGAAGTCGAGGTGGTGTCCGCCGATGGCGCGCAGGTGGGCCATGCCCTCCCTGATGACGGCGAACAACTTGTCGATCGGGGGATCGAGCGGTCTGCCGTGTTTGTCGAGATAGCCCGGGACGGGGAGGCCGCCGCCGAGGTTGATGTGGTCCAGGGCGATCCCGTGGCGGCCCAGGGTGGCCAGGGTGTCCGCGAGGCGTTCGAAGGCGTCGCGCCAGGCCTCGGGTGTCATCTGCTGCGAGCCGACGTGTACGGAGAGGCCGGAGGGCACCAGACCCAGCTTCCGCGCCGTTTCCAGGATGGTCACCGCGTCGTCGGTCGAGCATCCGTACTTGTCGCTCAGCGTCCAGAGCGCTCCCCGGGTGTCGGTGCTGAGTCTGCAGAACACCCGGGCGCCGGGGGCGTGTCCGGCGATGGCCGCCACGTCCTCCAGGCTGTCGGTCGCGAAGTCCCTGATGCCGAGCCGGTGGGCGTCGGCGATGTTCCGATCGGACTTCACGGTGTTGCCGTAGTGCACTCTGCCGATCGGCACACCCGCCCGCAGCGCCTGTTCCATCTCCGGGACGCTCGCCGCATCGACCCCGGCGCCCGCCCCGGCCAGCAGGGCCAGCACCTCGTCGACCGGGCATGCCTTCATCGCGAAGCGGACGGCGACCCCGGGCAACTCCCGGAGCAGGGACTCGTAGCGCTCCTCGATTCCGGTGAGGTCGAAGACGATCCGGTCGTCGGTGGTGGCCGCGAGCCCGGCGGACAAGCGTATGCCCACGGCAGGCTCTATGCCTGCTATGCCCTCGTGCGTCATCGTGACCTTCGCCCCGGACGTTCCGGAGCCTGTGCGAGGGCGGTGTCGCGGGCCGCCCGTACCAGCGCCTCCCACGCCTCGACCAGCAGGGCGAAGTCGGCGATGTCGCTCTGCGCCTCGTCGAGCAGACGCTCGCGGCGCGACGCCAGGAAAGCGGCGAACGTGGCGTATCTGCCGCCGAGCTTCCGGTACGCGGCCTCGATGGTGTCGAGACGCTGGACGTTCTCTGCCTGGTCGAGCAGGGTGCTCTTCCTTGCCAGCTCGGCAATGGCGGACGCCCGAACCCGTCCTTCGTCGTCGAGGAGCGCTTCGCCGGCCTCGGCCATCTCGTCGTAGAGGAAGTTGAAGTAGAGCATCGAGAGGAAGAACTTGGCGAACCGCAGCTGGTAGGCCATGAACCCCGGGCCGGTGCGGCGTTCCCCGGTGTAGAAGTTCACGATGTGGCGGTTGTGCAGCACGCCGGGCAGCGCGGCGGCGTGGACCAGGTGGATGAGGAAGTAGTCGCTGCCGATGGTGTCGGTGGCGGGCGGCAGCGGCACTCGCTCATGCACCTGGTGGAAGCTGATGTTGCACATGTCCACATGCATGGGGTCGACGACGGTCAAGGTCGTCCGGTCGCCGGTGAACGGGCCGGTCCTGGGCCCCTGGAAGGACTCCTCGACGAGTTCCCGCTTCTGCTCGTCCGACCAGTGGCCCGGCGCCCACAGGCCGACCACGTCGTAGTAGACGTCCGGGTCGAGCCGGCGGATCTCGTCGATGTCCACGGACAGCTCGCCCAGGAAGGAGCCGGCCACCATCGCCACCCGCTTGTGGGTGTTCTCAGGAGCGAGCGCCGTCTCGCCGACACCGTGCGCCGCGTCGGACGCGCGCTTGCCGAGCGACAGGAGCTCCTGGTGGACGGGGAACACGGTCTCGCCGCGCAGCACCTGGTAGCGGCTGTCGGAGTCCCTGCGGTGGACGGATTCGCAGCCGAGTGCCACGGCGATCAGAAACGCGCGGTTGGTGCAGGCGCCGTAGGAGAGCCCGGCCGGAAGCATCAGGTCGAGCAGCAGCTCATGCTTGGTGTGCTCGGTCCGGTGAATCACCCGGCGCAGGAAGTCGCGCTGCTCCGCCTCGTCGAGGTGGTGGACGACGACCCGCGGCACCCCGTGCGCGGAGTTCAGAGCCCGTGCGTGTTCCCGATACGCGTCGGAGGAGTCCAGGACGAGCAGATGCACCTCGACGTCGAAGTGCGCGGCCGCGTAGGCGGCTTCCTCACCGATGGCGGTGACCATCGCGGGGCACGCCCGGTTGGTGGGGAGTGTCAGGCAGATGCGTCGCACGCTGCTTCCTCGCCGCTTCGCTCGCCTTGGTTGATGTCCGTCCCGTTCCACGAGGTGAGTCCGAGCAGCTTGGCGCCCAGATCGTCCAGCGTGGCGGTGCCGTACCTGAGGGCTTCGGGCTTGTCGGCGTCGCCCAGCAGGGTGCCGTTCCAGGTCGGCGTGGTGAGGTGGCGCCATGACTCGACTCGCGAATTCCGCAGCTGCTCGTGGGATTCGAGGGCGGGCATCATCGCGAGGTACTGGACCGCCCGCACACCGTTCTGCGAGGTGTTGGGCGCCACTCCATGGGCCAGCAGCCCGTTCCAGATGAGCAGGTCCCCGGCCTCGAGTTGCGGCCGCACGACGGGCATCTCGGCCCGGTCGATCTTGGGCCGGATCGGATCGCGGTCGGCCGGCTGGAACGCCCGCCAGTGGTCGAACCGGTGGAACAACTCGGGGCAGCACTGGAAGCCGCCGAGCTCCGGTTCGGTGTCATGGAGGGCGATGATGCCCTGGACCCGCTGCGGCAGCACACTGAGGGTGGTGTCGACATCCCAGTGGAGTGTGATGTCGAACCCCCGCTCCGTGGGGGCGATCAGGGCCCGGTCGCGGTTCTTGACGTTGGGCGGGTTCAGGTTCAGCCGGTCCAGGCTGACCCACAGTTCCTCGCAGTCCCATACGTCCACGAACGCGTCGTAGACCCGCTGCGTCTGGCGGCTGTCCCAGATGAGCTGGTGGTGGTACGCCTCGACGAACCCGTAGATGTGCAGCTCACGGTCCAGGTCGGACCGCCACTCGCGGTCCTGGTACCAGGTGTCCGGGCGGCCGGGGTCGAGCCCCTGGAAGTCCCAGGTGAAGTCCAGCAACCGGCGCGCCGCCGAGGCGGGAATCGCCTGCTTCACCACGACGTAGCCGTAGGTCTGCCAGAAGGCGAAGTCGTCCTCGGACAACACACGCAGTCGGTGGGTCTTGGTGAGGTCCCGCAGCTGGGTCCGGGCGAGGTATGTCTCGCCGTCCGAGCTGAAGTAGGGGACGTCCGAGGGGGACCGAAACAAGTAATCGGGCTTTGGCATGCAGTGCTCCAAAACGTGCCGGGGCGTAGTGTTCACTGCGCTCCGTGAGGTACTGACGCCTTCATAAAAATGGACTAGACCATATACGTTGTCAACAAGGGAATTCCCTAGGCGTGTTGGTGGCGGCCCCGGCGCTCCGCGCCTTGACACCGGCGATTCGACTGGGCGAGTATCCGTTGGTCTGTACCAAAGATCATCGATGTCGTGGGCGGCGTCGGTGTTGTCGGTGTGTTGGCGTTCCCCGAAAGGCGTGGTCGATGTCCACCAGCAAGCCCGGCACGGACCTGCGACGACTCGCGCTCTCCGTCCTGCAACCGGGGTTCGTGGGCACGGAGGCGCCGGAGTGGATCCTGCGTGACATCGGTAACGGCCTGGCCTCCGTCGTGATCTTTTCGCGCAATATCGAATCCCCGGACCAGCTCGCCCGGCTGACCGCGCAACTCCGTGCCGAGAATCCGTCGTTGATCGTAGCGATCGACGAGGAGGCCGGTGATGTCACCCGGATCGAGTCCGCCACCGGCTCCACCCGCCCCGGCAACCTCGCCCTCGGGACGGTGGACGACACCGAGCTGACCGAGTCCGTCGCCGCCGACCTGGGCCGCCAACTGCGTGGAGCGGGCATCAGCCTCAACTTCGCGCCCACCGTGGACGTCAACTCCAACCCGGACAACCCCATCATCGGGGTCAGGTCCTTCGGGGCGGACGCCAAAACGGTGTCCCGGCACGCCGCCGCGTGGATCAAAGGACTCCAGACGGCCGGGGTCGCCGCCTGCGCCAAACACTTCCCCGGCCATGGGGACGTCGCCGTCGACTCCCACCACGGCCTGCCCAGTTACGACGCCGACCTCGACCGGATCGCCGCCCAGGCCCTGCCGCCGTTCCGCGCCGCACTGGACGCGGGGGTCCGCGCGGTCATGAGCGGCCACCTCCTGGTGCCCGCCTACGACCCGGAGCTGCCCGCCACCCTCAGCCGCCGAATCCTCGGCGGGTTGCTGCGCCAGGAACTCGGATTCGACGGGCTGATCGTCACCGACGCCATCGAGATGGGGGCCGTCGCCGACCGCTACGGGATCGACGGGGCCACGGTGCGTGCTCTCGCCGCCGGGGCCGATGCCGTCTGCGTCGGCGGGGAGAGCGCCGAGGAGGCCACCGCCCGACTGCTCGCCACCGCCCTCGTCGACGCCGTGGCCGCCGGGGAACTCGCCGAGGAGCGGCTGGCGGAGGCGTCGGAGCGGGTCCGGGCGTTCGCCGAGTGGTCGACGGAGCTGGGCCGGTCCGCCCCGGCCGGCGCGGCCGACGGTGTCATCGGCTTCGTCGCCGCCCGCCGGGCCATCCGTATGACCGGCTCCGTGGCGGAGTCACTGCCCCTGGCCGCGCCGCCGCATGTGGTGGAGCTGGTGCCCGCCACCAACCTGGCCATCGGCAAGGAGACCCCCTGGGGCGTCGCCGCACCGCTGAGCGAGCGGCTTCCCGGCACGACTTCCGTCCGGATCCACCCGCAGGAGTTGCGGACGCAGGCAGCCACTCTGGAGGCGTCCGCGCTGACCCCCGCCTCCGGACGCCCGCTGGTGGTCGTCGTCAGGGACGCCTCCCGGCACCCATGGATGGGCGGCGCCCTGGCGGACCTCGTCACCGCGCGCCCGGACGCGATCGTCGTGGAGATGGGCCTGCCGGGCGCCACCGCCCCCGGCGCGGTGCACATTTCCACTCATGGCGCGACCACGGCGTCCGGGGTGGCCGCGGCGGAGGTCCTGGCGGGGACGAGGTAGGGCTCCGCGCGCCACGGCCGTACGCGGGCGCTACGAGGACTTGCCCCGGGCCGATGTGTTGATGAGCTCGTCGGCGACCCACCGGGCCACGTTGACGGGGTAGGGCGTCGACAGCCCGAGGACGATGTGTCCGAAGCCGGCGTCGATCGCCTCGGCGATCGCGTCCCGGGTGGTGCCGGGCCGGTCGTACGAGACGGACAGGTGGATCGAGCGGGTGATCGAGGCGGGGTCGCGACCGATCTCGGCGCAGTAGCGGTCGAGCAGCGCACTGCGGCTCATGACGTCGTCGATGTCGCCGCCGGGGATGTTCCACATGTCGGCGTGTTCGGCGACCACGCGCAGTGTCGAGGCCGCGCGTCCGCCGATCAGGATCGGCGGATGGGGGCGCTGGACGGGTTTGGGGTTGCCGAACGCCCCGGTGAGCTGGTGGTAGGTGCCGTCGAAGTCGAACGGCTCCTCCTCGGTCCACAGCCGCCGGATCACCGTACAGGCTTCGGCGAGGCTCCCCACGGCGTGCGCGGTGTCATGGAAGGGCAGGCCGTGTGCCGCGTACTCGCGGTGTGCCGCGGGAGGGCTGGGGCGTGAGCCGACGCCGATGCCGAAGTCGAGCCGTCCGCCGGAGACGATGTCGACGGTCGTGGCGATCTTGGCCAGCATCGCGGGCGGCCGGAACCGGTTGCTCGTCACCAGCAAGCCGAGCCGCAGCCGGCGGGTCTGGGCGGCGAGGGCCGAGAGCAGTGTCCAGCCCTCGTGCGTCGGTCCGTTCGGGTCGCCGCCGATCGGCATGAGGTGATCGAACAACCAGGCGTGCTCGATCTCCGGGATGGTGTCCGCCTCGCGCCAGACCCGCAGGACGTCGTGGTAGCCGACCTGCATGGGGGCGGTCATGATGCCGAAACGAGGCCGGGGTGTGTACGGCATGGAGCTGTTGATCCTTTCCCTACGGTCAGCGGCGCCGCAGCGACGGGTCGAGCAGCGCGGGCGGTGTGTCGTGCTTCTCGTGCGGGGCCAGGTCGACACCGGGCGCGACGATCGCGTCGATGGCGTCGAGCACATCGGCGGAGAGCACGGTGTCGGCGGCGGCGAGTTGCGTGTGCAGATGGTCCAGGGTGCGGGGGCCGATGAGCGCGCTGGTCACGGCGGGATGCGCGGTCACGAATCCGAGCGCGAGCTGGATCATGGTCAGACCGGCCTCGTCGGCGACTTCGGCCAGCCGCTCGACGGCGTCGAGCCTGGCCCGGTTGGCGGGGATGGCGATGTCGAAGCGTTCCGGCATGAACGTCGAGCGGCTGGTGGTGATCTCCCGGCCCTCGCGGACCGCGCCCGACAGCCAGCCCGCGGCCAACGGGCTCCACGCCAGCACACCGAGCCCGTACTGCTCGGTCACGGGCAGCACATGGCTCTCGATACCGCGCTGCAGGATCGAGTAGCTGGGCTGCTCGGTGACATAACGGCTCAGGTGGTGCTCGCGGGCGGCCCACTGGGCCTGCACGATGCGGTATGCGGGAAACGTCGAGGAGCCGAAGTGGCGGATCTTTCCGGCACGCTGGAGGTCGGTCAGCGCCGACAGTGTCTCCTCGTCGCTGGTGTTCGGGTCCCAGCGGTGGATCTGGTAGAGATCGACGTGGTCGACACCGAGCCGACGCAGGCTGTTGTCCAGCTCGGTGACCAGCCAGCGGCGCGAACTGCCCCGATGGTTGCGCTCGTCGCCCATCGGCATGCCGGCCTTCGTGGCCAGCACGATGTCGTCGCGGCGGCCGGCGATGGCCTTGCCGACCATCTCCTCCGATTCGCCCGCGCTGTACATATCGGCGGTGTCGATGAGGTTGATCCCGCCTTCGAGAGCGGCATCGACGATGGCGGTGGCCTCGTCCTGGGTGGTGCGCCCGATGCTGTCGAAGTTCATGGCGCCGAGCGCGAGAGAGCTGACCTGCACACCGGTGCGGCCCAAGGTGCGGTACTGCATGACTGTGTTCCTCCACTGCGGATGAAGCGTGGCGGTATCGCGTGATGACAAAGGGTGGTTTGGCTGCCGGGTCCCTGCTCTGGCATCATGAGCAAGCGGAACCTCGTTCCGGAAAAGACGATACGGAACGTTGTTCCGTTTGGCAAGCCCGGCCAGATCAGGGCTCGGCAGCGGTTTGGCAGTGGAGGGAGCGGTGCGGTGAACGACAGCGACGAGGGCGCGGGACGCGCGGCCCGGTCCAAGCGGGCGGACGCCCGGCGCAACCAGGAGACCCTGCTCGACGCGGCCGCCTCGATCTTCGTCGCGTCAGGCGTGGAAGCGCCGGTACGCGACATCGCGGCGAAGGCCGGCGTCGGGGTGGGCACGATCTACCGCCACTTCCCGACGCGAGCGGATCTGATCATCGCCGTCTACCGGCACCAGGTCGAGGCATGCGCCGAGGCCGGTCCGGCCCTGCTGGCGAGCAGCGCGACCCCGCATGCCGCACTGGGGCAGTGGATCAACCTCTTCGTCGATTTCCTGGTCACCAAGCACGGACTCGCCGCCGTGCTGCAGTCCGACAACGCCGGCTTCGAGACGCTGCACGCCTACTTCCTCGACCGCCTCGTGCCCGTATGCACCCAGCTGCTCGACGCCGCGGTCGATGCCGGCGAGATCCGATCCGACGTGCCGGCCATCCAGCTCATGCGCGGAGTCGGAAACCTCTGCATCGGCGCCGAGCACAATCCCGACTACGACGCACGACGACTGGTCGAACTCCTCATCGCGGGACTACGCCTGCCGCCTGGATGACTCAGGCGGTGCCGGGCGCCGCCACCGTCAACGCGTAGTCCACCGCGACCGTGAAGTCGGCCGACCTGCCCCGCCCGCCGCATGGCGCTGATCGACGCCGATACCACCGACCCGGCGGAGCTGCACATCCCCCGCAGTCCGTCGCCCGGTCCGGCGACTGGTACGCCCGCCACCTGTACGGCCCCTACGACGGCACCGAGGAGTTCGAGCGGGAACGAACGAGCCGGCAGACCGCCGCGCACCGGACGCGGTACGGGCACCCCTCCCGGTTCGGCCACAAGGACCTGTGCGGGCTGTGGCGCGCCGAGAAGTTCGACCCCGAAGAGCTCATGGACCGCTTCCGGCGCACCGGCGCGCGCTGCTTCGTCTCCATGGCGGCGCACTGTGACAACTTCGACCTGTGGGACTCCGCCCACCAGCCCTGGAACGCCGTCAACGTCGGGCCGCGCAGCGACATCGTCGCGCGCTGGGCCGCCGCGGCACGCGGCGCGGGCCTGCGCTTCGGGGTCAGCATGCACGCCGGCTCCTGGACGTGGCGGTGGCTGGACGCCGCCTTCGCCACGGACGCCGAGGGGCCGGCGGCCGGTGTTCCGTACGACGGGCATCTCACCGCTGAGGACGGCCGGGGCCTGTGGTGGGACGGGCTCGACCCGCGGGCCCTCTACGGCCGGCCGCGCCGCCCCGGCGAGCCGCCGGACCCGGACTTCATCGACGACTTCTACGCCCGGCTGCGCGATGTCACCACCCGCCACCGGCCCGAACTGGTCTACCTCGCGACTCGCGGCTGCCCTTCGACAGCGGCAGCGTCTGTCCCGCCGCCCCGCCCAGCAAGCGTGGCCTGGAATTCCTCGCCGACTACTACAACCGGGTGCCCGAGGGCGTGGTGAGCATCAAGACGGTGCCAGGACGCGACCGCGGGGCCGTGCTCCTGGACGTCGAACGCCAGCAGCTCGGCGACACCGACCCCGAGCCATGGCAGTACGACACCAGCATCGGCGACTGGTTCTACTGCGACGGCTACCGCTACAAGACGGCGGACGAGATCGTCCGTCTGCTCGTCGACACGGTCAGCAAGAACGGCTGCCTCCTGCTGAACGTGCCCCAGCTGCCCGACGGCACCCTGGACGACGCCACCGCGACCGTCCTCGATTCCCTCGGCGCGTGGGTCGAGCGCTGCGGCGAAGCGGTCTTCGCCACCCGCCCCTGGGCGAGACACGGCGAGGGGCCGACCAGCGTCAGCGGCGAGCGCGCGAGGGAGTCGGCCCTCACCTACACCGCGAGCGACATCCGCTTCACCCGGGCGCCGGAGGTGCTCTACGCCTTCCTCATGGCGTGGCCGGACAACCGGACCGTACGCATCCGCAGCCTGGGCCGGACCACGGGGCTGCTGCCCGCCCCGCCCCGGCGGGTCACCCTGCTCGGGGCGGCGGCCTCCGAGCCCCCGCGGTGGATCGTGCGTGATGACGCCCTGGAGGTGACCCTCCCCGCCCGGCCCCCGACGCCGTACGTCCAGGTCCTGCGGATCGACACCGGCCGGCTGGGCGCCGACGAGGCCGAGCGGGCGGCGGCATGACCCGCCGCGCGTCCGGCGGTGAGGCGGCCGCCCCGACCATCCGCACACTCGGCCGCAGCGGTGTCCCGGTCACCGCGCTGTCCTTCGGGTCCGCGGCCATCGGCCACCTGTTCACACCGGTCGGCGACGAGCAGGCGTACGCCACCGTGGACGCCGCTTGGGACGCGGGTATCCGCTACTTCGACACCGCGCCTCACTACGGCGCCGGCCTGGCCGAGCGCCGCCTCGGCCGGGCCCTGCGCACCCGTGCCCGCGACAGCTATGTGCTCTCCACCAAGGTCGGCCGCCTGCTGGAGCCCCCGGAGCCGGGCCGGGACGGCCGCCCCGTCCACCGGCGCGTCTGGGACTTCAGCGCGGCCGGTGTCCGCCGCTCGATCGAGGACAGCCTGAGCCGCCTCGGTCTCGACCGGGTCGACATCGTCTACCTCCACGACCCCGACGACCACGCCGAGCGGGCCTTCCGCGAGGGCTATCCGGAGCTGGAGCGGCTGCGCGGGGAGGGCGTGATCGGCGCGATCGGCGCCGGGATGAACCAGGCCGGAATGCTCACCCGCTTCGTCCGGGACACCGACGTCGACGCCGTGCTGTGCGCGGGCCGCTACACCCTCCTCGACCAGCGCGCCGACGCCGCCCTGCTGCCCGCGGCGCGGGAACGCGGCACATCCGTGGTCATCGGCGGCGTCTACAACTCCGGGGTACTGGCCGACCCTCGCCCGGGAGCGATGTACGACTACGCGGCCGTCCCTCCGGACCTGCTGGACCGCGCCCGCCGTATGCGCGCCGTGGCCGAGCGGTACGGCACCACGCTGCGCGCCGCTGCCCTCGCCTTCTCGGCGGCGCCGGACCCGGTCGCGAGCGTTCTCGTCGGCGCGCGCTCACCGGGCGAAGTCGCCGACGCGGCAGCGCAGTTCAGGGCTTCCGTGCCCGGGGACTTCTGGCGGGATCTGCGCGCGGAGGGGCTGCTGCCCCAGGACGTACTCACCCCCTGACCGAACCGTTGTCGTCACGGTGGCGGACCAGATCCGGGAGAGCTGACCCGGGTCTCGTCCCCGCGACCGGTGGCGGTCAGCTGGGCTGGGCGGTGGGCATGATGGTGACCTGCTGGAGGTTGGCGCGTGGCGGGAGGCTCGCGATGAAGCCGATGGTCTGCGCGATGTCCTGAGGGGTGAGCCATTCCACCGTCTCTTTGGAGCTCTCCAGCCATGCGAGGGCTCCGTCGTCGGTGACGTGGTTCTGCAGTTCCGTGCCGACGATGCCTGGCTCGATGGCTGAGACGCGTACGTTCTTGGGGCCCAGCTCGACCCGCAGATGGCGGGAGAGGTGGGTGACGTAGGCCTTGGTGGCGGAGTAGACGGCGAAGTTCGGGAAGACGCCGTGGGCCGCGATCGACGAGGTGTTGATCAGGTCGGCCACTCCGCGCTCCCCTGCGGCTTTGACGAGCTGGGGGGTGAAGGCGCCGATGGTGTTCATCAGGCCGGTGATGTTGAGGTCGATCTGGCGCTGCCACTGGTCGGTGGCCAGCTCCTCGATCGGTGCGGGGAGCATGACGCCCGCGTTGTTGAACAGCAGGTCGGCACCGCCCAGCTCGGCCGCCATCCGCTCGGCGGCCGTCCGAACCGCCGTGGTGTCGGTCACGTCGACCGTCAGGGCCAGGGCCTGGCCGCCGTTCTTCTCGATCCGGGCGACCAGGTCATTCAGCCGCTCCGCGCGCCGGGCCAGGACGGCGACACGGGCGCCCAGCCAGGCCAGGTGTTCGGCAGATGCCTCACCGATACCGCTGGAGGCACCGGTGACGACCGCCACGCGGCCGGCGAGGGGACGGGCGGGAGTCTGCGTGGCCATGGTGCATACCTTTCATGAGCCTTCATGGATTTTCGTGAGCTTTCATGAGATTTCAGAGGAAGTGGCATGAGGGGCGCGGCGTCCACAGCCGCTCGCCACTTGCCTCACGGGGAAGCGGGACTCCATGAACGCATCGTCTCCGGGGAAGCGAGCCGCCGCCTCTCGGGGAGCCCACGAAAATTTGACGCTCATCGGCATTCGATGTACGTCGTACTATGACCTGAACGCGCAGAAGTCGCCCCAAGGAGTCGCCATGGCCCGCCCCCGCACCTCTTCACGGACGGTGGAGCACCCGGCCATGGCGGAGGTCTCGTTGCAGCAGGTGCTGGACGCCCTGGTGGATCCGGTGCGGCGTGCCGTGGTGTCCCAACTTGCCCGCGCCGACGAGGACATCAGCTGCGGCACCTTCGATGTGTCGGTGTCCCGGTCCACGCTGACGCACCACTTCAACGTGTTGCGGGAGGCGGGGGTGATCCGGCAGTACTACGTCGGGACGACGAAGATGAACGCGCTCCGCACGGACGACATGGAAGAGCGCTTCCCGGGCCTGCTGCCGGCGCTGGTGGCCGCATCCGCTCCGGAGGCAGGCGTCTCCGCCCGCTGAGACACCCGGTCGCAGTCGCTTCCGGACAGTCGCTGTGCAAAGCATTGACACGATTCAATTCTGACGCGACAGTGAACGTCGCTGCCTCCGGGAGTCAAAAGTCTCCACCGTTGCCGTGTAGCACTCACATGGGTGTGCGAGCGCGAGCCGTAGTGCGCCCCGTGGTTGAATCGTTTCATATCTCGGATATGCGCAGCCCTGCCCTGCTCTTGCCAAGCCCTCCTCACCCGGGAGACGCATGTGATCAGCAGAAGGAACCTCCTCGGCACCGCCACCGCCGCGGGCCCCGCCCTCACCGGCCTCACCGCCCTCGCGGCAACCACCGGGGAAGCCGAGGCGGCCGAGCCCGGATACGGCGGGCTCCGGGTCGAGAAGACCACCGTGGAATACGCCGACCGCCCGCTCGGTCTGGACACCCCGCATCCCCGCCTCAGCTGGCAGCTCGGCTCGGACCGGCGCAACCAAGCGCAGAGCGCGTACCAGGTGCGCGTCGCGACCTCCCCGGGCCGGATCGGCGCCCCGGACGTCTGGGACAGCGGCAAGGTGAGCTCCCGCCAGTCCGTGTCGGTCCCGTACGACGGCCCGAAGCTGCGCGCCCGGACCCGTTACCACTGGGCCGTCCGGGTCTGGGACGGCCAGGGCAAGCCCTCGCCCTGGAGCGAGCCCACGTGGTGGGAGACCGGGCTGGGCACCGAGGACCAGGGGGCGGCGAAGTGGGTCGCCGCGCCGGACACGGTGACCCGCGGTCCCGATCTGGCCAAGGCCGACTGGGTCTGGTACCCCGAGGGCGACCCGGCCTCCAGCGCGCCCGCCGGGACCCGGTACTTCCGGGGCTCCTTCGACGTGTCCGGAAGTGCGCGGCTCGCCCGTCTGGCGCTGGTCGCCGACGACGGGTTCACCGCGTGGGTCAACGGCACCGAGATCGGGGGGCGCGCTCCCGTCCAGGAGAACTGGCGCCATCCGGTGGTCGTCGATGTCACCGCCCTGCTCCACGAGGGGGCCAACACCATCGCCGTCGCCGCGGTCAACGCCTCGTCGAGCCCCGCCGGACTGCTGGGCGTCCTGGAGCTGACCGACGCGGACGGTGTCCGTTCCCTCACCACCTCCGCCGCTTGGAAGGCCACCGACGCGGAGCCGTCCGGCGACTGGCACCTGCCCGGATACGACGACGGCGGCTGGCCCGCCGCCAAGGTGCTCGCCCCGTGGGGCGGCGGGCCGTGGGGCAGAGTGCGGGCGGCGCAGCGGCCCGCCCTGGTGCGCCGCGACTTCCGGCTCACCGCGAAGCCCGTCGCGCGGGCGCGGCTGTACTCGACGGCACTCGGCCTTTACGAGGCCGAGATCAACGGCCACCGCGTCGGTCGGGACCAGCTCGCCCCCGGCTGGACCGACTACCGCAAGCGCGTCCAGTACCAGACGTACGATGTCACCGATCTGCTCCGGCGCGGCCCCAACGCCATCGGCGTGATTCTCGCCTCCGGCTGGTACTCCGGCAGCGTCGCCTGGCTCGGGCAGGAGCAGTACGGCGAGCGGCCCGCCCTGCGGGCGGAGCTGGAGGTCACGTACACCGACGGCAGCACCGACCGCATCACCACCGACGCGGACTGGCGCTGCGCCACGGGCCCGATCCTGACGGCCGACCTGATGGCCGGAGAGGAGTACGACGCCCGGCTGGAAGTGGCCGGCTGGTCCTCTGCCGCGTTCGACGACGCCCTCTGGAAGTCCGTCGACGCCGTACCGGCCGACACCACATCCGCCGTGTCCTTGGTGGCCCAGGCGGATGCCCCGATCCGGGTGGCGAGGGAGTTGGCCGCCGTCCGCGTCACCGAGCCCAAGCCCGGTGTGTACGTCTTCGATCTGGGCCAGAACATGGTGGGCTCGGTGCGGCTGCGGGTCCGTGGCGAGGCCGGGCGGACCGTGCGGCTGCGCCACGCCGAGGTGCTGGACAAGGACGGCATGCTCTACACCGCCAATCTGCGCACCGCCCAGGCGACCGACTCGTACACCCTGAAGGGCTCGGGGACGGAGACGTTCGAGCCGCGCTTCACCTTCCACGGCTTCCGTTATGTCGAGGTCACCGGCTACCCCGGCACCCCGGACACAAAGGCCGTCACCGGACGCGTCATGCACACCGGAGCCCCCTTCACCATGTCGTTCACGACCGATGTGCCGATGCTCAACCAACTGCACCGCAACATCACCTGGGGCCAGCGGGGCAACTTCCTGTCCATCCCCACCGACACTCCGGCCCGCGACGAACGGCTGGGGTGGACGGGAGACATCAACGTCTTCTCCGCCACCGCCGCCTACACCATGGAATCCGCCCGCTTCCTCGCCAAGTGGCTCCGAGACATGCGTGACGGGCAGTCCGACGCCGGGGCGTTCCCCGATGTCGCGCCCCGCATCGGCAACCTCGGCGAGGGCACGGCCGGCTGGGGCGACGCCGGCGTCACCGTGCCATGGAACCTCTACCAGGCATACGGGGACCGGCAGGTACTGGCGGACAACTTCCCCGCGATGCGCGCCTGGATCACGTATCTGGAGAAGCACAGCAGCGGGTATTTGCGGCCCGCCGAAGGATACGGCGACTGGCTCAACGTGGACGACGAGACTCCCAAGGACGTCATCGCCACCGCCTACTTCGCGCACAGCACGCAGCTGGTGGCCAAGGCCGCCCGGGTGCTGGGCCACGACCCCGCGCCGTACGACACGCTGGCCGCGAAGATCCGTGAGGCGTTCAACCGGGCGTATGTGTCCGCCGACGGCACCATCAAGGGCAACACCCAGACGGCCTACGTCCTGGCGCTGTCCATGGACCTGCTGCCGGACAGCGCGCGAACACCCGCCGCCGACCGGCTCGTCGAGCTGATCCGAAGCAAGGACCGGCATCTGTCCACCGGCTTCCTCGGCACCCCGCGCCTGCTGCCCACGCTCACCGCCACCGGCCACACCGACGTCGCCTACCAACTGCTGGAACAGCGGACGTTCCCGTCCTGGGGATACCAGATCGACCGGGGCTCGACGACGATGTGGGAGCGCTGGGACTCCCTCAGACCCGACGGGAGCTTCCAGGATCCGGGTATGAACTCGTTCAACCACTACGCCTACGGCTCGGTCGGCGAGTGGATGTACCAGAACATCACCGGCATCGGCATCGGTGAGCCCGGCTTCCGCGGCATCGTCATCCGGCCCCGCCCCGGCGGTGACGTACACGAGGCGAACGGGCGCTACGACTCCCTCTACGGCCCGATCACCACGCGGTGGAGGCGGGCGAATGACGGCGCGTTAACCCTGGACGTGTCCGTGCCGGTCAATACGACCGCCGAGGTATGGCTGCCCGCCGCCACCTCCCGCGCCGCGTCCCGGATCAGCCACGCCGGTGCGACCTTCCTGCGCCTCGACGATGGCTGCGCCGTCTACGGCGTGGGCTCCGGCTCGTATCGCTTCACCGCCCCCTGAGATGGCACTCGCCCGGGCCGGGGACGGCGGCCCGGGCGAGCTCCACCTCCGAGAGCAGGCCGACGATCCTCATTCCAGTCCTCCTCGCCTGACGAGCTGAGCCGCGATCACATTGCGCTGGATCTCGTTGGTGCCCTCACCGACGATCATCAGGGGTGCGTCGCGGAAGTAACGTTCCACGTCGAACTCGGTGGAGTAGCCGTAACCACCGTGGATACGGACGGCGTTGAGCGCGATCTGCATGGCGGTCTCGGAGGCGAACAGCTTCGCCATGCCCGCCTCCATGTCCACGCGCCGGCCCGCGTCGGCCTCGCGCGCCGCGTACAGGGTGAGCTGGCGCGCCGCGGTCAGCGAGGTGGCCATGTCGGCGAGGTAGTTGCCGATCGACTGGTGTTTCCAGATCGGTGTGCCGAACGACTCGCGCTCCTGTGCGTAGGCCAGCGCGTCCTCGAACGCCGCCCGGCCGACCCCGAGCGCACGGGCGGCGACCTGGAGCCTGCCGGTCTCCAGCCCCTTCATCATCTGGGCGAACCCCTCGCCCTCGACACCGCCCAGCACGGCGTCGGCCGGTGCCCGGTAGCCGTCGAAGGACAGCTCACAGCTCTCCACGCCCTTGTAGCCGAGCTTGGGCAGATCGCGGGAGACCGTCAGACCGGGCCCGTGCTCGGCCAGCAGGATGGAGATGCCCTGGTGCGCGGGGGTGGCATCGGGGTCGGTCTTGCACAGCAGGGCGATGAGCCGAGAGCGGCGGGAGTTGGTGATCCAGGTCTTCGAACCGCTGACCACATAGCCATCCGCCTCCCTGCGGGCGACGGTACGCATGGCCTGCAGGTCGGAGCCGCCGCCCGGCTCGGTGAGGGCCATGGTGGCGCGGATCTCGCCGGTGGCCATCTTCGGCAGATAGTGGCGCTTCTGCTGCTCGGTGCCGAAGTGCAGCAGCAGCTTGGCGACGACGGTGTGGCCGCCCATCGCGCCCGCCAGGCTCATCCAGCCGCGGGCGAGTTCTTCGGTGATCAGGACGTAGCCGGGGGTGGAGACGGGGGTGCCGCCGTACTCCTCGGGGACGGCGAGTCCGAAGATACCGAGCTGCTTCATCCGCTCGATCAGGGCCTCGGGGTAGGTGTTGGCGTGTTCGAGCGCCTGGACGACCGGTTTGACGTCCCTGTCGACGAAGTCGCGCACCGTACTGACGGCGAACTGCTCGTCCTCGGACAGGATATCGAGGGTGCTCATGGTGTGAGGCTCCTGGAAGACGGGGTGTGTGCGGGCGGGCGGTTCAGATGGCGCGGTCGGCCCGGAGGGTGTCGATATCGGCGGCGCTGTGTCCCAGCGCGGGCACCACGGCCCGCGGGATGCGTATGTCGCGCCGGCGACCCCGGGCGTCCAGTACGAGATGGTCGAGGAACTGCTCGACGCTGTTCACCCCCGCGTTGGCGATGCCCACCGCGTCCAGCAGTTCCATCGCCTCCCCGCTCGCCAGGGCGCGGAACCGCTCGGCCACGATCGCGTCGAGTTCCTGGCGATGGGCCACCCGGGCCGGTCCGGTGGCGAACCGAGGGTCGTCGGCCAGCTCCGGCCGGTCCAGGAACCACTCGCACAGCGCGGTCCACTCCCGCTCGTTCTGGACGGAGAAGAGGACTTCCCTGCCGTCGGCGGCCGGCCACTCGGCCGGCGCCTCGAACAGGGACACCTCCACGGCACGGGCGACACCGCTGGTCGCGCGAGTGAAGAGCGCGGTGAGGATCCCCGAGTACGCGTACATCCCGGCCGCGATGTCTGCGATCGACACCCCCACCCGGGCCGGGCCGTGTTCGTTGCCGGTCAGCGAGACCAGACCGGTCCGGCACTGCACCAGCAGGTCGTACGCCTTCCGGTCGGCCGCCGCGCCCGGCGCGAGGTTCTGCACGAACACATCGGCCTCGCCGAGCAGCCGCTCCATGATGTCCCGGCTGCGGGGCCGCCACCGCCTGCTCGACGCTGACGACGGTGATACCGGAGAGCGGCGGCTCGGTCATGGGCGACCTCCAGACAACTGACTGACCAGGACTTGTCATCATGGACACTCATGACGATGTTCGTGAAATAACAATCTGTGATGCGGCCATGCCGGGTCAGGATGGCAGGGAGTGCGGGCGGTGGACGTCAAACAACTCAAGGCACTCGTCACGGTCGCCGAGGTCGGCGGGGTCACCCGCGCCGCAGAGCTGCTGCATCTGGTGCAGCCCGCGGTCACCCGGCAGATCCGCACCCTGGAGCAGGAGCTGGGCGTCGCCCTCTTCGAGCGGACCCGGCAGGGCATGCGGCCGACCGAGGCCGGTGCCATCATGGTCGACCGCGCCCGCCGGGCCCTGAACGAACTGGAGCGCGCCCGTGTCGAGGTCCAGCCGACCCCGGGCGTGGTGACCGGCGTCGTCACCGTGGGCCTGCTGGAGAGCACCACCGAGTTGCTGGCGGAGCCACTGGTGTCCGCGCTCGCCCGCGACCATCCCGGGATCGAGCTGCGCCTGATGACGGCGTACTCCGGGCACCTCCAGCAGTGGCTGGACGACGGCGACCTTGACCTGACGCTGCTCTACAACCTGGCCGGCACCCCGTCGCCGAACGTCCGCCCCCTGGTGCGCGAGCATCTGTGGGTGGTCGCGCCCCCGTCCGAGGGGCTGCGCGGCGAGCGCCCCGTCCCCCTCGCGCGGGTCGCCGAGCATCCGCTGGTCATGCCCGCGGCCGGACACGCCCTGCGCAGCCTGATCGACGGGGCCGCCGCCCGGGCCGCGGTCGAGATGGACATCGTCGTGCAGACCAACTCCATGCGGCTGCAGAAACAGCTCGTCCGGGCCGGCCACGGCTGGACCATCCTGCCGGGGGTGGGCATCGCCGAGGACGTGGCCGATGGCACGCTCAGCGCGGCACCGCTGTGCGACCCCGACGTGTGGCGCTCGATCGTCCTGGCCACACCACGCAACGGGCGGACACCACCCGCGGCCGAGGTCGTCGCCCGCGAGCTGGTCCGCCATATCGCCTCGGCCGTGCAACAGGGGCGATGGCCCTCCGCCCAACCGCACGCGCAGATCGCCCGCACCGACGACACATGACGCCCGCGGGCCAGGGAACAGCTCGCCGGACAGCCCGGTGAGAACCAGACAGCTCAACGAGGAAAGGCAAGAAACCCGCATGACACCCACCGACGGCCGCCAGCCGAACGGCCACGCCCGCGCACTGGACGGCACCCTCCTCGCCTATCAGCGCCAGGGCACCGGACGGCCGCTGGTGCTCCTGGCGGGCCAGGCGAACAACCACCACTGGTGGGACGGCATACGGGCGGACTTCCACACCACGCACACCACCCTCACCATGGACTGGCGTGGCACGGGGGAGAGCGGCAAACCCGATGAGCCCTACTCGACGCCGGGCTTCGCCGACGATGTGATCGCCGTCCTCGACCACCTGGGCATCGAGCGCGCCGACCTGTACGGGACCTCCATGGGCGGGCGGGTCGCCCAGTGGGCCGCCGCCCGCCATCCGGACCGGATCCGGCGGCTCGTCCTCGGCTGCACCTCGCCCGGCGGGCCCCAGGCGAGGGAACGCGACATGGCGGTGCGGCGCTCCCTGGCGCAGGCCGACGCGCGGGCGGCGAGGGAAGCGCTGACCGACCTCATGTACACCCCGGCCTGGCGCTCCGGACACCCCGGGCCCTATACGACCCTCGGCGACCCCGCCATGCCGCCGCACGCCCGGCGGCGCCATCTGGTGGCCAGCAATGAACACGATGCCTGGGACGCACTCCCGCTGATCAGCGCGCCCACGCTGATCCTGCACGGAGCGGAGGACCGGCTCACGCCCGCCGCGAACGCACCGCTGCTCGCCGCGCGCATTCCCCGGGCGCGTACCCACATCTTCGAGGGCGCCCGGCACGGATATTTCGAAGAGTGCCGCCCGGCGGCCGGGGCGATCGTGGCGTCGTTTCTGGCGGAGCCGGACACCGCGGACGACGTGTGAGTCTCATGCCACCACGGCATGTGGCCATCACTGTTTTCCATTGTCCAACTCCAGCCATCAGCACACATGATGGGGGCGAGCGACCTGAGGGCCGCCGAGCCGCACGCAAGGACAGACCATGCCAGCCACCCCGCCCCCGATCGGCTCCTACGTCGCATCGTGGCGCCCCGCCCCGGCCACCGACGAGGACCTCCTGAACCCGGGTCCGGTCAGCGCCGTGTCCGCACTCCTCGATCTGTCCGACACGGTCGCCGGAACCGGAGCTCCGCTGCCACCCCTGTGGCAGTGGTTCTACTTCCTGCACTGGCCCGCCCACCACGAACTGGGCGCCGATGGCCATCTGCGCGCCGCCCGCTTTCTGCCGCCCATCCCCGACCGGCAGCGCATGTTCGCCGGGGGACGCTGCGAGATCAGCGAACCGCTGCGCCTCGGCGAGCCCACCGAACGCGTCAGCAGCCTGCGCGCGGTGACACCCAAACAGGGCCGCACCGGCGAGCTGCTGTTCATCACCGAGCGCCAGGAGCTCCGGCAGTCCGGCCGCCTGTGCGTGGTCGAGGAACAGGACATCGTCTACCGCTCCGGCCGCGGCCCCGGCGGACAGCATCCGACCGCACTCGACGACCAGGCCACCGCCACGGCCGAGGGCCCGTGGCGGCTGAGCCTGCAACCGGACCCCACGCTGCTGTTCCGGTTCAGCGCCCTGACCGCCAACGCGCACCGCATCCACTACGACGCCCCGTACTGCCGCGACACGGAGGGCTACCCGGGCCTCGTCGTCCACGGCCCCCTGCTGGCCCTGCTCATGCTCGAACTGGTCCGCCGCAACGCCCCCGAGCGGCGTGTACGTGCCCTGTCCTACCGGCTGCGGCGACCGGTCTTCGCCGGTGAGCGCATCCTGGCCGACGGCACGGCCGCCGACGGGCGGGCCGAGCTCCGTATCGCCACCCACCGGGAGGCACGCCACGCCACCGCCGAGGTGACATTCGCATGAGCGCTCCGCACGGCGGCCGGGCGCGGTGCACACTGGCGCAGCGGATTACCGGAAATTTTTCGGACCCGACCCTCCCAACGTCGTCATCGCTGCCGGGTGCCTCCGCCCCATGCTGAGAAGACACAGTTCAGGAGGTCATCGGCGAAAGTGAGGCGGGGAGTTGCTTCCGGAATAATTCCGGAAGCAAGCGTTGACGTTGCATCGGTCTCGCAGCATACTCCGACCGCGTAACACTGCCCCTCGCCCGAACCCGCGCTCAAGGAGGAAGAATGCTCGGAAACGCGCGCAACCGCTTACGGATCGCGCTCATCGCCGCGGCCACCGCCGCCATGGCGGCGTTCTCGGTGGCTGCTTCCCCGGCGGCGGCCTCCCTGGCGGCCACGCCCGGCGAGGCACGCACCGACGCGGCCTGGGCCAACTGCCCCAACGGGTACGTGGGTCTGACGTACGACGACGGACCGAACCCCGCATCGACGCAGGCGCTGCTGGGCGCTCTGCGGGCGGGCGGGGCCAAGGCCACCTTCTTCATCTGGGGGCAGCACGCCGAGCAGTACCCGGACCTGCTCAAGGCCGAGCAGGCGGCGGGCATGTGGATCGCCAACCACACCGCGACCCACGCCCACCTCACCCAGATCGGCGAACCGGCCGCGTACACCGAGATCGCCACCGCCCAGAACACGGTCAAGCGCATCACCGGACAGTCCCCCACCCTCTTCCGGCCGCCTTACGGGGAGACCAATGCGCAGGTCAAGGCGGACGCGGCCCGTCTCGGGCTGACCGAGGTCCTGTGGAGCGTGGATTCCCAGGACTGGAACGGCGCCAGCACCCAGCAGATCGTCCAGGCCGCCGCCACCATGCGGGCGGGCAGCATCATCCTCATGCACGACGGTGGTTACCAGACCACCGTCAGCGCCGTGCCGCAGATCCTCAGCGGGCTCGCCGCACGGGGGCTGTGCCCCGGCCGGATCACCGCCGGAGCTGGCGGTGGCGCGGTCGTCACCGCTCCCTGAGCCCGTCGCCGGCCGAGTCGACACCGGGTCAGATGAACCGGTGGCCGCGGAAACCTTAACAAGCAGCCACACGTGCAGCGTTCTTGTCGTATGTTTCAAAGATGAGCTCACATGACCTGGAGCCCCGAACTCCGTCCACACTGGTGGGAAAGATAGACAGTGCCCTGGCGGTGCTGATCATCATCGGGATCGCCTACGGGCTGTACTGGCTGGTTTCCGCCCTCGTCTCGTCCTACATAGGATTCTTCACCAAATAGGCGTGTCGAGTCGGCCCTGGTCGCGGGGGCGAGAGCGACCTCGTATCCCTCGCGGCCAGGGGCTCCGGGCGACGGCGGCGCCCGGGCGGGGGTCTGCACCGGAGGGGTCGAACGGCGGACGGTCGAACGGCGGCGCTCCGAGATGTAGTCTCATTGATTGACACCGCGTTTCACTCACGGAGGCTGTATGACCTCGCCCGCCACCACCTCCTCTGTTCTCGGGCCGGGCTCCGGCGCTCTGGACCGCGGTCTGGCCATCCTCGACCACATGGCTGTGGCCCGCACATGCTCCACCCAGGACCTCGCCGCGACGCTGGGGCTCAGCCGCAGCACCGCCTACCGACTGGTCGACCGCCTTGTCGAGGGCGGCTGGCTCGCCGTGGAGCAGGGGAGCGGGCTGTTGCGGCTCGGGCCCTCGGCCACGCGACTGGCCTCCGCCGCGGTGAGCTCGACGGATCTGACCGCCACGGCGATGCCGATCATCTCCCGGCTGATGCGGGAGACCCGGGAGACGGCCAGCCTCGGGGTGCCGAACGGTGTGAACATGGTGTTCGTGCATCGCGAGCGCGGTCCGCGCCCGGTGGCGGTGACGAGCGAACTGGGGGCGGGGCGGCCACTGCACTGCACCTCGCTGGGGCGGGCCTACCTGGCGGCTCTTCCGGAGCAGGCGCTGGAGGAGAAGCTGGCGGAGCTCGTGGCGTCGAGCGAATCTCCGGTGGATGAGGACTCGGTCGGCGATCTGCGGAAGATCCTCCAGGAGACGCGGGACCGCGGCTGGTCGGAGGATCGGCGGGAGTTCGACGAGTCCAGTTGCTGCTGTGGGGCCGCTGTTCACGACCACACCGGTATGCCCGTCGCGGCGATCAGCGTCGCCGGAGTGGCGGAGCGCATGGAACGGATCCTGAGCGAAGTCGGTCCGCTGGTGGCCGAGGCGGCCGCCGAGATCTCAGCGGGCCTCGGCCACGTACGGCGCTGAGTGCCGGCCCCGCGGCGCGGGGCCATGAAGGTCAGTGCGCCCGGACCAGGACGTTGTGGTCCTCCAGCCGGTGGGCGCGTACCCATTCCTCGTCGACGGTGACCCCGATACCGGGGCCGTCGGGGATGGCCACGGTGCCGTTCTCCGGTGTGAGAGGTGTTGCGAGGACGCCCTCGCGCAGCGGGCTCTCACCCCGGTCGAATTCGAAGATCAGCGGCTCTCCGCCGGCCATGCCGAAGGGCGCCCGGGGTGTCGCCGACAGCAACTGGAGCGTCGCGGCCTGGGCGACCCCGGTGCCTCAGCAGGGCGGCGACAGCCGCAGGTTGAAGGCCGCGGCGAGTTGGCGGATGGCCTGGGCCTCGGTGAAGCCGCCGCATTTGGCCAGGTCGGGCTGGACGATATCGAAGCGGTGCTCGGCGATGGGGTCGCGGAAGCCGTAGCGGGTGTAGAGGGCTTCGCCACCGGAGAGCGGCAGATGTACATCGCGCAACTCGCGCCAGCCGACGCTGTCTTCGGGCGGCAGCGGCTCCTCCACCCAGTACGGGTCGAGGTCCCGTATCCGGGCCAGGGAGCGGCGGACGGTCGCGACGGTGCAGTTGGCGTTGTAGTCGACGATCACCAGACCGTCGTCGCCCATGGCCGCGCGGGCGGCGGCCGTACGCTGCCGGTCCTCATCCGGCGTCAGCCCGATCTTGATCTTGACGGCGGTGAAGCCCTCGGCAGCGTGGGCGGCCATCGTGTCCCGGAATTCGCCGGGGTCGCGGGTGGCCGTGACATAGCCGGAGGAGGCGTACGCGTCGACCCGTTCGTGGAGCCGGCCGCCCAGAAGGTGGGCCACCGGTACGCCGAACGCGCGGGCCTGCGCGTCCCAGAGCGCGATGTCGATGCCGCTGGCGGCCGCCACATGAGGGCCACCGGCGGTGAGGTGGTAGCCGAGGGAGAGCCGGTCCAGGATGCGGTCTTCCCGGATGTCGGAGGGCTGTCTTCGCCTTCTTCCGTCTCGACTCCCGGATCGAGGACGCGCGCTGGCTCACCGCCGACGAGAAGCGCGAGCTCACCGCCGCCATCGACGCGGAGGACGCGGAGTACATGAGCCGGCACGGCGATGACCGCCCGACCTTCTGGTCCGTGCTGCGCGACCCGAAGATCCTGCTGCTCGTCTTCGTCTACTTCTCGGTCCAGATGTCGATCTAGGCCAACACCTTCTGGCTGCCGTCGATCGTCCGGGACATCAAGGGCACCAACGACGTCACCGTGGGCCTGCTCTCCTCCGTGCCGTGGGTCTTCGCCATGGTGGCCATGTTCCTGCTCGCCCATCGCCGAAGGGCCCGGCGACACATGGCGCCTCGCCCCCGGCCGCCTCCGCCTGGAGGACATGATCGCCGGCGCCCCCGTCCCGGCCGGTGGCGCATCGCTGACCGCCGACGAGATCGTGCCCGTACTGCCCCACCGGCCCGGCACGATCTTCGGTATCGGCCTCAACTACCTCGACACCATCACCGAGATGGGCTGGCCGCGCCCCAAGGCGCCGTATCCCTTCACCAAACTCTCCTCGAGCGCCATCGGCACCGGCGAGGCCATCGTCGTCGACGCCGCGGTCACCCGGCGCGTCGACTGGTGAACCGAACTCGCGGTCGTCATCGGCGCCGAGGCCCGCGACATCCCCGAGGACAAGGCGCTCGACGTCGTGTTCGGCTACACCGTCGCCAACGACGTATGGCCCGCGACCTCCAAGCCGACGACGGCCAGTGGGTGCGCGGCAAGGGACTAGACACCTTCTGCCCGCTCGGCCCCGCCGTCGTCACGGCCGACGAGATCAAGGATCCGCAGGCGCTCGCCGTACGGACGTGGGTCAACGGAGAGAAGGTGCAGGACGGCACCACCGCCGACATGCTCTTCTCGGTCCGCTCGCTCATCGCCTACCTCAGCCGCTTCTTCACGCTCCGGCCCGGCGATGTGATCCTCACCGGCACCCCCTCGGGATGCGGTGACTTCATGGACCCGCCGCGTGCCCTGAGTCCCGGGGACACGGTGATGTCGGAGGTGGAGGGCATCGGCCGCCTCGTCAACCCGGTGCGGGCGGCGGGGGAGTAGGGCGCACCGGACCGTCCCACCGCCGTTCCACCCTCGCTCGCGTATCGAGCATCAATGCGGCAGGCATCAACGCAGGCATCAAGCCAGGTAACAAGGAGCACCCCATGAGCATCGCCCCCAGCGAGTCGGTCGTCTTCAAGCCCTGGGCGTCCGCCCCGGGCGTGGCGACCACCGACCGTATCCAGTCGATCCGCCTCTCCCTCGTCAATCTGCCCCTTCACGCGCCCATCAGCGACGCCAAGGTATTGACCGGCCGCCAGAAGCCGCTCACCGAAATCGCCTTCCTCTTCGCCGAGATCAGGACCGAAGGCGGCCACGAGGGTCTGGGCTTCAGCTACTCCAAGCGCGCCGGCGGGGCCGCCATCTACGCCCACGCCAAGGAGACCGCCCCCGAGCTGATCGGCGAGGACCCGAGCGACACCGGCAGGCTGTGGAGCAAGCTGGTGTGGGCGGCGCGTCCATGGGTCGCAGCGGTGTGGCCGTCCAGGGCATCGCGGCCCTCGACATCGCTCTGTGGGACCTCAAGGCCCGGCGGGCGGGTCTGCCGCTCGCCAAACTGCTGGGCGCACACCGTGACTCGGTGGACGTCTACAACACCAGCGGCGGCTATCTGTCGATGCCGATCAAGGAGGTGCTGGAGAACATCGACCTGGCCCGGGCCCGTGGCGTGGGCGGTATCAAGCTCAAGGTCGGCTCCCCGGACCCGTCGATCGACCTCAAGCGCGTCGAGGCCGTGCGGGAACACCTCGGCGACGACGTCCCGCTGATGGTCGACGCCAATCAGCAGTGGGACCGGATCACGGCGACCCGGGTCGGCCGTGTTCTGGAGAACTTCAACCTCACCTGGATCGAGGAACCGCTCGACGCATACGACGCCGAGGGACACGCCGCCCTCGCGGCCACACTCGACACCCCCATCGCCACCGGCGAGATGCTGACCAGCGTGGGCGAACACGCGGTGCTCATCGAGGCGGGATCGTCCGACTTCGTCCAGCCCGACGCGCCCCGGGTGGGCGGCATCACCCCGTTCCTCCGGATCGCGGCGCTCGCCGACCACAAGGGCCGGGGTCTCGCACCGCACTTCGTGATGGAGATCCACGTCCATCTGTCCGCGGCCTATCCGCGTACGGCGTGGGTTGAGCACTTCGAATGGCTCGAGCCGATGTTCAACGAGCGCCTTGAACTCAAGGACGGCCGCATGATCATCCCGAACCGCGCGGGACTCGGCCTCTCCCTCAGCGAGCAGGCTGCCGCATGGACCGCGGAGTCGGCGGTGTTCGGCAGCGGCGCCTGAGGAACCCGAGGACTCAGGGCCACCCGAGGGTCACCCCAGGGCCGTGCGGAGCGCCGTCGGGGCGTGGCCGGGGCTGGTGGCCAGCTCCTCGAACTCGGTGATGTTGTCCAGTTCGGTGCCCATCGAGACGTTGGTGACGCGTTCGAGGATGACCTCGACGACCACCGGCACCCGGTGCTCGGCCATCAGCTTCTTGGCCTCTTCCAGAGCGGGCGCGATGCGGTCGGGCTCGAAGACGCGGATGGCCTTGCACCCCAGTCCTTCGGCGACCTTGACGTGGTCGACGCCGTAGCCGCCCACCTCGGGGGCGTTGATGTTGTCGAAGGACAGCTGGACGCAGTAGTCCATGTCGAAGCCGCGCTGGGCCTGCCGGATCAGGCCGAGGTAGGCGTTGTTGACCACCACATGGAGGTAGGGAACGCGGAACTGGGCGCCGACGGCCAGCTCCTCGATCATGAACTGGAAGTCGTAGTCGCCGGAGAGGGCGACGACGGTGGCGTCCGGCTCGGCCGTCGCGACCCCCAGGGCGGCCGGCACGGTCCAGCCAAGCGGCCCGGCCTGGCCGGCGTTGATCCAGTGCCGGGGGCGGTAGACATGGAGCAGCTGCGCGGCCTGGATCTGGGAGAGCCCGATCGTGGAGACGTAGCGCGTATCGGGCCCGAAGGCCCTGTTCATCTCCTCGTAGACCCGCTGCGGCTTGACCGGCACCTGATCGAAGTGGGTCCTGCGGAGCAGGGTGCCCTTGCGCTGCCGACAGCTGTCGGCCCAGTCGCCGCGGTCCCTGAGGGCTCCGGCGGCCCTCAGCTCCCTCGCCGCCTGGACGAACAGTTCCAGCGCGGGTTTGGCGTCCGAGACGATGCCCAGGTGCGGGGCGAAGACCCGGCCGATCTGGGTGGGTTCGATGTCGACGTGGACGAAGGTGCGGCCCCGGGTGTACGTGTCCAGGCCGCCGGTGTGGCGGTTGGCCCAGCGGTTGCCGATGCCGAGGACGAAGTCGGACTCCAGAAGCGTGGCGTTGCCGTAGCGGTGCGAGGTCTGCAGACCGACCATGCCCGCCATGAGGGGGTGGTCGTCGGGGATGCTGCCCCAGCCCATCAGTGTGGGCACCACCGGCACCCCGGTCAGCTGGGCGAACTCCACCAGCAGCGCGCTCGCGTCGGCGTTGATGACCCCGCCCCCGGCGACGATCAGCGGCCGCTCGGCGGCCTGGAGCAGTGCGATGGCCTTGTCGATCTGTGCTCGGGTGGCCGACGGCTTGTACACCGGCAGCGGCTCGTACGTCTCCGGGTCGAACTCGATCTCGGCCATCTGGACGTCGATGGGCAGATCGATCAGTACCGGCCCGGGCCGACCCGAGCGCATGAGGTGGAATGCCTGCTGGAACGCGCCGGGCACCTGGGCGGGTTCGAGGACGGTCATCGCCATCTTGGTCAGCGGCGCCGCGATCGAGGCGATGTCGACGGCCTGGAAGTCCTCCTTGTGCAGCTTGGCCACCGGCGCCTGGCCGGTGATGCACAGGATCGGGATCGAATCGGCGCTGGCCGAGTACAGCCCGGTGATCATGTCGGTGCCCGCGGGGCCGCTGGTGCCCACGCAGACCCCGATGTTCCCGGCCCTGGCGCGGGTGTAGCCCTCGGCCATGTGTGAGGCGCCCTCCACATGCCGGGCGAGGACATGGGTCAGGCCACCGTTCATACGCATCGCGGAGTAGAACGGATTGATCGCCGCACCGGGCAGGCCGAAGACATGGGTGGTGCCCTCACGCTTGAGGATCTCCACCGCCGCCTGGGCCGCGGTCATACGGGCCATGAGGATGCTCCTGTCGGTCGGTACATCGAAGTCGGTACATCGAAGAGGCGTGGGTTGTGCCGGTGCGGGCTCAGCGCGGGTCGCGGCCGGCCAGCCGCTCGACCCCGCGCAGCAGCGCGGAGTGGTCAAGGCCGCCGTCGCCGCAGGCACGTGCCGAGGCGACCAGCTGGGCGACCACGGCGCCCACGGGCAGCGGCGCACCCACCGCGCGTGCGGCGTCGGTGACGATGCCCATGTCCTTGTGGTGCAGGTCGATCCGGAAGCCGGGCTTGAAATCACGGCCCAGCACCGCGTCCCGCTTGCGGGCCAGGACGGTGGAGCCGGCGAGGCCGCCGCCGAGGACTTCCAGCGCCGCCTCCAGGTCGACTCCGGCGTTCTCCAGGAACACCACGGCCTCGGCCAGCGCCTGGAGGTGGATGGCGACCATCAGCTGGTTGGCGGCCTTGACCGTCTGCCCGGCCCCGTGCGGGCCCACATGCACGATGGTGGTGCCCAGCGCCTCGAACACCGGCCCGGCGTCGGTGAAGTCGTCCGGATCGCCGCCGACCATGATGGACAGCACGCCCTCGATGGCGCCCGCCTCGCCGCCGGACACCGGGGCGTCGAGCGTACGCAGGCCCTTGTCCCGCGCGGCTGCCGCCACCTCCAGCGAGGTCTGCGGGGTGATGCTGCTCATGTCGATCAGCAGGGTGCCGGGCGCGGCGTGTTCCAGGACGCCGCCCTCGCCGAGGAAGACCTCCTTCACCTGCTGATCGGCGGGGACCATGGTGATCACGACGTCGGCGTCGGACACCGACTCGGCGATGCTGTCGGCGCCCCGGCCACCGGCCGCGACCAGGGTGTCGATGGCCGCGCGGCTGCGGTTGTATCCGGTGACGGTGTGTCCGGCCCGTACCAGGTTGGCGGCCATCGGGCCGCCCATGATGCCCAGGCCGATGAAGGCGATCTTCCGGGAAGTGGCACTCATCGTAGGTTCCTTCGTGTCATGGGTGTGTGGTCGGGGTTGGCTGGATGGTCCGCGTTGTCCGGCTGGTCGGGGTTGTTCGGGTAGTTGGCGTTGTCCGTGTGGACGCGGGTGTCCCGATCCCGGTCAGGCGTGGCGTTCGCTGCCGCGCCGTTCGCGCGGGAGCCAGTCGAAGCTGTCCGCGCTCGGGCCCTCGGACTTGTACTCCAGACCCACCCAGCCGGTGTAGCCCGCGGTCTGGAGGTCGGCCAGCTGCCCGTCGAGGTCCAGCCCTCCCGTACCGGGCGCTCCCCGCCCCGGCGCGTCCGCGATCTGTACGTGTCCGATGCGGTCGGCGTGGGCGGCGATGACACCGGCCACGTCGTCTCCGTTGACGGCGAGGTGGTAGAGGTCGGCCAGGAGGCGGAGGTTGCGGCTGCCGGATTCGGCCGCCACCCGGTCGATGACGGCGAGCGCGTCCGTGGCGGTGCGCAGCGGATACGCGGGGGCACCACTGACCGGCTCCACCAGGACCGTGCCGCCGATGCGCTCGACGGCCTTGGCCGCCAGCGCCAGATTCTCCACCGCGAGGTCGTCCTGCTCCGCCGGGGCGACGCCGTCGAGCCGGTTTCCGTACAGGGCGTTGAACGACCGGCAGCCCAGTTGCTCACCGATCGCCACGGTGACATCGATGTTGTCGCGGAACTCCGCCACCCGGGCCGGCCAGGACACCAGTCCACGGTCGCCCCCGGCCATGTCCCCGGCGAAGAAGTTCAGCCCTGTCAGCCGGACACCGGCATCGCGCACCGCCCGGACGAAGGTGTCGACCTCCGCATCCGTCGGCACCGCCGTCGCGTAGGGCCACCAGAACTCGACCGAGTCGAACCCGGCGGCCTTCGCGGCGGCCGGACGCTCCAGCAGCGGCAGTTCGGTGAAGAGGATCGACGCGTTGACGGTGCAGGGAAGTCGGTGCTTCATCAGTTCTCCCGGCCGAGGGTCTTGAGGTACGGGCGCCAGCCGCCGAAGGCGGTGATCTCCTGGTGGACGCCCTTCTCCAGCTCGCCACGGCGAAGAACCATCGAGAAGGACGACGAACCGTCCTGGAGCCGGATGATGCCGAACTCCAGCTCAGGCGGTTCGGAGGGCAGCAGATGGTCGCGCAGCACCTCATCGGGGACGTCGTAGACCTCGCCGTCCATCGCGGTGTCGACGCCGGGGTCGGGCAGCAGCCCGGGGCAGGTGTCCCGGATCGAGAAGAAGCGGTAGCCGGAAGCGGTACGGGTCCGCGCCACGAGCGGGGCTCCGCGCAGGTGGTGATGGAAGGGGCCGCCCTCCATCGCCTGACCACTGAGGAACATGCGTGCCATGGGGATCTCCTTCGGGAGACGGGTGGCTTCTGCGATGCGGATATTATTTTCTGCATCGCGGAATAACAACCCCCCTCGGTGGCGGCGAAAACCCTTGACAGGTCCTTGAGGCGGACCTATACATCTGCCAACTGAAAAATTGTTTCCGCATGATGAAAAGCCTGCCTCGTCTCCTCTGTTGGCAAGGCATGTGTTGGCAAGGCATGGCCATGCGTGGCGTCCCGGCGGCGCCGCGCGAGACGTGCCACCCACCCCAGACGGCCTCGCCCCATCAGCGGTGTACGGCCCGGCCCAGGAGGTTCTCGACGTGAAACCCATCCATCTGCTCGGCGCGATCCCGTTCATCGGGATCCTCGGCGGGATCTTCTTCGCGAACCGGGTGACGCCCTATGTCCTCGGTATGCCGTTCATCCTCTTCTGGCTGGTCATGTGGGTCGTGCTGATCTCGGCAACCATGGCCGTCATCTACCGTCTGGACCCGGCGAACCGGGAGGAGCAGAGCTCATGATCGCCCTCGCCGTCATCTTCGTCTTCCTCCTCGCGGCCCTGGGTCTGGGCCTGCGCGCCCGCCGCGGCAGGGACATGGATCTCGAACAGTGGTCGGTGGGCGGCCGCGGCTTCGGGACGGTCTTCGTCTTCCTGCTGCTGGCCGGCGAGATCTACACGACCTTCACCTTCCTGGGCGCCTCGGGATGGGCCTACGGCAAGGGCGCACCCGCCTACTACATCCTCTGTTACGCCTCACTGGCCTACGTACTGTCGTACTGGCTGCTGCCGGCCGTATGGCGCTACGCCAAGCAGCACCGGCTGATCTCGCAGTCCGACTTCTTCGTCGCCAAATACAACAGCCCGCTGCTCGGCGCGCTGGTGGCCCTCGTCGGAGTCGTCGCGATGGTGCCCTACCTCGTGCTGCAGCTGAAGGGGCTGGGGATCATCGTGTCCGTCTCCTCCGACGGCCGTATCTCCTCCCACTGGGCCATTGTGATCGGCACGGTGGCGCTGACCCTGTACGTGACCATCTCCGGCATCCACGGCTCGGCCTGGACCTCGGTGCTCAAGGACGTCGCGATCCTCGCGGTCGTGCTGATTCTGGGCATCTACCTGCCGATGCACTACTACGGCGGCATCGGCGAGATGTTCCGGGCAGTGGACCAGGCCCACCCCAACACCCTCACCCTGCCCTCGAGCGGCATGAGCACATCGTGGTTCGCATCCACCGTGCTGCTGTCGGCGGTCGGCTTCTATATGTGGCCGCACACCTTCAGCGCCTCGTACAGCGCCCAGAACGAGCGTGTCTTCCGCCGCAACGCCATCTTCATGCCGCTCTACCAACTCATCCTGCTCTTCGTCTTCTTCGTCGGCTTCACCGCCATCCTGGTCGTGCCCGGCCTCAAGGGTGCCGACGCGGACCTCTCCCTGCTGCGCATCACCACCGCCACCTTCCCCTCGTGGTTCGTCGGCATCGTCGGTGGCGCCGGACTGCTCACCGCGCTGGTCCCCGGGTCCCTGCTGCTCATGACCTCCGCGACCTGCCTGGCGAAGAACGTCTACCGCCTCGCCCGGCCCCACACCAGCGATAAGCACATCGGCCGTCTCGCCCAGTTGCTCGTGCCCGCCCTCGCCCTGATCGCCCTCTACTTCACCTTCAACGGCGGCAGCTCGATCGTCTCGCTGCTGCTCATGGGCTACGCGCTGGTCACCCAGCTCTTCCCCGCCCTGCTGGCGAGCCTCGCGGCACGGCAGATCGTCACCAAACAGGGAGCGGCCGCGGGCATCGTCGTCGGCGTCACCACGGTCGCCGTCGTCACCCTCTCCGGCGTCACGGTGGGCAGCCTGCTGCCGGGGCTGCCCCAGGCGGTGAAGGACCTCAACGTAGGTGTCATCGCCCTCGTCCTCAACATCGTGACGATGGCCGCCGTCTCCGCCGTCACCCGCACCGCGAGCCCGGCCACCGCCGTCCGCCTCCGGCCCGAATCCGAAGCCACGGCCGGCACCGGCTGACCCGACCCGCCCCTCGGGCCGGGACCGCGTGCGGGCGGTCCCGGCTCGGCGGCCACTGGGAACACACCTACGCCGGCCACCCCGGCATGTACGGCCAAGAGCCCTCGGCCCCGCCGTTCACGCGGCCACCGTCTTCCATGCGGCCGGAGCGGGCGATGTGCTGGAGCCCGGCGCCGGACACGGCCGTGACGCGCTGTATTTCGCACGCGGAGGGCCTCGCCGTCCGGGCGACCGAGGAGATCCACGCGCTGGTGGGCGAGGTGCGCCGCGTCCTCCGCGCCGACGGGGTGTTCGTGTACACCGTGCGGCACACCGGCGACGCCCATTACGGCGCTGGTCGCTCATGAGGGCGACACCTTCGAGCACGGCGGCTTCGCGGTGCACTTCTTCTCCCGCCGCTTGGCCGACGACCTCGCCGACGGCTGGAACCTCGTCGAGGTCCACCCCTTCGAGCAGGGGGACCTATCGCCCTCGTGTCACGGGCCCGTCATGGACCCGGCGTGTTCGAATGCGTCGTCGACGAGTACGACCTGACGGCCCGCGGCGGCCAGCAGGGAGGCCGCGATCGCGGCCCGAAAGCCGCTGTGACAGTGCACCCAGATCTCGGTGTCCGGCAGGGCCGGAAGGGTGTGGGGCAGTTCGGGCAGCGGTAGGTGCCGGGCGCCGGGCAGATGTCCGCGCCGCCATTCGCCGCCGTTCCTGACGTCCAGGATTTCCATGGTCCGCCCGGCCAGGGCGGCGGCCAGGGTGGTGAAGTCCGCGCGCGGGTAGGAGGTCAGCCACCGGGGGCCCGCCCATTCCAGCGGGTTTCCGGTGGCGACGGCCGCGGGATGGTCGAAGCCGATCCGCAGGAGCTCCGTCCTGACGGCTTCCAGCTGTTCGTCGTCGGTCGCCAGCAAGGTGAGCGGGGCGTCGAACGGCACCAGCCAGCCCAGATAGGTGGCGAGGGCCCCGCACGAGTCGATGTTCACGGTGCCCCGCAGATGGGTGTGCGCGAATTCCGCTCGCGGCCGTACATCCACCACCCACTCCCCGGCCGCCACACGGTCGGCCAGCTCGGTCAGGTCGGCGGAGCGGGGCGCGCCGAGGTCGGCCAGGGGTGTCGGCCCGGTGGCATTGATCGTGGCCATCCGGCGGTAGTACGCGGGGTAGGGCTCGAGGCCGGACAGGGCACTGGAGACGAAGGCGTCCTCGTCCAGCGTGAAGACGGGATTGGTGGCACGTTCGTGGCCGATCGTCGAGCGCTCGACCGCGCCGGCCGTCGCCGCCGCACAGAAGCTCCCGAAGCCATGGGTCGGCAGGACCACGGTGTCATCGGGCAGCACCTCGGCCAGATGGCGGGCCGACCGGTACTGCCGACGGGCCAGCGGCTCGGCCGCCTCCGCCCCCATCAGATCGGTGCGCCCGGTCGTCCCGTACAGCACCGACCCTCCGGTGCATACGAGCCGCGGCACGCCACCGCGGAGCGCGAACGCATACGCCAGATGATGGTCGGTGTGCCCGGGCGTGGCGATCACCTGGATGCTCAAGTCCCCGGCCGGGATCTCGTCCCCGTCGCCCGTCCGTACGGCGTCGAAGCCCAGCTCGGGACCGGTCGGCACCACGTAGACCGCGTCCAAGTGACGGGCCAGTTCCAGACCGCCCGTGACGTAGTCGTTGTGCACATGGGTCTCCACCACCGCGCCGAGCCGCCACGCCCGCGAGTCGAGCACGGCGGTGATCCGCTCGATGTCACGCTGAGGGTCCACCGCGACCGCGACCGTGCCATCCGAGATCAAGTAGCTGCGATTCCCCAGGCCGAGCGTGGCCAGCTGGACGACTTCCAGATCTTCGGGCAGCGGCGCCGACAGCCGCGGCTCGCCCGCCACGACCCGACCGACCGCCTCGGCCCGCACCGAGGTGTCGCGCTCCGGCACGGCGGCCCCATGGCGTCGACCGCCCGTCTCAGCCGCTGGGCTCCCGGACACTTCCGCTCCCTATTGACGTTCGGCAATAGGTGATTCCAGGACAACTCTCGACGCCTCGGCAGTCAACTCCGCGCGGGGCCGCTCACGCGTCGAGCCGGGCGGCCTGCGGTGCGGATCATCATCGGCCGTCGTCAGCCAGACGTACGCCTTCTACGCGCCGCCGGCCTCGTTGAATCGCACGATGTCGTCCATCGTTTGGTGCAGTTTCAACTCGTCCGGGTCGGAGACGATGGCCTGTCCCACGCGGCCATATGGTCCGGCCGGTGCGTCGGGCGAATATTGGATCTCGTCGAAGAGGAAGTTGCGCTCGAAATCCTTCTGGGTCAGGTTTCCCCCTTTGGGGCGACGTAGAAGTAGGTACCCGTAGAAGCGCTCCGGTGCACCGCTGTCCAGCGTTTCGGCCACTTCCTCCCCAAGTGCCAGGCTGATCTCGATATCAAAGAGATCGACACCGAATGTCAATTTATTGACCTGGGGGGACAGTGCCCCGGGGAGGCGGATGGCGCACTCGCCGAAAGTCAGTCCCGATTTTTCCGTGAATGCTTCCAGATGGAAGACGCAATCGGGCGGGTTCAGGTCGGTGAGCGCCTGCCTGGCAAGGGTCTCTGCTTGCTGGAAGAGTGCTGAATGCTGCCTTCTGTCCAGTACGTGCGCGGCCAGGACGCCGCCCTGTACGGCGCTGAGCGGTGAAATGTGGTTACTGCTGATGGATGACCACCGGAGGTCGCCGTTCTTCCAGATGCCGTCAATATAGACTTCCGGGGCGTCGATGAAGGACTCGGCGACGATCTCGACATCTGACTGGCCCGAGAACAGCTTCAAGGCCCGCGCATACTCCTCCGGTGAGCGGATGATGTTCGTGCGGAGGGCGCCGGCACCGGTCGCCGGCTTGATCACAAACGTATCCCCGAGCTCGCCGGCGAGATCCGCGAACGAAGTATCCCTGGAGGCGTATCGGCAGCGTGCTCGCTTGATCTGGGGCGACAACTTGCTCTTCTGGAGATATTTGTCCCGGAAGTAGAGAGTCGCGGCTGAGTCCGTATTCCCGGGGAGGCTCATCTGTTGCCGCACATAGGCTGCCCCGAATACGCCCATCTCATGTACGGTCAGCACCCCTGCCACATCATCGAGGCGAGCGGAGAGCACTGCCCGCAATATTTCCTGGGCGTTCTCCATGTCGGTGACACGCTTGAACCGCCGACCCACCGGCGTGTTCACCGGCGCCTGCACGATATAGAAAGGTTCCAAGCCTCGGCGCTGCAGCGCCTGGTCGAGACCGTCCCTATGTCCGATGACAATCATCTTCGGCATTTTTGTCTCCCCCCGTTACGGCTGACCAAAACCCTGAGGCGAACACCGTGGCATCATTCCATGGCGATGCGGAAATGCGGCCTGTGATGTGAGCCACAAGTTGATCTCGGTAATAAGTGGCATGGGGCCGCTTATTCCATTGCTGCATGCCTGGGCGTATTCGCCCGGCCCGGCGGAGGGCGGCGGGTGGCGCTCCGCCGACGTACGAGGGTGACTCCGCCGGGACTCGAGCGAACCCGCACACACTGCGGTCCGGAACCAGTCATGATCCGTGACAGCAGTCCTGGAGGGCCATGCTCATTGACCGGAGCGCTCACATAGAGCTGGCGGAGGCGACGCTCCTTGCGTGTGCGGCAGGCGATTTCCGGCTGCTGGTCGCCGAGGGCGGGCCGGGGTGCGGCAAGAGCGAATTCCTGAAGCGGTTCGTGGGGATCGCGGCCGAATCCGGTGCCGTGGTCCTCGACGCGCCCGGTCTGCCTGGCGACAGCGGCACCCCGCTCGGCCTCGTACGACGGCTGGCCGAGCACCCGGCGCTGCCGGACCGGACCCGCGAGCGGCTGCGACTCGCCCCGGCACAGGACGGGCCCCGGGCGGTGGAGCGGCTGTGCGGGGCGCTGTGCGCGCTCTCCGCGTCCGCACCGCTGGTGATCGCGGTCGACGATCTGCACCACGTGGACCAGGCGTCGCTCCGGCAGCTGCTGCATATCGCCCACCACGCCCGCATGGCCAGGATCCTGCTGATCGCCACGGATAGCCCGTACGGCATGGACAGCCCGTACGGCGGCACGGAGTGCCCGTACAGCACGGAGCGCCCGTACGGTCGGGGCGGCGATCCGCTGCTCGGCGCCGAACTGCTGCGCCACCCCGGCTTCCGGCGCATCACGCTCGACCCGCTCGGCCCCGAAGGCGTGGCCAGGCTGGCAGAAACGCTCGGCAACCAGCCGGTGGACGGCCGCCTCGGCACCGAGTGCTACGCACTGACCGGCGGCAATCCGCTGTTGCTGCGGGCCCTGCTGCAGGATCGGTGGGCGGTGCCGGACACCGGTGGCCGGGTGCCGCGGCCCACCGCCGGGGGACCCTTCCACCAGGCGGTAGTGGCCTGCCTGGCCCGCACCGGGACGCCCATCCGGGACGTCGCCGGCGCACTGGCCGTACTCGGGCCGTCCGCCACACCCGCGCTGCTGAGCCGACTGCTCGGACTGGACACGACGGCGGTCGACCGCGCCCTCCAGGTACTGGAGCTCAGCGGATTGACGGATTCACATCGCTACCGGCACCCGGTCGTCGTGGCGGCCGCTCTGGACCATCTGGACGCCGCCGACCGGCGGTCGCTGCACGAGCGCAGCGCCCTGCTGCTGCACGAACAGGGCGCCCGGGCCACTGAGGTCGCCGACCATCTGCTGGCCGCCCAGCCCGCGGTCCCCTCCTGGGCGGTCGCCGTGCTGCGTGACGCCGCCACCCAGGCTCTGGTCGACGACGACGCGCCCGCGGCGATCCGGTATCTGGACCTCGCTTGCCGCGCCTGCCAGGAGCCGCCCCAGCGGGCCGCGACCCGGATCGCGCTCGCCGCCGCCACCTGGCGGGTCAACCCCTCCGCAGCCGAACACCACCTCGGCGACACGCTCGCGGACCTGCACACCGGCGCGCCGACGGGCAGTGACGCGGCCCTGCTCGTACGGCTGCTGATCAGCTGTGGCCGACTGGAGGAGGCGGGCTGGGCACGGGCCCGGCTGCAGACGGCCGGCCACCCCGGCAACGACCCCCGCAAGGACCCCGACGGCGGCCCCGGCTCGGACGCGGCTCCGGGCACGGACGCGGGCCCGGACACGGACCCGGGCGCGGTGCGGCCGTCGGTGGTGCACCCCTGCCCCTGGCCCGTCGCCCCCGACGAGAGCCGTCCGCGCCCCTCGTCCGACACCGCCGCCCCCCGCGAGCCCTGGGACGAGACTCCCGGCCCCGGCGCGGCCGCCGCCGTCTGGGGCATCCCCGGCCCCGGCACCAGCGAGGCCGCGGCGGACGAGGCCGAACGGCGGCTGCGCGCCTGCCCGCTGCTGGACGGCACGCTGGCGGTGGTGGCCAACGCCGTACGGACCCTGCTGCGGGCCGGTCGTACGGCTGATGCCGATGAGTGGTGCCACCGGCTGCTCAAGGAGGCGACGGCCCGGCGCTCGCCCGGCTGGCGGGCGGAGTTCCTTGCCATCCTCGCCGAGATCGCCCTGCGCAAGGGCGTGCTCACGGACGCCGAGGAGTGCGCCCGGCAGGCCCTGGCCTGCCTGCCCGGCCGCGGTGGCAGTGTGCTCGTCGGAGGTCCGCTCGCCTGCCAGGTCCACGCGTACACCGCCATGGGCCGGTACGACGACGCGACCCGTGTGCTGCACCACCCGGTGCCGGGCGCGCTGTTCCAGAGCGTGTACGGCCTGGCGTATCTGCGCGCCCGCGGCCACTACCACCTGGCCACCGACCACTGCCGCGCCGCACTCGGCGACTTCCTGGCCGCCGGCCGTATGGCACAGCGCTGGGGCCTGGACCACCCCGCCGTGCTGCCCTGGCGCACCGACACCGCCCAGGCGTTCCTGCGCCTCGGCGAGCGCGCCAGGGCGGCGCGGATGATCACGGAACAGCTGTCCTGCGCCCACCTGTGGAGCGACCCGCACACCCGGGGCGTCTCGCTCAGACTCCGGGCCCGGGTCGCCGCCGCGCCGGAGCGCCCGCATCTGCTCACCCAGTCAGTCGAGGTGCTGCAGCGGTGCGGGGACCGGCTCGAACTCGCCCGGGCGCTGGCCGACCTGGGGGCCGCCTACCGGAGCATCGGCGAGTCGGTCCGGGCCAACAACGTACGGCGCAGGGCGTGGCGGATGGCCGAGGAGTGCGGCGCCAAGGCGCTGTGCGACGCCATTCTGCCCTGGCAGGCGATGTGCGGCGGGGACCGTCCTGACCTCCCCGGCCGTGACCAGGGGGCGGGGCTGAGCGAGTCGGAAATGCGGGTGGCCATCCTCGCCGCGAACGGCAATTCGAACCGTGAGATAGCGCTACAGCTGTGCGTGACGATGAGCACGGTCGAACAGCATCTGACGCGCGTGTACCGCAAGCTGCGCATCAGCCGCCGCCAGCAACTGCCGAAGAGTCTGATCGGTCCGGTGGGGACACCGGCGACGGACCGCAGAGAGCTGTCCTCGCTCTGACGAGCCGTCCGAACACACCATCCGTGATGCCACGGAGGTCCACAGGTTGGAGATGCCGATGGCCGCTGGCCACGACAAGGTGATCGAGGCGCTGCGGGCGTCCCTCAAGACCAACGAGCGGCTGAGGGAACAGATCCACGGGCTCACCACAGCGGCGCGGGAACCCATCGCCATCATCGGCATGGCCTGCCGCTATCCGGGCGGGGTGGCATCGCCGGAGGACCTGTGGGAGCTGGTGGCCGCCGGCCGGGACGCCATCGGCACCTTCCCCGAGGACCGGGGCTGGGACGTGGAGCGGCTGTACGACCCCGACCCGGAGCGGGCCGGCACCTCGTACACCCAGCGCGGCGGATTCCTGTACCAGGCAGGGGAGTTCGACCCCGGTTTCTTCGGGATCAGCCCGCGTGAGGCGCTGGCGATGGACCCGCAGCAGCGCCTGCTGCTGGAGATCTCCTGGGAGGCGTTCGAGCGGGCCGGGATCGACCCGGCCTCGGTGCGCGGCAGCCGCACCGGGGTCTTCGCCGGCGTGATGTACCACGACTACGGCTCCCGGCTGCACACCGTCCCCGAAGGCTTCGAGGGCTATGTCGGCAACGGCAGCGGCGGCGGCGTGGCATCCGGCCGGGTCGCCTACACCCTCGGCCTCGAAGGCCCTGCCGTGACCGTGGACACCGCCTGCTCCTCCTCACTGGTCGCCCTGCACCTGGCCTGCCAGGCGCTGCGGGCCGGCGAGTGCTCACTCGCCCTGGCGGGCGGGGTGACGGTGATGTCCACCCCCAGCCTGTTCGTCGAGTACTCCCGGCAGCGCGCGCTCGCGGCGGACGGCCGATGCAAGGCGTACGGGGCGGGGGCGGACGGCACCGGCTGGGCAGAAGGCGCCGGAATGCTGCTGGTGGAACGGCTCGCGGACGCACAGCGGCTCGGCCACCGGGCGCTGGCGGTGGTCCGGGGCAGCGCGGTCAACCAGGACGGCGCGAGCAACGGCCTCACCGCCCCCAACGGCCCCGCGCAGCAGCGGGTCATCCGGCAGGCGCTGGCGAGCGCCGGGGTGTCCGCGTCCGAGGTCGACGCGGTGGAGGGGCATGGGACGGGGACGCGGCTGGGTGATCCGATCGAGGCGCAGGCGTTGCTGGCGACCTACGGTCAGGAGCGGCCCGCGGACCGGCCGCTGTGGCTCGGGTCGATGAAGTCCAACGTCGGCCATGCGCAGGCGGCCGCGGGCGTGGGCGGGATCATCAAGATGGTGATGGCCATGCGGAGCGGGACGCTGCCGCGCACATTGCACGCGGACGACCCGTCGCCGCACATCGACTGGGACTCGGGCGCGGTACGGCTGCTGACCGAGCCGGTCACCTGGCCGGAGTGCGACCGGCCCCGCCGCGCCGCGGTGTCCTCCTTCGGGGTGAGCGGCACCAACGCCCATGTGATCCTCGAAACGGTGTCGCAGATGGCGCCGCAGACGGAAGCCGCGTCGCAGGTGGAAGCCGCGTCGCAGGTGGAAGCCGCGTCGCGGACGGAAGCCGACGACGCTCCCGCGCCGCAGGGCGCCCCCGGCCATGCCGTGGCGGGGCCGCTGCCCTGGCCCCTGTCGGGCGCGACGGCCGAGGCGCTGCGGGCCCAGGCCGGGGAGCTGCGCCGCTTCGTGGCGGCCGACGAGCGGCTGCACCCCGCCGACATCGGGCACACCCTGGTCTTCGGCCGCTCGGACCTCGCCCACCGCGCCGTCGTCCTCGGCTCCGACCGGGAAACCCTGCTGCGCGGGCTGGACACCCTGACGGGGGAGGGGCCGGCCGACGGCTCGGTCGTACGGGGCGCGGCGGCGGCCGGGGCCGGTGCGGGTGTGGTGTTCGTCTTCCCGGGACAGGGCGGCCAGTGGGTCGGCATGGGGCTGCGGCTGCTGGAGACCTCGTCCTTCTTCGCCGAGCGGATGGCGGAGTGCGAGGCGGCGTTGGCACCGTATGCCGACTGGTCGCTGCTGGACGTTCTGCGCCGGAACCCCGGGGACCCGGTGTGGGAGCGGGCCGATGTCGTCCAGCCGATGCTGTTCTCGGTGATGGTGTCGCTGGCACAACTGTGGCGCTCGTACGGCGTCGAACCGGACGCCGTACTCGGCCACTCCCAGGGCGAGATCGCCGCCGCCCACATCTGCGGCGCGCTGACCCTCGACGACGCCGCGAAGGTTGTCGCCCTGCGCAGCCGGGCCCTGCAGACCCTGCGTGGTTCGGGTGGCATGGCCTCCGTACCACTGCCGGCGGACGAGGTCACCGAGCTGCTGCGGACCACCTGGCCGGACCGGCTCTGGGTGGCCGCCGTCAATGCCCCCACGGCCACGGTGATCTCCGGCGACGCGGGATCCCTGGCGGAGGCGCTGGAACACTACCGGGACCAAGGCGTCGACGCGAAGCGGATCCCGGTCGACTACGCCTCCCACTGCCCGCATATCGAAACGGTGGAGCAGGAGCTGTTGGGCCTGTTGCGGGGGATCGCCCCACGGGCCGCCGACATCCCCTACTACTCCACCGTGGACAACCAGTGGGCCGACACCATGGGACTCGACGCCCGGTACTGGTACCGCAATCTGCGCCGGCCCGTACGTTTCGCCGAGGCGGTCCGCGCCCTCGGCGCCGCCGAGTACCGGACGTATGTCGAGGTCGGCCCGCACCCCACCCTCAGCCTCGCCATCGAGGACACCACCGAGGCCGACGGCGCCGCGGCCACCGTCGTCGGCTCCCTGCGCCGCGGCGAGGACGACGCCCACCGCATCCTGACCTCGCTGGCACGCGCCCATATTCATGGCCTGCCCGTGGCCTGGGACCGCCACTACGGGGCGGTTGCCCCCGAGGCGAGCCATGCCGACCTGCCCACCTACGCCTTCCAGCGCCGCCGCTACTGGCTGGACGCTCCGGCGAGCACCGGGGACGTGACGGCCGCCGGGCTGGCCCCGATCGGACACCCACTGCTCGGCGCGGCCGTCGGGCTCGCCGAGGGCGACGGATATCTGCTCACCGGCCGGCTCGCCCCGCACACCCACCCCTGGCTCACCGACCACGCGGTCGCCGGTACCGTCCTGCTGCCGGGCACCGCGTACGTGGAACTGGCCGTACACGTCGGCGAACACCTCGGCTGCCCCCAGTTGGAAGAGCTCACCCTGCACGCTCCGCTCGTCCTCCCCGACACCGGCGGCGTGGCGCTCCAGGTGGCCGTCGGCGCACCGGACGAGACCGGCCGTCGCGTACTGAGCGTCTACGCGCAGCGCGACGACGACCCCGCGCGGGAGGGGGCGGCCCAAGGCGCATGGACACGGCATGCGACCGGCACGCTGGCGGCCGAGAGCGCAGCCGACGACACCGACGGCGCCGACAACACCGACGGCGCCGGGCGTTTGGCTGCGGCGTGGCCTCCGCCGGGTGCGGAGCCCGTGGACATCGGCGGCCTCTACGACACGCTGGACGCTGCCGGCTTCGGCTACGGCCCGGCCTTCCAGGGGCTGCGCGCCGTCTGGCGGCACGGCGAGGAGACCTACGCCGAGGTGCGGCTCCCCGACCAGGTGGCCGCCGACGCGCCACGTTTCCGCCTCCACCCCGCCCTGTTCGACGCCGCGCTCCACCCGCTGGCGCTCGACAGCGGTCGGCAGGAGGAGAGCGCACCGGGAGACGGCCTGCTGCCCTTCACCTGGCGCGGCGTCAGTCTGCGGACCCCGGGCACGCCGACGCTGCGCGTACGGCTGCGGCCACAAGGGCCGGACGCGGTGGCCTTGGATGTGGCCGACGAGACGGGCGCGCCGGTGGCCTCGGCCGAATCGCTCACCCTGCGACCGGTGGCACTGGAGGATCTGCGAGCCCTCGGCGGCCAAGCGGGCGACACCCTCTACGCCCTGGACTGGACCGCCGCGTCCGAGCCACCGACGACGGCCCTCGGGCGGTGCGCCGTGCTCGGTCCCGCCATTCCAGGATGGGCCGCCGCGTTGGAGACGGCGGCAGCGGAGCCCGTACGGCGGTACCCGGACCTCGCCGGACTGACGGCGGCCCTGGACGCGGGCGATCCGCCCCCGGACCTGGTGTTCGTGGGCTGCCCTCCGGCCGCCGCCGGGCTCGACGACACGAAGGCAGCCGACGCACACACCCGTACCCGTATCCGTACCGGACAAGCGCTGGACCTGCTTCAGGGATGGCTCGGCGAAGCGCGGCCGGCCGGCGCGCGGCTGGTGCTGGTCACCTGCGGCGCGGTGGCCACCGGGTCGGCTGAGGGAGTCACGGACCTGGCGGGCGCGGCGATCTGCGGACTGGTGCGATCCACGCAGGCCGAGGAGCCCGACCGCATCCTCCTGGTGGACCTGGACCCGGTCGAGGAGTCGTGGGCGGCGCTGCCACGGGCGGTCGCCCTGGGAGAACCGCAGGTGGCCATCCGGGCCGGCCAGCCGCACGTGGCCCGGCTGGTTCGAGCCGACACCGAGGGGGACGCCCTGCTCACGCCGCCACAGGGGAGCGGCGGCTGGCGGCTCGACTGCGTCGAGGCGGGCACGCTCCAGGGGCTGACGCCAGTGACGTCCTCGGCCGACACCGACCCGCTGGGTCCGCGTCAGGTACGGATCGAGGTGCGTGCGGCCGGGCTGAACTTCCGCGATGTCCTGGTGGCACTCGGGATGGTCCCCGGACAGCGAGGGCTGGGCAGCGAAGGCGCCGGGGTGGTGCTCGAAGTCGGGCCGGAAGTGACCGACCTGGCGCCCGGGGACCGGGTGATGGGCGTGTTCGCGGACGCCTTCGGCCCGTTCGCGGTCGCCGACCGGGCCACCGTGATCCGCGTCCCCGACCACTGGACCTTCGCCCAGGCCGCCGCCGTCCCCGTCGTGTTCGCCACCGCCTACTACGGGCTGGTCGACCTGGCGGGACTGCGCCCGGGCGAGTCCGTACTGGTGCACGCCGCGGCCGGCGGAGTGGGACTGGCCGCCGTCCGACTGGCCCGCCACCTGGGCGCCGAGGTCTACGCCACGGCGAGCCCCGGCAAATGGGACACCCTCCGCGCCCACGGCATCCCCCCGGAGCACATCGCCTCGTCCCGCACCCTCGACTTCGAGAGCCGGTTCACCGGCCGGAACATCGACGTCGTCCTCAACTCCCTGGCCCATGAGTACGTCGACGCCTCGCTGCGCCTGGTGTCCGGCGACGGCGGCCGGTTCCTGGAGATGGGCAAGACCGACCTCCGCGACCCGGAAGAGGTGGCGCGGGCGTACCCCGGTGTCGCCTACCGGGCGTACGACCTGATGGAGGCCGGACCCGAGCGCATCGGGGAGATCCTGCGCACCGTGCTGCGGCTGTTCGACGAGGGCGTGCTGACCCCGCTGCCGCTCACCTGCTGGGACATCCGGCAGGCCAGGGCTGCCTTCCGCCAACTCCAGCAGGGCCGCACCGTCGGAAAGAACGTGCTCACGCTGGACCGCACCCCCGACCCCGACGGCACCGTCCTCATCACCGGCGGCACCGGCACCCTCGGCGCCGCACTCGCCCGCCACCTCGCCGCCACCGGCCGAGCACGGCATCTGCTGCTGATCAGCCGCCGTGGCCGCAATGCGCCAGGCGCAATCGAACTCATCGCTGAAATCGACGAGTTGGGGGCGACGGCGGCCGTCGTCAGCTGCGACGTCGGCGACCACGCCGCACTCGCCGAACTGCTCAGGCAGATCCCCGCCGAACACCCGCTGACCGCCATCGTCCACGCCGCGGGCACACTCGACGACGCCACTCTCGGCTCCCTCACCGCGCGCCACCTCGACTCCGTTCTGCCCGCGAAGGCCGATGCCGCCTGGCATCTGCACGAGCTGACCCGCCGGCTGGATCTGGCCGCGTTCGTGCTGTTCTCGTCCGCCGCGGGCGTCCTGGGCTCGCCGGGGCAGGGCAACTACGCCGCCGCCAACGCCTTTCTCGACGCGCTCGCCTTCCAGCGCCGGGCGATGGGACTCCCCGCCGTGTCCCTGGCGTGGGGGCTGTGGGAGGAGGCCAGCGGAATGACCGGCCACCTCGACCAGGCCGACCGCACCCGCATGGCCCGCGTCGGCCTCCGGCCACTGGCCACGGACGAGGCCCTGGCGCTGTTCGACGACGCCCTCGTCGGCGGGCCACCGCTGCTGCTCCCGGCCCGAATCGACACCAAGGCGCTACGGGGCACCACCGCCCCTCCCCTGTTCCAAGCCCTGGTACGCCCCACCACCGGCCACCGGCCACGTCCCTCGACCCCCGACGGCCGCTCCGCCCTCCGTACCCGGCTGGCCGGGCTCGACCCCGCCGCACAGCACGAGGCCCTGCTCACCCTCGTCCGCGGCCACGCCGCCACGGTCCTCGGCCACCCGAGCCCCGACGCCATCGCCCCCGAGGCGGCCTTCCGCGACCTCGGCTTCGACTCCCTCACCGCCGTGGAACTCCGCAACCGCCTCAAGGAGGCGACGGGTTTGCGGCTCCCCGCCACCCTCGTCTTCGACCACCCCACTCCTGCTGCTCTCGCCCAGCACCTGCTGGACGGACTCCTCGGCGGCGCCGATACGGCCACCCTGGCTGCGGCTCCTGCTCCGAGCAAGGCGGCGACGGGGGCGGATGAGGCCATCGCGATCATCGGCATGGCCTGTCGGTATCCGGGGGGTGTGCGGTCGGCCGAGGGCCTGTGGGATCTGGTCGCCTCGGGCACCGATGCCATGAGCGGATTCCCCACCGACCGCGGCTGGGACCTCGACCGCCTCTACGCCCCCCAGGACCAGGACCGGCCGGGCACCACGTACACCCGCCACGGGGGCTTCCTCCACGACGCGGGCAAGTTCGACGCGGGATTCTTCGGCATCGGCCCACGCGAGGCGCTGGCGATGGATCCGCAGCAGCGGCTGCTGCTGGAGACCTCCTGGGAGGTTTTCGAACACGCGGGAATCGACCCCTCGTCGGTGCGGCGGAGCCGGACCGGAGTCTTCGCCGGTGTGATGCCGACGGACTACGGCCCCCGGCTGCAAGACACCATGGCCGAGGTCGAGGGCTATGTCCTCACCGGAAACTCCGGCAGCGTCGCCTCGGGCCGTATCGCCTACACCTTCGGCCTGGAAGGCCCCGCGGTGTCGGTGGACACGGCGTGTTCGTCGTCTCTGGTGGCGTTGCATCTGGCGTGTCAGGCGTTGCGGGCCGGGGAGTGCACCATGGCGCTGGCCGGCGGGGTGACGGTGATGGCGACGCCTGGTGCCTTCGTGGAGTTTGCGCGGCAGCGGGGGTTGTCGGTGGATGGGCGGTGCAAGGCGTTTGGGGTGGGTGCGGATGGTACGGGGTGGGCTGAGGGTGTGGGG
>NZ_JBHWES010000065.1:0-70933 GCF_042734105.1 Streptomyces sp. NPDC059679 | reverse complement strand
GGGGACCGGGTAACGGTACCACACCCGTTGTTACATCCCGGTCGGGGGGGGCTTCGCCCGCGGGAGTCATCGGGGGGGCTGGACTAGGAAAGCGCCCCGTCACAGGGCCGGGCCCCGCTTCGTCTTCTCTCTTGGTGCCGACCTCAGTGCCGCCCCTGGGCGGGTCAGCCCTCGGCGAGCCGCCGCTTGACCGCGGTGGCCACCCGGCCGCCCTCGGCCCGGCCCGCGACCTTCGGGTTCACGATCTTCATCACCGCGCCCATGGCCCGCGGCCCCTGCGCACCGCCCGCCGCGGCCTCCTGTACGGCCTCCGCCACCAGCGCGTCCAGCTCCTCGTCCGTGAGCTGCTTGGGCAGATACTCGGCGAGCACCACGCCCTCGGCCCGCTCCCGCTCGGCCTGCTCGGCCCGCCCGCCCTGCGCGAACGCCTCAGCCGCCTCGCGCCGCTTCTTGGCCTCGCGCGCGATGATCTTCTCCACCTCGGCATCGGACAGCTCCCGGGCGGTCTCGCCCGCGACCTCTTCCTTCTGGATCGCGGTGAGGGTCAGCCGGAGCGTAGAGGAGCGCAGCTCGTCACGCGTCTTGATCGCTGCGGTGAGATCGTCCTGCAGCCTGGACTTGAGCGTGGTGGTCATGTCGTCGAGTCTGCCAGCCCTGGCCGGGAATCACCCGAAGATTTCTCGCCCGGCCACGGTCTGCGACCATGGTGACCATGCGCGCGCGATACGGAGTACCCCTGGGAATCACGGCGGTCGGCGCCGCCGGCCTCGTCTATGCCGCCGGCTTCGAGGTCCGGTCCTTCCGCCTCCGACGGGTGACCGTCCCCGTACTGCCACGCGGCATGCGGCCGCTGCGCGTCCTCCAGGTCTCCGACATCCACATGGTCAGCGGCCAGCGCAAGAAGCAGCGCTGGCTCCAGTCCCTCGCCGGGCTCCGCCCCGATTTCGTCATCAACACGGGCGACAACCTCTCCGACCCCGAGGGCGTCCCCGAGACGCTGGACGCGCTCGGCCCGCTCATGGAGTTCCCGGGCGCGTACGTCTTCGGCTCCAACGACTACTACGGCCCCAAGCCGCGCAACCCGGCCCGCTATCTGCTGGAGAAGGCGAGCGGCAAGCACGGTCTGAACGGCAATCCCCCCGTCGTCGGCGCGATCCACAACCCCTGGAAAGAGCTGCGCGACGCCTTCGACGCGGCCGGCTGGGTCAACCTGTCCAACACCCGCGGCCGGCTGAAGCTGGACGACGTGGAGATCGCCATGACCGGCCTGGACGACCCCCACATCAAGCGCGACCGCTACGGCGAGGTGGCCGGCGGCCCCGAATCGGACGCCGACCTCTCCCTGGCCGTCGTCCACGCGCCCTACCTGCGCGTCCTCGACGCCTTCACCGCGGACCGCTACCCCCTGATCCTCGCCGGCCACACCCACGGCGGCCAGCTGTGCATCCCCTTCTACGGCGCCCTCGTCACCAACTGCGACCTGGACGCCCGCCGTGTCAAGGGCCTCTCCACCCACCACGCCGCCGGCCACACCTCCTACCTCCATGTCTCCGCCGGCTGCGGCACCAACCGCTACACCCCGGTCCGCTTCGCCTGCCCCCCCGAGGCCACCCTCCTCACCCTCACCCCACCCACCCCCTGACCCCCTCCAGCCACCCCGGCCGCTCCCCCGGCACCTCCCCGACACCCGAGCGGCCGGGCCCACCCCGCCCCGACCTGCGAGACCGCGAAAACCGGATTTCGTCTCTGGGCACGGGTCCGCTAAAGTAGAGCTCGTTGCTTCGGGGTGTAGCGCAGCTTGGCAGCGCGCTTCGTTCGGGACGAAGAGGTCGTGGGTTCAAATCCCGCCACCCCGACACAGGTCAGAGGGCCTGGTGCGAAAGTTGCACCAGGTCCTCTGTCATGCGTGAAGCATGCCTGAAGCGGCGGGGGGTCAGCGCGGCAGTCAGCGCAGGGCGGCCTCGCCCGCTTGGACGGCGTGCATGGCGCGCTCGACGGTCTCCTGGTTTTCGCCGACCGGAGCCACGTAGTCGAGGACGTCGCGCGCTGCGGCCTCGCCGAGTGCTCGGGTGATCACCCATGTGGCGAGGTATTGCGATGACAGACAGCCGCCCGCCGTGGCGATGTTCCCCTCGGCATGGAACGGGGCGTCCAGCACGGTGACGTCGCAGGCTTCGACGAAGGGCCGGCTCTTCATGTCCGTACAGGCGGGCATGGCGTCGAGCAGCCCGAGGCGGGCGAGCACCAGCGCGCCGGAGCACTGTGAACCGATCAGCTGTCGCGAAGGGTCGAGCGGCAGCCTGGAGAGCAGCCGCTCGTCGGCGGCCACCTCACGCGCCTTCACCCCGCTGCCGATCAGCACGACGTCGGCTTCGGTCACGAACTCCATGGGGCGCTGGCCGGTTACCTCGACGCCGTTCATGGAGGTGACGACTGGCGTCGGCGTCGTGATGAAGGCCTCCAAGCCGTCCTTGCGACACCGGTTGATGAGTGCGGAGGCGATGAAGCTGTCGAGCTCGTTGAATCCGTCGAAGGTGACCACGGCTACCTGCATGACATCCCCTCAAAGTGCTGAAGTGAAGGCCAGATTCTCAGGCGCCCGTGCCCGGGTCGCGGGCCAATCGGCGGTCGGTGGCTGGCTCGTTCATCGATGTGCTCATCGGCTTTGTGCCGTGGGGTCAGGCCGAGATGAGCCGAAGGATCGCGGTGCCGTCCGCCCCTGCCACCACCTGGAGTACGACCGCTCCGTCCACCTTGTCCGGCGGCGGTCCCCCCATCCCGCACGAACTGCTGCTGCCACCGCTGCGGAAGACGGCGACGCAGCCGCTGCCATCGCCGCTCGCCCCTCCGCTCGTCTTGCTGTTCCCCGAGGTCACCTTGTAGTCGACCGCGTTCTTGCCGACCTTCGTCAGGGACAGCTTCGCCGGACCGCCCGGGAGCTTGATACGGATCGTCACCGGCTTGGTCACCGCGATCTCGCAGTTCCCGTCGGTGCACGCCTCGGGGTTGCTCCCGTCGGCCGCGGTCACTGCCGGGGACGGGCTGGACGTGCTGGGAGAGGGGCTGTGCGAGGCATGGGAGGCCGAGGGTTCGGCGGTGTCGGTGCCCCCGTCCGAGTCACCGCATCCCGCAGCGGCCAGCGCGGTGACCGTGGCCAGCAGGACGCGGCCGGCCGCACGTCGCGTGCGCCCCACCGTGGTCGGATCCGACATGGCATGCCGCCCTTCGTATCTCATCCGGAGTCGGTAGCCCGGTAGTCGGGAATCAGGAGTCCGGAGCCAGGCAGCGAGCTTACGGTCCGGCGATCGGGAGGGGTCCCCACGCGATGCCCGCACACTCGGCCGTTGACGCCATCGTCAGGACCGGGCCTGCGCGGGCACAGGCTCAGGGGCCGGCTTCGCGGGATTCCGCGCCGTCCCGTTCCGCGTCGTACGACGGCTCCGCGTGGTCCAACGACTCAGCCTCGTCCGACGACTCCGCCTCGTCCCACGATCCCGTCACCTCCGTGGTCGTCGTCGCCGACGCCGCGATGCTGAAGAGTCCGCCCTCCGGGTCGCGGAGGGCCGCGATCCGGCCGTACGGGGTGTCGGCCGGGGCGGAGATGATGCCGCCGCCGAGGGCGGTGGCCTGGGCGGCGACGCGGTCGACGTCGTCGACGCAGAAGTAGACGTGCCAGCGGGGGCGGACATTGGGGTCGGGGGTGGCCTCCAGGGCTCCGCCGCGCAGGCCCGCGACGGCTTTGCCGTCGATGTGCAGGACCACGCGGTCGTGCTCGAAGCGGACGTCGCAGCGGTCCTGGCCCTGGACGTCCCAGCCGAAGACCTGGCCGTAGAAGAGCGCGGCCTCGAAGGCGTCGCGGGTGCGCAGTTCGAGCCAGACCGGGGCGCCCGGTCTGCGCTCGCCCCACCAGGCGGAGGTGAGCTCGCCCTCCCAGATGCCGAAGACGGCGCCGTCCGGGTCGGCCGCCCAGGCCACCCGGCCGCTGCCGAACTCCAGCGGCCCGACCGCGACGGTGCCGCCGCGCTCCCGCGCGCGAGAGACGACCTCGTCGGCGCTGTCGGCCGCGAAGTAGGTGGTCCAGGTGACGGGGAGGGTCACACCAGTCGCGGCCGGGACGCCGATGCCGACGGTCGGGGCGCCGTCCTGGGTGAACGCGATCGTGTAGCGGCCGTGGCCGTGGCGGCTGGGGCGGAAGTGCCAGCCGAAGAGGTCGCCGTAGAAGGTCTGGGCACGGTCCAGGTCGGTCGCCATGTGGCTCACCCAGCACGGCGCGCCTTGGACGGCGCGGAATCGCTCCCGCCGCTCCCGCCTCTCCACGCCCGCTCACCTCACTCCACCTCCGCGTGCGCGGACTGGTCGCCCTCACTGCGCGCGCGGAGCGGTTGCCGATCCGCCGTGCGCGCAGCCCTCACCGTTCGCACATGATGCCCGATAGCTCCACTTTCCTCCGTTTTTCCGGGGCGCGCCACCTCGGCCGGGCGCCGGGGCGTGCGCCGGGCGGTGCGCCGACGCACCCGCTGTGGCGCATCACACCGAGTGCGCCACGGGACGCATTACGGACACCCGGCCAAAGCAGGGCAGTATTGCGGCCATGTCGAATCTCCGCTCAAACATCATCGGCTGGCTGGGTCGCAAGTACTTTTCGAGAATTCAGAAGAACGGCTTCGATCTGTCCAAGATGTCGTTTTTGCCGAGCGCCACGCTGGCCCCGCTGCGACGCAATGGCCTGGACCCCGTGGACGAATTGGCCCGTACTCGGGCAAAGGAACCCATAAGCAAGCTTCCACTGCCTTTCGGAATGAAGGGCTGGCTTGTCACCGGATACGACGAGACCAAGGCCGTACTGGGCCGGGTGAACGGATTCAGCTCCGATTTCACCAACCTCGCGGAGAAGAACATCGGCATCGCCCCACAGCAGAATCCAGGCGGCCTCGGCTTCAGCGATCCACCGACACATACGAGACTGCGCCGCCTGCTGACGCCGGAGTTCACCATGCGCCGGCTCAGCAGGCTCACTCCGCGCATCCACTCCATCGTCGAGGAGCGGCTCGACGAGATGGCCGCGATGGGCGCGGCCGGGGACCCGGTCGATCTGGTGCAGTCCTTCGCCCTCCCCATCCCCTCCCTGGTCATCTGCGAACTGCTCGGCGTGCCGTACGAGGACCGGGAGGACTTCCAGCAGCTGAGCTTGGCGCGATTCGATCTGTTCGACGGGGCCGACACCTCGTTCGGCGCGATATCCGACTCGCTGTCGTATCTGCTCGACATCGTCAAGAAGCAGCGTGAGTCGCCCGGCGACGGGCTGCTCGGGATGCTGGTGAAGGAGCACGGCGACAAGATCGACGACCAGGAGCTGGCCGGGCTGGCCGACGGGGTGCTCACCGGTGGCTTCGAGACGACCGCGAGCATGCTGGCGCTCGGCACGCTGGTGCTGCTCCGCGACCCCGAGCGGTTCGCGGAGATCCGCGACAACGACGACGTGGTCGACCGGTACGTCGAGGAGCTGCTGCGCTACCTCACGGTCGTCCAGGTGGCCTTCCCCCGGTTCGCCAAAGAGGACATGGAGATCGCCGGTACGAAGATCTCCAGCGGCGATCTCGTGCTGTGCTCGCTGAGCGGGGCCAACCGCGAGGAGAAGCTCGGCCCGGACATGGAGCGGTTCGATCCGCACCGGCAGACCTCGTCCCACCTGGCCTTCGGCCATGGCATCCACCGGTGCATCGGCGCCGAGCTGGCCAAGATGGAGCTGCGCGCGGCCTACCCCGCGCTGGTGCGGCGGTTCCCGGAGATGCGGCTGGCCGTCCCGCAGGAGAAGCTCGCGTTCCGGAAGCTGTCGATCGTGTACGGCGTCGAGGCACTGCCGGTGACGCTGAAGAAGTAGCCCGCCCCGATAGCCCTCATAAGCTCTCATACGCACTGGATCATCTGCCGGGTGCCCCACGAGGGCGCCCGGCGGGGCGCCTGTGGCGTCGCCCGGCCGGGCAGGGCAACAGGGCTGGGCAGGGCGGCAGGGTGCGGCGGCGGCTCAGCGGTACGGGTCTTCCCGGCCTGGGTCCGTGCGCCCGCCGGAGTCCCTGCCCCCATCCGGCAGGTCGTCGTACTTGAGACTCCCGGGGCCGTCCACGAGCTGGCGATGCATGACCGAGCTGCTGCCCCGCAGGTCGAATTCCTGGGCCAGCCCGGTCCGGTGGAGCCGGCCCATCTCCTCATCCGAGAAAGTGACCCCGGCTATCTTGGTCTCCTTTCCGGAATCCCAGTTGTAGCGGTCCCACGCATTGAGCTGGTAGTCGAGGCCCACGTGGGGCTTCCCATCGGCCCCGGGCGTCACCGTGACCACACCGCTGACATTCGTCATGACCGAGCCGACAGCCAGGTACCAGTTCTCATTGCCCGACCGGCTGAAGCGATAGGAGCTGTTCACGGTCTCCACCGGGATGGCGACCGGCCTGCCGCCGCTCTTCTTGAATTCCGCCAGCCCCGCCTCGCGCCATTTGTCCTCGTAGTCCACGAGGGCGTTGATAGTCGTGCCGCGAAACGCGTCGTCGCCTTTCATCATCTCATCGATGGGCAGATCCAACGTTGTGCCGGAATTATCCAGGTAATGCATCAGATTCCGCGCGGCGGCGTCCATCCCCGCCAGCGAGGCACCCTCCGCCAGCATCTTGGCCTTCTCCAGGGTGACCCGCTCGCCGAAACCGGGGGACTCGACACCATGCCGGCCCGACCCCGCGTCCGGGGAGATCTGCCTGATCCGCGGGGACAGGACCCCCGCCGCCACGAGGTCGTCCTTGTGGGCCGCCCAAAGCTCGGCGCGCGACGACGAGCTCAGGGACTCCCACAATCGATGCAGCTGTGCGCGCTGCTGTGGCGTCGCTTTGTCCCCCAACGAGGCCAGCTCGACCGCGCGGGGGGCCATGTCCTCATCCAGTGAGGTGTAGACGGCGTGTCCCGCGTCGTGAGAGTCCTGACCGTGGCTGGCGCGCAGGGCGCGGCAGACGGCGGCGTCGATCTCCGCGGCGTGGGTGACCAGCCCCGTGATGGTGTCGGTGTACCACTTGATCAGGTCATGGGTCCGCTGGCCGTCGCTCGTGATGTTGCACATCGTCTCGGACACCCGCACCGAGCCGTCGCCCGAGTCCTTGACCACCAGGCCGGGCTCCTCCTTGGCCGCATCGGCGGCCATTTCCCTCACCCGCCGCTGGATGCCCCGCAGCTCGGTGTTCGCATCGTCCAGGACGCTCCAGATGCTCTTCGCCTCCCGGTGCAGATCGCGGAGCTCCTTTGCCGTCTTACGGACGAATTCCCGGGTCACCGTGGCATTGATTCGCGGCGTCCGACTTCCTCACCAGGCCCCGGTCGGCATCCGTCCGGAGCCTTTCGAGACCGCTCACCACGGTCTTCCAGTCGGTGACCGCCGCGGCCAGCTTCCCGAGGTCCATTTCAAGGAGATTCGTATAGGTGAACGCCGCCACGTTTCTCAGCCCCCGTATCGCTCTGCCTCTCGCTTCACGTGGATCGCTTCACGCATGCGGAGTGATCCGCACGTTAGCAAGGATCACCGCGATCGGCGCCGGTCCGATCGGGTTTGATGGGGGGATGAGTGATGCACAGACCATCCCCGATCGGCCCGATCAGCCCGATCACCCCGATTGGGAGAAGCGCTTCCGGGCCCCGCGCGTCTCGCTGCCCGACTGGGCGGAGGACGCACCGGACCGCGCGCTGTTCGTGTCCAACGCGACGGGGACGTACGAGCTGTACGCATGGGACCGGGCGACCGGAGCGCAGCGCCAGGTGACCGACCGGCCGAACGGTACGACGGACGGGGTGCTCTCCCCGGACGGCCAGTGGATCTGGTGGTTCTCGGACACCGACGGCGACGAGTTCGGGGTGTGGAAGCGCCAGCCGTTCACTCCGGGCGACGGAGCAAAGGCGACCAAGGAGGCCGGTGAGACCGAGGAGGCCAAGGAGGCCAAGGAGGCCAAGGAGGAGGGCGCGGCGGACGAGCCCGCGACGCCCGGCCTCGACCCCTCCTACCCGGCCGGCCTGGCGCTCGGCCGCGACGGCACCGCGGTCGTCGGGCGGTCCACGGACGAGGACGGCTCCACCATCCACGTCGTACGCCCCGGGGCCGCGCCCCAGGAGATCTACCGCCACCGGGAGTCGGCCGGGGTGGGCGACCTGTCGTACGACGGGACGCTGATCGCGGTCGAGCACACCGAGCACGGCGACGCCATGCACTCGGCCATCCGGGTCGTACGACTGGACGGCACACCCGTCGCGGAGCTGGACGACACCAAGGGCGGTACGGAGGAGCTGGGCCTGGCCGTCATGGGGTTCGCGCCGGTCGCCGGGGACAACCGGCTGCTGGTCGGGCACCAGCGGCGGGGCCGCTGGGAGCCCATGGTGTGGGACCCGGCGAGCGGCGTGGAGACGGCGCTGGCCATCGACCTGCCCGGGGACGTCGGCGCCGACTGGGTGCCGGACGGGACGGCGCTGCTGGTCGAGCACAGCTACCAGGCGCGCAGCGAGCTGTGGCGGTACGACCTCGCCTCCGCCGAGCTGACCCGCCTCGACACCCCGTCCGGCACCATCTCGGGGGCGACGGCGCGGCCGGACGGCACGGTCGAGTTCCTGTGGTCCTCGGCGGCCGAGCCGCCGCAGGTGCGGTCCACGAGCGGGCGGGTGGTGCTCGACCCGCCGGGGCCGCGGGCGCCCGGGTCGGTGCAGGTCACCGACGCCTGGGTGGAGGGGCCCGGCGGGCGGGTGCACGCCCTGGTGCACAAGCCCGCGGGCGAGGGCCCCTTCCCGACCGTCTTCGACATCCACGGCGGGCCGACCTGGCACGACAGCGATGCCTTCGCGGCGGGCCCGGCGGCCTGGGTGGACCACGGCTTCGCGGTCGTACGGGTCAACTACCGCGGCTCGACCGGGTACGGGCGGGCGTGGACGGACGCGCTGAAGCACCGCGTCGGGCTGATCGAGCTGGAGGACATCGCGGCCGTGCGCCAGTGGGCGGTCGACTCGGGGCTCGCCGACCCCGAGCGGCTGGTGCTGGCCGGCGGCTCATGGGGCGGCTATCTGACGCTGCTGGGGCTCGGGACCCAGCCCGAGGCGTGGGCGCTGGGGCTCGCGGCGGTGCCGGTCGCGGACTACGTCACGGCGTACCACGACGAGATGGAGGCCCTGAAGGCGATGGACCGCACGCTGCTGGGCGGCACGCCGGAAGAGGTTCCCGAGCGTTTCGAGGCATCCTCGCCGATCACGTACGTGGACGCGGTACGCGCGCCGGTCTACATCTCGGCCGGGGTCAACGACCCGCGCTGCCCGATACGGCAGATCGAGAACTACGTGGAGCGGCTGGCCCGGCGCGACGCCCCGCACGAGGTGTACCGGTACGACGCGGGGCACGGCTCGCTGGTGGTCGAGGAGCGGATCAAGCAGTTGCGCTTGGAGATCGAGTTCGCTCAGCGTCATCTTCGGCCCCGGCCGGATCAGCGGCAGCCGGGGGCTCCGACGGGATGATCCCGAGCGCCAGGTCGCGCGCCGTCTCCGCCTCGCGGCGGAACAGCCGGAACCACATGAACACGACGAAGCCCGCGAAGACGAACCACTCGCCGGTGTAGCCGAGGTTCTGGAACGCCTTGAGATCGAGCCCGGTGCCCTCCGCCACGACCGGGGGCACCGGCTTCAGGGCGCCGGGGGCGGCGGTGGAGGTGATCCACGCGTCGTACACCCCGTACGGCACGAGGTTCACCAGCGAGGCCGCGCTGATCATGCCCAGCCGGCCGCGCGGCAGCCCGCCGCTCGCCCGCACCCCGTTGCTGCCCGCGTGCTCGGACGCCTGCAGCGTCCCGGTCACGGTCACCTCGCCGGACGGGGGCGTCGGCACCTTGGCGGCGTCGGCCTTGTCGTCGGCGTCGCCGGGGAGCCAGCCCCGTACGACGGGCAGCGCCTTGCCCCCGTCCGTACGCAGCAGCGTGAGGACGTAGAAGCCGTCGCGGTCGCCCAGCCGCCGGTCCGGGACGAGCAGTTGGTGCGCGGCGTCATAGCGCCCGGTCGCGGTGGCCGGACGCCCCACGGTCTGGTCGGTGACCGGCAGCAGCGAGCGCAGCGGCTCGGCGGTGTCTTCGGTGTCCGATGCCTTGTCCTGCTGTTTGTTGTGGGTCTCGACGCGCGCTTCGAATCGGCTGAGCTGCCAGCTGCCCATGAACAGACAGACCGGGATGGCCAGCACGGTGAAGACGTTGATCACCCACCAGCGGGGCGTCAGCAGAAACCGATACACACCCCAACCGTACGGGCCCGGCGCCGCGAGCCTGGCGCCGGGGGCGGCGTGGGAGCCTGATACCGGGGGCGGGCCGGTGCGGGGGCGAGCGCCGGGGGGCGGGGGGGGCGGGCCGGTGCGGCTTACGCGCCGGCCAGGACCCCCGTGCGGTAGATCGTCCCCGCGCACGCGCCGCTGAGCGTCACACTCGCCGCGGCCGGGTCGCCGGCCTCAGGCGTATAGCTGAGCAGGACACTTCCGGCCGGCGGCTCACCGCCGTCACCGCCTCCCCCGCCGCTGCCGCTCCCCGAGCCGTCGCCCGGACCATCCGTGGGCCCGCCGTCCGCCCCGTCGGCCGAGTCCGGCGTGGGGTCGGGGGTCGGCGTGGTGCTGGTGTTGGAGCAGCCGGAGGTGCCGCCGCCCGACTGCGGGATCCAGGCGAACTGCACCTCGTACGCCTGGCCGGGCTTCAGGATGAGCTGGCCCGGCGCGGTGGACGGGTCGGGCAGACCGGTGGCCGCGTCGCCGGAGGTGTGGTCCACGACGAAGATCCGGGAGCCGTCCGCGCCGCCGACCGCGCTCGGGCTGATGCCGCCGCCGCCCACGACCGTGCACGGGGTGCCGGAGATGTTCGCGACCCGGAACGAGCCGTAGATCCGCCCCTCGGCGTCGGCCACCCCGGCCGTCCCGGAGGCGTTTCCGAGCTGGGGACGCGAACAGGTGGGCGAGGTGGCGTTCAGCGTGCTGGAGGGGTCGGGGGCCACGCCGCCCGAGTCCTCTTGCGGCTTCTTGGTCGGGTGGTCCTTCTTCCCGTCCTTGCCCTTGTCGCCCTTGTCCTCGCTCCCCTTGTCGGAGGGCGGGCTGGTCTCCTTCCCGCCGCTGCCCTCGCCGTGCTTGTCATGATCGGGATCGGGCGTGCGCTGGCTGCTGCCGGCTATGGCCGGGCGGTCGTCCGAACCGCCGCTGCTGGCGACGTGGACCAGCGCGGGGAGCGCGGCCCCGCCGAGCACCACCGCCGCCACGGCGCCGACCAGCGCCTGGCGGCGGCGCGTACGGCGGGCGGGCACCGCGCGGCGCAGGTGCTCCAGGGAGTCGGCAGACGGCTGCAGTTCGTCGACGGCGCCGTGCAGGAGGCGGCGCAGGGCGTCCTCGTTCATGACGTCCGGGCTGTTCCTGTCGCTGTCGTCGGTGCGGGGGCCGTCGTCGGCCGGGCTGTTGCTGTCATCCGAACGGCTATCGCTGTCCGTACGGTCGCCGCCGCCCGTACGGTCGCTGCCGCCCGGGCTGTCCGGACCTTTCCCGTCGTCGGTACGGTTCACGTCGTCCGTACGGTCATCGCCGTCCGCGCCGTTCCCGCCGTCCGCCGCCGCGGCCTTGCTGGGCGGGGCCGTGCCGTCCGGCTCGTGACCGGCCCGCCGGTCGGGGTTTCCCGAGGCCGGCTCGTATGTGTCGTCGTTCATGCCGGAGCCTCCATTGCGACGCGAAGCGCCGCGATGCCACGCGATCCGTACGCCTTGACCGAGCCGAGCGATATGCCGAGCGTCTCGGCGACCTGGGCCTCGGTCATATCCGCGAAGTACCGCAGCACGAGGACCTCGCGCTGACGGCGCTGAAGCCCTCTCATCGCCTTGATCAACTGGTCCCGCTCAAGCTGCTCGTACGCCCCCTCCTCGGCGCTGGCCATATCGGGCATCGGCTTGGAGAGCAGCTTCAGCCCGAGGATGCGGCGGCGCAGCGCCGAACGCGAGAGGTTGACGACCGTCTGCCGCAGATAGGCGAGCGTCTTCTCCGGGTCACGGACCCGGCGCCGCGCGGAGTGCACGCGGATGAACGCCTCCTGGACGACATCCTCGCAGGACGCGGTGTCGTCGAGAAGCAGCGCGGCAAGACCGAGCAGCGATCGGTAGTGCGCGCGGTAGGTCTCGGTGAGGTGGTCGACTGTGGTGCCCGCTGCCATCGTGTCGTCAGCGTCCTCGCGCCCTGTCGACGAGATCTGCGGCGCGGGACGAGTGGTCGACCATGGCGCGATCACCGGCATGCCACCAGGAGTGCGGGGGCGCCGGGGCCGCACTGCCGTGCCGCCGCGCCCAGGAACCGTTGCGATGCCGAATACCTCTGCTGCCACGCCAGTTGGACACGCTGCCCCCTGTCAGGGTTGTACGCGTGAGGCAACGCTTTTGACGAAGCAACGAATGCCCCCATACATACCAACCCGTCCCCAAATGCCCCGGTTTGCCCAACGCCCACCGAGGGGCGGCTGGAAAGACGCTCCCCGCCCGCTGACGGTTGCAGCAGGCGGGGAGGGAATCTTATCCGTAGATCTTTGCCCTGGTTTGAGCCCGGTTCAAGTGGTCCAGGCCATTGTTCGGGTCACAGAAGGCTCACAGTTTGGCCGTAAGCCAAGGGCTGTAAGCCAACCGTCAGGCCGCCGGACCGCCAACCGTCAGGCCGCCGGGGACCGTCAGACCGACAGCTCCGCCGCGACGAGCTCCGCGATCTGCGCGGTGTTGAGCGCCGCGCCCTTGCGCAGATTGTCACCGCAGACGAACAGCTCGAGCGCCCTGGGGTCGTCGAGCGAACGCCGGACCCGGCCCACCCAGGTCGGGTCGGTGCCCACAACATCGGCCGGGGTGGGGAACTCCCCCTCCGCCGGGTTGTCGCAGAGCACCACACCGGGGGCGGCCGCCAGGATCTCGTGCGCCTGGGCCACGGTCACCTTGTTCTCGAACCGGGCGTGCACGGCCAGCGAGTGGGTGGTGATCACGGGTACGCGGACACAGGTCGCGGTGACCCGCAGCTCCGGCAGGCCCAGGATCTTGCGGGACTCGTTGCGCACCTTGAGCTCTTCCGAGGACCAGCCGTCCTCCTTGAGCGAGCCCGCGAACGGCACCACGTTGAGCGCCATCGGCCCGGGGAACGGCCCGGTGTCGCCGATCGCCCGCCGTACATCGCCCGGCTGGGTGCCCAGCTCCGTACCGGCGACGAGGGCGAGCTGCTCGCGGAGGGTGTCGACGCCCTCCTTGCCCGCCCCGGAGACCGCCTGGTACGAGGAGACGATCAGCTCCTGGAGCCCGAACTCCGCGTGCAGCGCACCCATCGCGACGATCATCGAGAGGGTGGTGCAGTTGGGGTTGGCGATGATGCCGCGCGGGCGGAGACGGGCCGCGTGCGCGTTCACCTCCGGGACCACCAGCGGCACGTCCGGGTCCATCCGGAAGGCTCCGGAGTTGTCGACGACGACCGCACCCTTGCCTGCCGCGATCTGCGCCCACTGCGCGGAGACCTCGTCCGGCACATCGAACATCGCGATGTCGACGCCGTCGAAGGCCTCCTCGCTCAGCGCGACGACCTCGACCTGCTCGCCCCGTACGGACAGCTTCCGGCCGGCCGAGCGCGGCGAGGCGATCAGCCGGATCTCGCCCCAGATGTCCGCCCGCTCGGAGAGGATCGAGAGCATGACGGTGCCGACGGCTCCGGTCGCGCCGACGACGGCGAGCGTCGGCTTCCGGCCCACGGCACCGCCGTGGCCGGTCATCGGCCGGTCCCTCCGTAGACGACGGCTTCCACGCTGTCGCTGTCCAGACCGAAGGCGGTGTGGACGGCCCGGACCGCTTCCTTCACATCGTCGGCGCGGGTGACGACCGAGATACGGATCTCGGAGGTCGAGATCAGCTCGATGTTGACCCCGGCGTTGGACAGCGCCTCGAAGAAGGTCGCGGTGACGCCCGGGTTCGTCCGCATACCGGCGCCGACCAGCGAGATCTTGGCGATCTGGTCGTCGTAGCGCAGCGAGTCGAAGCCGATCACCGGCTGCGCCTTGGTCAGCGCCCCCATGGCCTTGTGGCCGTCGGTCTTCGGGAGGGTGAAGGAGATGTCGGTCAGGCCGGTCGCCGCGGCGGAGACGTTCTGCACCACCATGTCGATGTTGAGCTCGGCGTCCGAGATCGTACGGAAGATGGCCGCGGCCTCACCCGGCTTGTCCGGCACTCCGACGACCGTGATCTTGGCCTCGGAGGTGTCGTGGGCAACACCCGAGATGATCGCCTGCTCCATCGGCTGGTCCCCTTGCGATTCGTTGCTGACCCACGTGCCTCTGAGCCCGGAGAAGGACGACCGGACATGGATCGGGATGTTGTAACGGCGGGCGTACTCCACACAGCGGTGGAGCAGCACCTTGGAGCCAGAACTGGCCAGTTCCAGCATGTCCTCAAACGAGATCCAGTCAATCTTTCGGGCCTTCTTCACGACCCGCGGGTCGGCGGTGAACACACCGTCGACATCCGTGTAGATCTCACAGACCTCGGCTTCGAGGGCGGCCGCGAGAGCGACGGCGGTGGTGTCGGAGCCGCCACGGCCCAGGGTGGTGATGTCCTTCTTGTCCTGGGACACACCCTGGAAGCCCGCGACGATCGCGATATTGCCCGCGTCGATCGACTGCCGGATACGGCCGGGGGTGACGTCGATGATCCGCGCCTTGTTGTGGACCGAGTCGGTGATGACACCGGCCTGACTGCCGGTGAACGACTGCGCCTCGTGGCCGAGGTTTTTGATCGCCATCGCCAGCAGGGCCATGGAGATCCGCTCTCCGGCTGTCAGCAGCATGTCGAACTCACGCCCCGACGGAATCGGGGACACCTGCTCGGCGAGGTCGATCAGCTCGTCCGTCGTGTCGCCCATCGCGGAAACCACGACGACCACCTGGTGGCCGTTCTTCTTGGCTTCGACGATTCGCTTGGCAACCCGCTTGATGCCCTCGGCATCGGCAACGGAAGAGCCTCCGTACTTCTGCACGACAAGGCCCACGTGCGCTCCCTGGCTCTCAGTAATGCGGTCGGCTCAGTCTAACGAGTGGCCGGAAATTACCCCGCCAATATCACATTGCGAGACACATGACTCACCTTGTGATCAGGCGTCCAGATATTCCCGCTTCTTCCCTGGCACCACCCGCTCAGCGACGAACCCTGCCCGCTCCGCACCGAAGCACACGGAAAGGTAACCCAGGTCACACCTTCGAGGCTGGGCTGAGCTGTCAGGGCTGCGCCTCGGGACTGCGTCTCGACCGCGCCTCAGGACTGCGCGGACCGGATACCGAGCGGAGCGGCGATCTCCGCCGCCATGACCCGTCCCGCCTCCTCCGCAAGCTGCTCGTCGCCGCCCGCATTGCTGTCGGTGTCCAGACCATCCAGCTCGTCCAGCGGGCTGTCCAGCCGTACGTGGGCGACCAGCGACTGCAGCGCGCGCAGGGCGGCGGAGGCGGTCGTACCCCAGTTGGACAGATACGAGAACTGCCACCACCACATGGCCTCGCTGATCCGGCCGTCGCGGTAGTGGGCCATGCCGTGCCGCAGGTCGGTGATGATGTCGGCCAGGTCGTCGGAGATCCGGCAGGCGACGGGCTGGCTGCGCGGCACATACGGGTCGAAGACCTCGGAGTAGACGTCCACCGGGTCGAGCAGCCGGGCGAAGCGCTCACGCAGCTCGTCGACGTCCGGCTCGGGGCCGACGTCCGGCTCGTACCGCTCGTCGGGGACGAAGTCCTCATGCGCGCCCAGCCGGCCGCCCGCGAGGAGCAACTGGGAGAGCTCGAGCAGGAGGAACGGCACAGCGCTGTCCGGTTCGTCGCCCTTCGCCACTTCGGTGACCGCGACGATGAAACTCTCGATCTGATCGGAGATCTGGACCGCGAAGTCGTCCGGATCGGGGTGGGCGGCGTGCAGCGTTGCGTCAGACATCGAGAAGTCTTCTCCCTTCGAAGGCACGCCCCAGCGTGACCTCGTCGGCGTACTCCAGGTCCCCCCCGACTGGGAGACCACTAGCCAGCCGGGTCACCTTCAAACCCATGGGCTTGACCATGCGCGCCAGGTAGGTGGCGGTGGCCTCGCCCTCCAGGTTCGGATCGGTGGCCAAGATCAGCTCCGTGACCGTACCGTCCGCGAGCCGCGCCAGCAGCTCCCGGATCCGCAGATCGTCCGGGCCCACACCCTCGATCGGGCTGATCGCGCCGCCGAGCACGTGGTAACGGCCGCGGAACTCACGGGTGCGCTCGATCGCCACGACGTCCTTGGGCTCCTCGACCACACAGATGACGGCCGGGTCGCGGCGCGGGTCCTGGCACACCCGGCACTGCTCGGCCTCGGCGACGTTCCCGCACACCGCGCAGAACCGCACCTTGTCCTTGACCTCGGTCAGCGCATGCGCGAGGCGGCGGACATCGGCGGGCTCGGCCTGCAGAATGTGGAAGGCGATGCGCTGCGCGCTCTTGGGACCGACGCCGGGCAGCCTGCCCAATTCGTCGATGAGGTCCTGGACCACGCCTTCGTACACGCCGCTTCCAATCTCGCGCTGACGCGCGGTGGCTTCTCTTCTTACAGACTTCGGTATAAGGCCAGGGTCAGGGTCCTGCACAGACCCTGGACAGACCGGCTACTGCGGAACGGACGGAACGGAAGGCCACGCTCAGAACGGCAGACCCGGCATACCGCCCAGGCCCTGGGCGAGCGGACCGAGCTTCTGCTGCTGCAGCTGCTGCGCGGCGTTGTTCGCATCGCGCACGGCCGCCACGACGAGGTCCGCGAGGGTCTCGGTGTCCTCCGGGTCCACCGCCTTCGGATCGATCACCAGGCCCTGAAGCTCACCGGCGCCGGTCACGGTCGCCTTCACCAAGCCGCCGCCGGCCGAGCCTTCGACAGGGGTCCTGGCCAGTTCCTCCTGCGCCGCGGCAAGGTCCTGCTGCATCTTCTGGGCCTGCTGAAGCAGCTGCTGCATATTGGGCTGGCCACCACCGGGGATCACGAGCTCACTCCTGCGCTGTCGACAGAGTTCTTCTTTCCGATAGCCCGAGCCTACGTGCTCACGGGGCGCCCCGCCCTACACCGTAGGGAGGAGGGCGGACGGCCCCGGAGTACTCAACTCAGGCGCCGCACAGGGCGAGCGATGCGCGCAGGTTCCCCACCCGTACGCGGCTCGTCCCCTGCTGCTCCCCTCCTCGCTCCCTCCTCGTCCTCTCCCCGTTCCTACTCGTTCGCGACCTCTTCAATGACCGTCGCGCCGAGCTCGCGCACGATCAGGTCATGGCCGCTGAGCGCGCTCTCGTCGAGGTCCGGGTCGTCCTCGGCAGGCATGTCGTCCTCGGGCGCGACCGGCGGGGGCTCCGGCTCCCGGTACGCCGACGACTGCGCGGCCGGACCCGCCGACTCGGCCGCCGCCCCGGCGGGGGACGACGACGGACCAGGCGCGGCGGGCGCGGCGGCGGACGCCTGGGCCTGCGGCCGGGGGGCGGGCTGCCGCGGCGGGGCCGCCGGGGCGCCACCGCCCCCGAAGCCACCCGCTCCACCGCCACCGCCTCCGCCGCCGAAGCCGGAGCCGCCGGAACCGCTGAAGCCCCCGGAGCCGCCGGAGCCCCCGGGTCCACCGGCACCGCCGAAGCCACCGCCTCCCGCACCGCCGGGCCCGCCCTGCTGCCCGGCGCCGCCCGACGGATCGACGATCGCCTCGATCCGCCACTGCACGCCGATCGCGTCACTGAGCGCCTGGCGCAGCACGTCCTCGCTGCCACCGCTGACGAAGCTGTCGCGCGCGCCGGCGTTGGAGAAGCCGAGCTGGAGGGTGGTGCCGTCGAAGCCGGTGACGGTCGCGTTCTGACTCAGCAGGATCCAGGTGAAGCGGCGGCGGTTCTTGACCGCCTCCAGAATCTCCGGCCACATCTGCCGCACCTGCATGGCGCCCTGCGCCATGCCCGGCGCGGAGGCGGGGGGCGCACCGGCAGAACCGGGAGAAGGCGCGGAAGGACTGGAAGGCCCGGAAGGGTCCGAAACACCAGAAGAACCAGAAGCACCAGAAGCCCCGGAAGAACCGCCCGAAGGCGCCCCACCCTGCCCCGGAGCGGCGGCCGACGGCCAGCTACCGGGCTGCCGCCCCGCGCCCTGGCCGCCCGAACCGGGGGCCGCGGCGCTAGGCCAGGCCCCGGGCCGCGACGCGGCCGAGGCAGGGCCATCCGTACCGCCGCCCTCCGCCTGCCCTCCGGCGGGACCACCAGTGGTCGCACCGGGCCAGGCACCGGGGCGCTGACCACCGCCGTTCGCCCCCGCGGGCTGGGCGCCCCCGGGCCAAGCTCCGGGCTGCTGTCCCCCACCTCCGGCGTCGGCCGGAGCCACATCCGCACCACCGCCACCACCAGCAGAACCACCAGCGGCAGGACCACCACCCGCCGGACCACCCGGACCGGCCCCCGCTGCGGCCGGAGCCCCGCCCTGACCGGACCCAGCTCCGCCCCCGGCCCCACCCCGGCCGGTCACCGCCGCCCGCGCGGCCGCCGGGCCGGAGGGGCCTGCGGCCGGGGCGTGAGCCTCGGGCCCCGGTACGTACCCCATGGCGGGCCCTTGACCCTCCGCCCCACCGGGGCCTCCGGGCAGACCACCGGCCCCCGCCCCGGGGAAGCCTCCACCCAGACCACCCGCCAGAGCCCCCCGCTCCAGCTTCTCCAGCCGCGCCTGCATCGACCGCTCGTCCCCGAACGCCGCGGGCAGCAGCACCCGCGCACAGATCAGCTCCAGCTGCAGCCGCGGCGAGGTGGCACCGCGCATCTCGGTCAGGCCCTCGTTGACCAGGTCGGCGGCGCGGCTGAGCTCGGCGGCACCGAAGACGGACGCCTGGGCCTGCATCCGCTCGATGACATCGGCCGGGGCGTCGATGAGCCCCTTCTCCGCCGCGTCCGGCACGGCGGCGAGAATCACCAGGTCGCGCAGGCGCTCCAGCAGATCGGCGACAAAGCGCCGGGGGTCGTTGCCCCCCTCGATCACACGGTTGACGACCTCGAACGCGGCCGCACCATCGCTCGCCGCGAAGGCGTCCACGGTCGCGTCGAGCAGCGAGCCGTCCGTATAGCCGAGCAGCGACGTCGCCATGGCATACGTCACACCATCCTCGCCCGCACCCGCGAGCAGCTGGTCCATGACCGACATGGAATCCCGGACCGACCCCGCCCCGGCCCGCACCACCAGTGGCAGCACCCCGTCCTCGACCGGGATCGCCTCTCGCCCGCAGACCTCCGCCAGATAGTCGCGCAGCGTCCCGGGAGGCACCAGCCGGAAGGGGTAGTGGTGCGTACGCGACCGGATGGTGCCGATGACCTTCTCGGGCTCCGTGGTCGCGAAGATGAACTTCAAATGCTCCGGAGGCTCCTCGACCACCTTCAGCAGGGCGTTGAACCCCGCCGAGGTGACCATGTGCGCCTCGTCGATGATGTAGATCTTGTACCGACTGGACGCCGGCCCGAAGAACGCCTTCTCCCGCAGCTCACGCGCGTCGTCCACGCCTCCGTGAGACGCGGCGTCGATCTCGATGACATCGATCGAGCCCGGCCCGTTCCGCGCGAGGTCCTGGCAGGACTGACACTCCCCGCACGGCGCCGGGGTCGGCCCCTTCTCACAGTTCAGACAGCGAGCCAGGATGCGCGCGCTGGTCGTCTTGCCACAGCCGCGCGGACCGCTGAAGAGGTACGCGTGATTGACCCGGTTGTTACGCAGCGCCTGCTGCAGCGGGCCGGTGACATGCTCCTGGCCGATGACCTCGGCGAAGGTCTCGGGGCGGTAGCGGCGGTACAGCGCGAGGGACGACACGCTTACGACGATATCGGTGCCCACCGACATCCGAAGCCGCCCCGCACCCCCTCACCCCCGCCCTCCCCACAACGCAAGGGCCCCCCACGTACCCGCCAGAGCCCACTTACCCTTGCTGCCTTCCGGCCCTGGGGGAGTTCGGTGAGATAGCGCCACGTGAGGGGCTGGCCCCCACCCTAGCGGATGGAGGCCGGTGGGAACGAGTTCGCATCCACTGCTTCTGGTCTTGTATTGTTTCCCGCGGAGGATTCGCCTAGAGGCCTAGGGCGCACGCTTGGAAAGCGTGTTGGGGGCAACCCCTCACGAGTTCGAATCTCGTATCCTCCGCACCCGCCCTACCAGGGCGAACGAAGGGCCCTGCTGATCATTAGTAGGGCCCTTCGTCGTGCCACTCAGCCCTCGTTGTCCTGGTTCTGGTCCACAGGGGGTGTTTCCGGAGCTCCCCAGATGGCACCGGCGATCTTCCGCGCCACGTCCTTGAGCTGGACCCCACTGTGCCGCTCACCATGCTCGTCCCGCACACGTCACCTATGCCGGAGCGTGACCACCGCTGCCACGAGCAGGACCGCGAGCACGATGGCATACCAGGTGAAGAATTGCGGGGCACGGTTCGCGGCCTCCACCGCTCGGACCACCGCGCCGAGGACCTCTCCGTGTGCGATGTTCATCGAGATCGCCTTCTTCTGGGAAAGCGGACCGGTCTAAGTACTCTCACCACCGGGAACGGCGTGACCCATCGCTCTCCCCTGATTTCATTGAACACCCCGAGCCGTGCATCGTCAGGGGCGAGCCGCGCCGACGTCGTGCGGGCCGCGGAAGGTGGCCCGGTAGGCGCTCGGGGAAGACCCCAGGGCGGACTGGAAGTGCTGCCGCAGGTTGGCCGCCGTGCCGAGGCCGGCCTGGGCCGCCACCTGGTCCACCGGCAGGTCGGACTCCTCCAGTAGTTCCCTGGCGCGTTCGACGCGCTGCTGGGTCAGCCATGTCATCGGTGTCGTGCCGACCTCGTCGCGGAAGCGCCGATTGAAGTTCCTGATGCTCATGGCCTGCTGGGACGCCAGGTCGCCCAGTGTGAGGGGCTGGTGCAGCCGCTGTAGGGCCCAGTGGCGGGCAGCCGCGGTGGAGGCGGAGGACGGGTCCGGTACGGGGTGGCGTACGTACTGCGCCTGGCCGCCCTCCCGGTGCGGCGGTACGACGGTGCGGCGGGCGACGTCGCCCGCGACCGCTGTCCCGTAGTCGCGCCGGATCATATGAAGGCACAGGTCGATCCCGGAGGCGCAGCCCGCTGAGGTCAGGACGTCGTCGCCGTCGGTGTAGAGCACGTCCGCGTCCACCTCGACTTCTGGGAACAGGCGCGCGAACTGCTCGGTGTAGCGCCAGTGCGTGGTGGCCGCCCGGCCGTCGAGGAGGCCGGCCGAGGCGAGCACGAAGGCGCCTGTGCAGATCGAGGCCATGCGGGTGCCGGGGCGGATCCGGGTGAACGCCTCGGCGAGCGGCGTCGGCAGCCGCGGATCCGTCTGCTCGTAGTCCTCGTACGAGGACAAAACGATCACCGTGTCGGCTTCGGCCAGCGCCTCGGGGCCGTGGGGCACATTGACGGTGAAGTCTCCGTCCGTCCGTACCGCTTCTGCCCGCAGCCCGCAGGTGGCGACCTCATAGAGCGGCTTCCCGTCGGCCGAGGCGCCCTGTCTGGCCTGCCCGAACAGCTGGTGCACGATGCCCAGCTCGATCGGGAGCATCCTCTGGCGGGCGAAGACGGCGACGTGATGGCGGGTGGGATGGGTGAAGACAGCCATGGCCATATTCTTGCGCAACCGGGCCATCTGGCCACTCGTCGCCCCGCTGAGGTGCGCACAGTCTGGAGAACATGGCTCAGCGGACACAGACCCCACCGGCCGTTCCACAGCCCACGTCATGGCGCCGCCCGCACCGCCCGCACCACGCCTGGATCATCGCCGTCGTCGCGGGCGCGGCCATCGTGACGGCCGGCGCCTTCACCACCGTGCCCGGCCTGCTGGTCACCCCGCTGCACGACCAGTACGCCTGGGACCGCGGCCACATCGCGCTCGCCGCCTCGGTCAACATGATCTTCTTCGGCCTCACCGCACCCTTCGCGGCCGCGCTGATGGACCGCGTCGGCATCCGCCGGGTCGCCGCCGGCGCCATGCTGCTCATCGCCACCGGTGCCCTGCTCACCAACATGATGACCTCGGCCTGGCACCTCGTCCTGTACTGGGGTGTGCTGATCGGCCTCGGCAGCGGTTGCCTCACGATGACCTTCGCGGCACAGATCACCGGCCGCTGGTTCGAGCGGCGGCGCGGTCTGGTCACCGGCGCGCTCAGCGCCTCGAGCCACCTGGGCCAGCTGCTCTTCCTGCCCCTGCTCGCCTGGGCGGTCGACCGCTACGGCTGGCGGCCTCCTGTGGTGACCCTGGCGCTGGTGGCTCTGGCGGTGTCCGCGCTGGTGTGGCTGCTGCTGCGCGACCACCCCGCCGACATCGGCGGGGCGCCCTACGGGGCCAAGGAGTTCGTCCCCAAACCCGCTCCGGCGACCGGGGCGGCGCGCCGGACGGTGACGGTTCTCCTCAGCGCCGCGCGGACCGGGACGTTCTGGCTGCTCGCAGGCATGTACGTCATCTGCGGCGCTTCCACCAACGGCATCATGTGGAGCAACTGGGTCCCCGCCCTCCACGACCACGGCATGCACGCCACCATGGCCGCGTCCCTGCTGTCGCTGATCGGTGTCTTCTCATCCCTGGGGGCGCTCGCGTCCGGCTGGCTCACCGACCGCTTCGATCCGCGCCGCCTCCTGTGCCTGTACTTCGCCGTCCGCGCGCTCACCCTCGTGGCACTGCCCATGGTCCTCTCCTCGACGGTCCGTCCCTCCCTGATCGCCTTCGTGATCGTCTACGGACTCGCCGATGTCGCGACCGTCCCTCCGGTGATCGCCCTCAGCCACCGCGTCTACGGCAACGACGGCCCCATCGTTTTCGGCTGGGTCACCTCTGCCCATCAGCTGGGCGCAAGCGCCTCCGCCTTCCTCGGAGCCACGGCCCGCGATGTGTTCGGCGCGTATGACGTGGTGTGGATCGCACTGAGTGCGGTCTGCGTCGTCGCGGCCCTGCTGGCCATGGTCGTAGCACCGAAGGGATCGAGCATGACGAGTCCTGAAGCGCGTTACGAGTCCTGAAGGGCGGCCAGGGAGCACCGGCGGCGAGTACCGGCTGCGGCGCGGCCACGGTTGTCAGCGCGCAGGCGGACCAGGTCGCGGGTCAGGTCCCGTTCGGCGACGCCTCGGCCGGCCCCATGACCGAGATCGTGCCCTGCGCCACCGCGCACAGGGTCGCGGTGCCCTCCTCGTCGACGGTGGACAGGTCGCAGCGGCATACGACGCGGGTGCGGCCGGCGCGTACGACCCGAGCCTCGGCCCGCAGCAACGCTCCGGCGGCGGGGCGCAGATAGTCGATGGTGAATCCGGCGGTGAGCAGCCGGGCGCCGGCCACTGTGCCCGCGGCGAAGGTCAGGGCGTTGTCCGCGGCGTAGCCGAGTACGCCGCCGTGCAGGAAGCCGTGCTGCTGGCGCAGGTCGTCGCGGATGTCCAGTTCCAGGGTCGCCGCACCCTCGCCGAACGCCACCACGCGGGCGCCGAGCAGGTTGCTGAAGGGCTGGGCCGCCAGCAGCTTCCGTGCGACCGCCAAGTCCAGAGTCTCGTCCACCACACCCGCCACCAGCTGCGTACGGTCGCGGACCGGCGCTGTCTGGCCGCCGCCGGGGTCACCACGGCGCAGCTCGGTGCGCTGTTCGCCGTACGCGATCAGCCGGGCATCACCCAGCGGGAGCTCGCGCACGCCCTGGGGCTGCGGGAGTCCGGCGTCACCGCGCTCGTCGCGCGGCTCGCCAAGGCCGGCCTCGTCGCCAGGCGGGCACACCCGCGCGAGCACCGCGCCGTGGTGCTGGAGCTGACCGACGGCGGGGCCGCCGCCCTCCGGGCCGCCCAGCCGGAAATCGAGCGGTTCAACGGCGAGTTGCGGGGTCTGCTCGGCGATCAGGGGTTCGCCCGGACCGCCGCCGCGCTGCACGCACTCGCCCACTGGGAGTCCTGACCGTCCGGGGCCCGAGGCCGTCAGAGGAGGGGTACGGCCACTCCGTTGAACGTCGTCTCCGGGGTCTGGGGCGAGGTGAAGCGGGCGTTGACGAGATAGAGGCGGTCGGCCCAGCGGGCCACGGTGGTGGGGACGTCGAAGCGGGCGTCCGTGACCGTACGACACAAGGTCGCGGCGGGGGCCTTGGCGTCGAGGTCGTAGACGCTGATGAGGTTCAGCCGGTTCTGCACCACGTACAGTGTGCGGCCGATACGGAGGAGGCCGTCGCCGTTCGCGACGTCGGCCGCGCCGGAGAGCGCGATCTCGGTGGCGTGGCCGTCGGCCAGGTCCACGTGGTAGAGCCTGCCGGGCGAGCTGCTGACGACGATCAGTCCTCGGCCGTCCGGGGTGCCGACAATGCCGTTGGCGTTGTTGACGTTGGGCGTCTGTACCCAGTCGCCGGTCAGGGGCAGGCGGCGGACCTCTCCGGCGCGGCCACGCGGTACGCCGTACAGCACGGCGTCGCGCGAGTCGGTGAACCAGGCGCGGTCGCCGAGCAGGATCACGTCGTTGATGAAGTGGCCGGTGGCGTCGGTCAGTTGGTACGCGGTCACCAGTTCACCGGTGCGCGAGTCGACGATCCGCGCCGACCCTCCGCCGCCTCCTGAGACGTACAGCAGGCCGTCCTCGTCCAGCTTGAGCCCGACGGCCACTGTGCCCGTGGCGCCCTCGTGGATGACTCGGCCCTCTCCGGTGCGCAGATCGGTGCGGTAGACGGCGCCGTTGGCGCGTGAGCCCATGTAGGCGTACGGCCTGCGGCCGATGGTGATCCCCTCGGGCATGAAGCCGTCGGGGAGCCGGAACTCGGTCGGCCACGCGGCCGGGGCGGCGGCGTGCGCTGCCCCGACGCCGGCTGCCGTCGTCGTCGTGAGCGCGGTGGCGGCTGCACCGCGGAGAAGGGTGCGGCGGGACGGCTGGGGGTGGTTCCAGGTCATGGTCCGGGCCTCCGGGAAGGGTGGGGGCATCAGTGACTCGTCAGCGTCAGTGACTCCCTGCACTCTGTGCACTTTGAGCGCTCTGCTTCAACGCCGTTTCAGGTCACCTCGTGCGTAAGATCGGGTGAATCAGCAGGGATACCGACGGGCGAACGGAGGGCGGCCGAAAGCCATGGGCACGGGCGAGGGCGGGCACGGCGGACCCGCCGACAAGCTCGGGCGGCCGACGTCGCGGGATGTCGCCCGGCTCGCCGGGGTGTCCCATACCGCCGTCTCCTTCGTGTTCAACGACCGGGCCGAGGGGAACCTCTCGGCCGCCACCCAGGAGCGCATCCGCCAGGCCGCCGCCCGGCTCGGCTACCGCCCCGACCCCGTCGCGCGCGGTCTGCGGCGCCGCCGCACCGCGGTGATCGGGCTGGTCACGGACGAGATCGCCTCGTCGCCGTTCGCGGGGCGGCTGCTACGCGGGGCCATGGAGACCGCCTGGGACAGCGGGCATCTCGTCCTCACCGTCGACTCCGGCGGCGATCCGGCCAAGGAGGACGCGGCGGTCGCCGAGCTCCTGGACCGGCGGGTGGACGGGATCATCTACGCGGCCATGTCGCTGCGCCGGGTCCGCGTCCCCGAGGGCCTGCACCGCACGCGCTCCGTGCTCGCCAACTGTCTGGCCGAGGACGACTCCCTGCCGGCCGTCATCCCCGCCGAGCGCGCCGGGGGACGTACGGCGGCCCGGCTCCTGCTGGACGAGGGGCACCGCAGGGTCGCGATGGTCGGCGGCCAGGACGACATGGCGTCGGTCGAGCGGCTGCGCGGTTTCCGTGACGCCGTGCGCGCCAAGGGGATCATCGTCCCCAAGGAGTGGGTCCTACGCACCGGAGGCGAGATCTCCGGCGGGTACGAGGGCGCGCTGCGGGTGCTCGACGGGGTGCCCGCCGATCGCCGCCCCACCGGCGTCTTCTGCTACAACGACCGGGTCGCGGCGGGCGTTCTGCACGCCGCCGCCCGGCTGGGGATCGCCGTGCCCGGCGACCTGTCGGTGGTCGGCTACGACGACCAGGAGCACATGGCCGAGTTCCTGGCCCCGCCCCTCACCACGGTCGCGCTGCCGCACCGGGCGATGGGCGAGGCCGTCGCCCGGCTGCTGCTGGAGGCCATCGAGACCGGGCGGACACCGCTGGCCACCACCCGGCGCCTCGCCGGCCCGGTGATCAGCCGTGCGTCGGTGGGACCAGCTCCCACCCCGTGACGGCGGCCGCGGACCCCGCCACGACGAGTTCGCGCACATCGTCCGGGCGCCGGTAGACGCGCTCGGTGACCGTGGCCCGGTCGTCGACGAACAGCTCGAACAGCGAACCGTCGACGAGCACGCGCACCTCCCTCCCCGGCGCCCGCACCATGATCGGCCCCGCCCCCCGGGCCCCGGTGCCGGGCGTCCGGGGCCAGTCACCGCGGTCCAGCGTCACGGTGCCCTCATCCGGGTCCATCCGCACCGTCAGCCGCGCACCCGAGGCGGACCGCAGCAGACTCACGGTCGTCAGGCCGCGGGCCGTGACGGTCAGGTCGTACGCCTCCGGGAGCGGAACCCGGCCCGGTTCGGTGACGAACGGTTCGGCCGCGCGCAGCAGTTCGAGCTCCGGGGCCGGTACGACGCGCAGCGCGCCGTCCGGGTGTACGTCAACGACCCTCGGCGCGGTGAGCACACCGGCCCACCCGGCGCGCTCGACCTCGCCGCGCTCACGGGCCTCCCAGGACCAGCCCCACATCAGGGTCCGGTCCGCCTCCTGGAGCACAGCGGGCGCGTAGAAGTCCCGCCCGTGGTCGAGCCGCCCGCCGGTGCGCGCCTCGAAGCGCAGACCGCCTTGGCCGTCCGTGCACAGACGTCCCGTCAGGTAACCGGTGGCGTACGGCTCTCCGTCCCACAGCGACACCGCCAGCACCCACTCCCCGCCCGCCGTCGCGGATATCTGCGGGCATTCCCAGCCGACCGCCTGGTCGCCGAACGCTTCCGCGGCAACCGGCCCTGTGCCATCCACGAGCACACCGGCGAACCGCCAGTCGGCCAGGTCGTCGCAGTCGTAGAGCAGCACCGACGGGGTCCCGTCGGCGTGGCCCGCGCCGACCAGCGCCCACCGCCGCCCGCCGCACCGGAAGACGAACGGGTCGCGGAACATCACCACGTCCAGGCCGGCGGGCGGCCCGGTCACCACAGGGGTGGGCGACGGCTTCCACTCGGCCAGCGCGTCGTCGTCCGGGTCGGCCGCCCGCGCCAGGCAGATGGTGCCGAGCCCGGTGTGGTGGCGGTCGACGCCGGTGTACACGGCCGTGGGCACGCCGTCGTCGTCGACCACGCACCCGGACCAGCAGCCCGCCTCGTCCGGGCCGCCGGGAGTGGGGGCGAGGGCGATCGGATGGTGCTCCCAGCGGACCAGATCGGGGCTGGAGACATGGCCCCAGTGGACGTTGGCGTGGATCGGGGCGTCGGGGTTGTGCTGGTAGAAGAGGTGGTGGCGGCCTCGCCAGCGAAAGGGACCGTTGGGGTCATTGATCCAGTTGGCGGGCGGACGGACCCTGAAGCGCGGAGCGTCCGGGTCCGGGGACTGAGCGGTGGGGCTCAACGGTTGACTCCTGCGGAGGTGATGCCCTCGCGAAGAGGGCGCTGGCCGACGATGAACACGGCGACGGCGGGGATCATGGAGAGGACGACACCGGCGAGCACCACCGAGACGGAGCCGGTGCCGAGGTTGCCCTGGAGCGAGACCAGGCCCAGCGGCAGGGTGTAGTTCTGGCCTGAGGTCTCGAGGATCAGCGGCCGGAAGAATTCGTTCCAGTGGTAGTTGAAGGCCAGCACGCCGACGATGGCGAGGCCGGGGGCGGCCAGCGGGGCGTACACCGACCGGAAGATCCGCCACGGGCCGCAGCCGTCCAGCATCGCGGCCTCGCCCAGGTCCTTCGGCATCCCCAGGAAGTACTGCCGCATCAGGAAGGTCCCGAAGGCGGTCGGAAAGGCCGGAATGATCAGGCCGAGGAGGGTGTCGGTCAGGCCCATCGACTTGAGCACCAGGAACACCGGCACGATGGTGACCTGGAGCGGCACCATCATGGTCGCCAGCACCAGTCCGAACAGCGGCTTCTTGAAACGGAATTCCAGGCGCGCGAACGCGTACCCCGCCAGGCCCGCCGTGATCATCTGCCCCACCGCGATCAGCGCGGTCACCAGCGTCGAGTTGAGGGCGACCAGCCACACATCGATCTGGTCGAAGACCCCGCGGTACGACTCCGTCGTCGGGTGGGTGGGGATGATCTTCGGTGGCAGGTCGAAGGACTCGGCCGGGGTGCGCAGCGAGGTGGAGACGGTCCAGATGACCGGGCCCAGCGTGAGCAGCGCGCATACGGCCAGCCCGGCGATCCGGGCCCAGGGCGCGAGCGCGTACCGCGCACGGCTCGGGTTCATGGGGGCTTGGCCCGGGGTCGGTCGGCTCGGGGTCGATCGGCTCACGGTCGCTTGGCTCAGGTTCGCTTGGCTCATGGGACTCACCCGGCTCACTGGTAGTGGACGAAGCGCCGGCTGAGCCGGAACTGGAGGGCGGTGACCGCCATGATCAGTACGAACAGCAGCACGCCAACCGCGGACGCCGGGCCGAAGCGCAGCTGCTCGAACGCGGTCTCGTAGATGACCATCACGACCGTTCGGGTCGAGTCACCGGGCCCGCCGTTGGTGAGCACGTACGGCTGCTCGAAGACCTGGAGCGCGTTGATGATGCCGACCACCGACGCGACCAGCAGCGTGGGCGACAGCAACGGCAGCGTGACGGCGAGGTGCTTGCGCAGCCCGGTCGCGCCGTCGAGAGAGGCGGCCTCGTGGATCTCCTTGGGGATGTTGTTGAGGCCGCCGACGAACAGCAGGAACGAGAAGCCGAACTGCTGCCAGACATAGACCAGGATGACCGCCGCCATCGCCCCGTGCTCCGACGTCAGCCATGGCACCGGGGCGATCCCGACCAGCCCGAGCAGCCAGTTCACGACCCCGAAGTCCTGGTTGAAGAGGTACTTCATCACCACCGAGATCGACGCGGCGGACAGCACCAGCGGGAAGAAGAACGCCGACCGGAACACCGAGCGCAGCCACATGGGCATCCGCCCGTTCACCGCCAGCGCCAGCGCCAGGGCGATGAGCAACTGCAGCGCGACCGCGAGCACCATGAACACGAGGGTGTTGCGGAAGGAGACCAGCACGGTCGAATCGCTGAACACCTCGCGGTAGTTCGCGGCCCCGGCGAAGCTCGGGTCGTCGATCACGTTCCAGTGGAAGAGGCTGAGGACGACCGAGCCGATGATCGGTACGACCGTGAAGACCACGATGCCGACGACCGTGGGCGCCAGGAACAGCGCGGCGAGCAGCCGGGCGGAGCGGGTGGAGGTGTGGGCGGCGGGGCGCGGGGCGCCGGCGGGCGGTGTCGCGGGCCGTCGCCGTGCGGCCGGGGCCTGAGTGTTCGCCTGCGCGTTCGCCTGCGCGTTCGTCGTCATACGTCACGCTCCATGGCCTTCTCCAGGTCGCCCTGCATCCGGCGCAGCGCGGGGCGCACCGCGCCCCGGGAGGCCAGGGCGGTGCCGGTGTGCTTGAGCAGCACCTGCTCGACCTCGGCGACCTGCGGCGGCGCGGGGATCGGCCCGGTGTCGGGGAACTTGTCGAGGGTGTCGTAGAAGACCTGCCAGTGGCTCGGGCCGGTCTCCCGGTAGCGGGCGGGGTCAAGCATCGAGCGGCGGGCCGGGGTGGTCTGGTTGGTCTTGAACAGCCGCATCAGGGTGTCCCTGCGGGCGGCGTACTTGATGAACTCCCAGGCCTCGTCCTGCTTCTTCGAAGTGCGCAGCAGCGCATAGCCGGCGGCGCCGAACTGCATGCGCTGGGTGCGCCAGCGCGGGAAGTACTGCACGTCGTAGTCCGTCGCCTTCATGCCCGCCAGACTCAGACCGCCCGCCCAGAAGCCGCCCGCGGGCGTGACGCCGACCCGGCCGGTGGAGAAGACGCCGACGAGGTTCTGGCCGTTACCGCCCTCGGGGCGGGTGCACAGGTGCTCCTCGATGAGGGAGGCGAGATAGTCGTACGCCTCCTCCACGCGGGCCTCGGTTGCCTGCGGGGTCGTCCACCGGAAACCGCCCCCGCGCCCTTGCCGTTCGGCGGCCGGGTAGAAGGAGTCCCACAGCCAGGCGCCGCCCGGCGCCTTGGACTCGGCGAGCAGGTTGGTGCCGTTCGCGAACAGCCAGGGCACCACGCCGCCCCACAGCCGGTTGGTCCAGAAGTACGGCGTGAACCGGGAGCCGCTTGCCTTCTTCATGTCCCGCAGCAGCGCGGTGAAGTCGTCGCGGGTCCAGTCGGCGGCCGGGAAGCCCGCGCCGGCCCGCTCCAGCACTTGCCTGTTGAGATACATGTCGGCCGCGTTGAACTCGACCGGCAGCTGGTAGAGGCTCCCCTCGTACATCATCGACTCCACCAGCGAGGGATGGACGTCGGCGAAGTACTCGCGCAGCTCCTCGGCGTCCCGCCGCACCCAGCGGTCCAGCGGGACCCCGAGGCGCCGCGCGAACAGCTGGACGCCCTCGGTGGCGACGTAGACGAGGTCGGGGGCGGTGCCCGCCGCGATCTGGGTGAGGATCTTCGCGAAGAAGTCGGACCAGTCGACGGCCTGCACCGCGTTGATGCGGAGCTTGATGTCGGGGTGCTGCTTCCGGAAGCCCTCGGTGAGCGTGCGTACGGCCGCAGGGCCATAGGCGGGGCCGAGGGTGGCGACGACGAGGGAGCCGTCGTTCCGCCCGGGGATGTCGGCGCCGGTGAGGCGGTCCCAGCTTGCGGCGACACCGCCGAGGGCCGCGGCCCCGGCGCCGTACGTCCCGTACCGCATCAGGCCGCGACGGGAGATGAGCGAGTCGGTCATCGACGAGCCTAACTCGTGTTAGGAAGAAGTGATTCCCCGATGATGAGAACCCTGTTACGGGCTGTCAAGGCGCCCGACAGGGTTGACCTTTAACGAGTTAGGTCTACAGTTCCGGAGCACTGAGCCGCAGCCCCGACGACGACGTCGGGAAAGGAGCCGCACCATGGTCCGTACACCAGGCATGCCAGGCGGTCCTGGCCTGTCCAGGAGGTCGCTCTTCGTCGCCTCGGCCGCGGGCGCGGCCGGTGCGTTACTGCCCGTCGCGGCGAGTCCGGCGGCGAGGCCCAAGAAGGGTGCCGCATGCGGGAGTTACCGCGCCGAGTACCACTTCACCGTCCCCGACCAGTGGAAGAACGACCCGCAGCGCCCGATCTGGATCGACGGCGAATACCACTACTACTACCTGTACAACCCCGACTACCTGACCGGCGGCACGACCGCGGGCACCGCCTGGCGCCTGGCCACCAGCACCGACCTGGTCTCCTTCACCGACCGTGGCATCGCCGTGCCGAAGGACACCACCCCGGCCGGCGACGTGTGGTCCGGCTCGGCGGTGGTCGACACGGACAACACGGCGGGCTTCGGCGCGGGCGCAGTGATCGTCCTGGCCACCATGTCGCCCGACGACAACGCCAGCACCCAGGCGCAATACCTGTTCTACTCCACCGACGGCGGCCGGACCTTCACCCACCACGGCACCGACCCGGTCCTGCCCAACCCCGGCGTCCGCGACTTCCGCGACCCCAAGGTGATCCGCGACGAGGAGCGCGGCCGGTGGGTGATGGCGCTCGCCGAGAACAACAAGGTCGGCTTCTACCACTCGACCGGCCTGAAGTCGTGGACGTACGTCAGCGGATTCATCAAGGACGGCATCGGCGTCCTGGAGTGCCCCGACCTGTTCCGGATCACGGCCGAGGACGGCACCGCCAGGTGGGTGCTGGGCGTGAGCGCCGACGGCAAGGCGTCCGGCCTTCCCAACACCTACGCATACTGGACCGGCGACTTCGACGGCACCACCTTCACGGCGGACGCCTCCGACCCGCAGTGGCTCGACCACGGCTGGGACTGGTACGCGGCCGTCACCTTCGAGAAACGGGACGCGCGCGGCACCCTCGACCCTGCCGCGCGCTACGCCATCGGCTGGCTCAACAACTGGGGCTACGCGAACACCACCCCCACCATCGACTGCGACGGCTTCAACGGCACCGACTCGATCGTCCGCGAGATCACGCTGGGGCGCGCCGCGAGCGGCACGTACTACCTCGCCTCCCGGCCCATCGGCGCCCTCGACGCCCATGTCTCCCGCACGGTGCGCCTCGGCGACCTGGAGGTCGACGGACACCGGGCGCTGGACTACACCGGCACCGCCTACGAGCTGACGACCGAGCTCGCCTGGGACCAGCTCACGGGCGCGGGGCTGCAGTTGCGCCGCTCTCCCGACGGCGTGCGGCACATCGACGCCGGGATCTACGGCGACTACGCCTTCGTCAACCGTGGCTACACGGTGAGCCCGGATTCCTCCGGCCGGTGGCAGGAGAGCAGGAGCCCCTTCGACCCGTCCGCGCGGACGGTCCGGCTGCGGATCCTGATCGACCGCACCTCCGTGGAGATGTTCGTCGACGACGGCCGGTACGTGCACTCCTCCGCGGCCTTCCCGGACCCTGCCGACACGGGGATCGCCCTGTTCACGATCGATGGCCGCGCGGTGTTCAGGAACACCGTGATCCGCGAGTTCAGGCTCTGAGGCACGGCGCACGGGCGAGCGCCGGGCAGGTCACTGCGGCTCGGCTATCAGGCGGTGCGCCAGGCACGCTTTCGAGTGGCCCTCGGGTGGCCGGGTCGTGGGCGCTCCACGCCGAACGGCCGGGTCGGTGAACGATCGGTTGACCAGTCGACTTCGAGGCGACCGAGCCTCCGACCGTTTCGCGAAGGCAGGCCACAGTGATCAACAGGCGGGATGTATTGCGGACGGGCACCCTGGGGGCCCTCGGTGCCGGGGCGGTGGCCATGACGGCGGCGCCCGACGCGGTCGCCGCCGCCGCGGTGACCGAGACGGTGACCGAGACGGCGGAGCGGGTCAGCCAGCGGGACTGGAAGCGGCTGGCCGCGTCGCTCTCCCCCGGTGCCACCCTCTACCGGCCCGCGAACTCCGGCTACCCGCCGCTGGCGATCCCGTTCAACCACCGGTACGCCGGAATCCACCCCGCCGGCATCGTCGCCTGCGCCACCACGAGGGACGTACGCGAGTCGATCCGCTGGGCCCGCGCGGTGGGACTGCCCGCGGTGCCGCGCTCCGGTCTCGGCCACAACTACGCCGGCTACTCCGCCACCACGGGCCTGCTGCTCAACATGAGCCGGATGAAGAACATCGTCACCACCCCGCTGCGTGGCGCCGCCCGCTCCCGGGCCTACGGGCCGATCAAGGTCGTCCACGGCGCGGGCACCGTCACCGTCGGGGCCGGGGTCACCAACGGCGACCTGCACCCGCTCCTCGAGGAACAGGGCATCTTCGTACCGACCGGCCGCTGTCCCACCGTCGGGGTCGCCGGTCTTGTGCTGGGCGGCGGTATCGGCTTCAGCGACAAGATGTTCGGCCTGACCTGCGACCGGCTGGTCGCCACGACCGTCGTACTCGCCAGCGGCCGGGTGGTCGAGGCCAGCGCGGCCTCGGAGCCCGATCTGTTCTGGGCCTGCCGGGGCGGCGCGGGCAACAACTTCGGCGTGCACACCTCGTTCACGTTCCAGTACGAGCGGTTCCAGGGCGATGTGGGGTTCTACCGGCTCGGCTGGAGCCTGGACTCCGTCCTGCCGGTGATGGCGACCGCGCAACGGATCGCCCAGGAGACCTCGGACAACAAGCGGTTCCACCTCCGCCTCGGCATCGGCACCCACGGGCGCACCCGGAACCAGATCCGCACCAACGCGGGCGTCAACGCGATCGGCCAGTACTACGGACCCCTCGACGAACTGCGGGCCGTCCTCGCCCCGCTGCTCGCCATCGGCACGGCCGACGAACGCGCCCGCAACTGCGCCGCCCTCCGCGAGGTCACCCCGGCCGAGGCGAGCACCCTGCTGAGCGCCACCACCCCGGTGGAGAAATTCGCCTCCAAGTCAGCGGTCCTGAACTCCCGGACAACCCTCACCGAGCGGCAGGTCAGCGCCGCGGCCCAGCAGCTGCTCGACTGGCCGGGCAGCGGCAACCCGGAGGGGGCCGGGTTCGCGATGTTCGCCCTCGGCGGGGAGATCAACCGGGTCCCGAGGCGGGCGACCGCCTTCGTGCACCGCGACGACCTGTTCATCCTGGCCGCCGAGACCTCCTGGGCGGACTACGACTCCCCCGAGGTCGCCGCCGCGAACCTGCACTGGCTCCACGACTTCTACGACGCCCTCTTCCCCGGGGCGCCCCCTGAGCACTCCTACCAGAACTTCCCCGACCCCAAGCTGAGGGACTGGCGGGAGGCCTACTACGGCGTCAACTACCCCCGGCTCGTCCGCGTCAAGCGGAAGTACGACCCGACCGGCTTCTTCCGCTACCCCCAGGCAATCGGCTCCTGACCGCTCTCACCATGCCGCCCGGCCCGGCCCCGCCAGGCCGGGCCGGGCCCGGGGGAGAGGCCAGGCCTGGCCGGGAGGGGTCCCCGCAGGGGCGTGCCAGGCTCCGCCGCATGAAACGCTGGAAGTCCGCGATCGGGCTCGTCATCTGTCTTGGTGTGACGCAGCAGGCCAACACGCCGGGCGCGCTTTACTATTCGGCCGTATGGCAGGACCTCGGCCTGATCGGAACCGTCGTCTTCCTGGTCGTGCTGTGCATCGGCCCGAGAAAGAACGGCCGAGAAAAATAACGCCGCGCCGGCCGCAGGCCATGCCGGCCCGACGGCCACGGCGACGGTCCCCGGATCTGCCTACCGATCACAAGGGCGGCTGCGGTAAGCAGCAAGAAGCCCCGCCCATGCGCCACGGGGACGACACACGGACGGGGTCGGTTCACTCAGCCACGGGCGTGCCAGGGGCTTGCTTGCCGCCCTGCTCGCCGCCCTGCGGTGCGGGATCGCGGGGCGCCTCCGGGGGCAGGGGCCCGCCGTCGTGCTTCCCGCCGTCGTCCTGGGCGACCACCGTCAGGTCATGGGGGCGCCGGAACGGGACTCCGCGCCAGCCTTCGGCGTCAGGCGTGCGCGTCTCATACGTCTCGACGGCTGCGGCGCTCATCTATCAACCTCCTCCTTCCTCAGGGGCCGTGCCGTCCTACCGTCGAGAGCACAGCCCGTAGCCCGCAGAAAGCTCTGCGATGGGGCGCCCGCCCCGGCGCTCACCTGTCCAGGGTTTCCGTCGCCGAGGCGGGAATCTCACACTCCGTGTGGTGCTGACGACGCTAGAAGCTGGCTCCTTCCGAGCTCCACAAACTTGCATGAGCTTGCACATCAATTCACCTGACCGGATCCTGGTATTGACGTCGTCTTCCCTGTTCAACAAGGCTTGTGCAAACACAAGCAACTACCCGGAGCAGGGAGGAAACCATGGCTGTGGAGTTCGTCGGCATCGATCCCGACACCGACCGGGATCACTGCCCCACGGTGTGGGTGGACGTGAAAGCTCAGGAGATCTTGTTGCAGGGGTGGAAGCCAGGCGCCGAGACTCAGGCCCAATGCGAGGAAAGCAGCCCCGCGAACGGCCCGGTGCCCGACAGTGAAGCGATCGTCAGGATCCCGGCACGGATGATCCCGATGGTCAGGGAGGCGTGCGATGCCGTCGAGCGTGCCCAGCTTCGCTGAGCTGCTTGGCCGGACTGAGCGGTCGGCCGTCCATCTGGAGCTGCGAGACTCCTACGCTCCTACGGAACGGTTCGAGGCATGGCGGCGCGGTGAGCGCATCAACTGGGACGATCGCGAGTCCTGGTGGCATCCCTACGATCAATTGATCGCGGACACCGTAGCCCGGGGTGTGGCGATCCGCCGGGCCCGAGTCGTCTCCGAGCCGGTATCGGAGTACATCCGGTGGGAGCACTACGTCACCCACGCCAACGTCACGGCGGGTGAGGAGGTACGGTGGCTGCCCCGGCGTCTGACCACGAACATTCCTCTGCCTGGGAACGACTTCTGGTTGTTCGATGGCGAGTTGCTCAGAGTGCACCACTTCTCGGGCGACGGTGAGGTGGTGGAGGACGAGATCACAGCAGACCCGAAGACCGTGAAGCTATGCCTCAACGCCTTCGAGGCGGTTTGGAAACGAGCAATTCCGCACCACCTGTATGAGATCTGACGAAAGCCGGCTCCATGCCCCCACACCCCTCTTCGAGCGTTCAGAAGGCTCGCGAAGATCTCGCCGGTCGCCTGCGCGAGATCCGAAGGGACGCGGGGATCACCGGGCGGGAGCTGGCCGTCAGGTGCGGCTGGTCGGAGTCGAAGTCATCCCGCATAGAGAACGCCAAGACGCCACCCTCTGATGCGGACATCAGAGCATGGTGCCGAGCCTGCGGCGCAGACGACCAGATCTCTGACCTGATCGCGGCCAACAGGCAATCCGCTGATGCTCATGTTGAGTGGAGACGACTCCAGCGGAGCGGCCTTCGCCGCCTGCAAGAGTCCACGGGGCGCCTGTATCAGCAGACGGGGTTGTTCCGCGTCTACGTCTCCGACGTGATCCCCGGGTTCCTCCAAACGCCCGGATACGCCGCTGCCCTGCTGTCGTCCATCGCGGACTTCCGAGGAACCCCGGACGACGTGAGTGATGCCGTGGCGGCACGCATAAGGCGGAACGCGGTACTCAGAAATGGCGCCCGCCGGTTCTCCTTCGTACTGGAGGAGTCGGTATTGCGGTACCGGATATGCGGCGCCGACACCATGTCGGCCCAACTTGGCCACCTTCTGGGGGTGATGGACCTCCAGAACGTCGCCGTGGGCATCATCCCCTTCTCGGCAGAACGAACCGTGTGGCCCATGCCCACCTTCACGATCTTCGACGACACCAGGGTTCACGCGGACACGCTGGATGCCGCCCTGACGCTCATACAGCCCAGCCAAGTCGAGTTGTACGCTCAAGCCTTTGACCGGCTTTCGCAGGGGGCTGTGCGGGGAGCCGCGGCGCGTTCTCTTGTGGTGAGTGCGTTGGCTTCGCTGGACTGAACAGCCGACCGGCCACACAAGGCGCCGCTCAAGAGTGCGAGAACTCGTACTGCAGCTCATAAAGATGACCTGCCTTGGCCATCACCGTAGCCTCGATGGGCCGTTCACCATCGCTGTACACGACCCGCAACGTCCGCAGGACGGGCAGATTTCCTGGCAAGCCGAGCACGGTGTACTGCTCCTGCGTGGGTACCCGGGCGGACACCTTGTCCACGCTGAGCCGTGGCGGGTATCCCAGCTCCGCCAGCAACGCCGGGGTACCGCCCTTGATCTTGCGGCGATCCATCATCGCCGTCCCGCGAGCGAGCTCCAGCGGATAGTAGGACTTCACCAGCTCCACCGGCTCGTCATCCAGCGACAACACCTGAGCCCGCAGCAGCGCCGTCCCGCCCTCCGGAAGCCTCAGCGCCTCCGCCACATCGGCGGGCGGCCTCACCTCGGCGACTTCCAGAAGGCGGCTACTCCCGCGCGCCTGGTGCCCGGCGGCCGCCTCGCTGATCCACCGATACGGCTCCCCCGGCGCGGCCGGCGCCATGTACGCGGCGGGCCGCATGGTGCGCTGCCGGTGTTCCCGTACGGTAACGGCCGCCCCGGCGCGGCCGACCGTGAGGCCCTCGTCCTTGAGCAGTTGCAGCGCCTTCTGCACGGTCGCGTTCGACGCACTGAACCGCTCCTTGAGCTGCGCAGTCGAGGGAAGCCCGGCGCCCGGCCGGAGCTCGCCCGACATGATCTCGTCCCGCAGATCCGCGGCGATTCGCTCATGCAGCGACCGCCGGTCGATCGCGTCCTGATCGGCCTTGGGCACGGTCATCCCAACCCAACTCCAGTTCGGGGTCTGCGGCAGCGTGCGGATGGCGATCCCGCCGTAGACGAATATCGACAGGTCGGCGACGGCCCCCGCCGGGTGACGGGAGCCGATCACCGTTCCCCTGAGTCTGACCAGGGGTACCGTTCTGGTGTCGATGCAGAACGGAGACCAGTATGCCCCCGAACATTGACGAGCACACGGGTGCACGCATTGCGCACGCGCGCAAAGTCCGCCGATTGACACAACGCGAGTTGGCCGACCTCTCGCACGTCTCCTACAGCACTCTGACCAAAGTGGAACAGGGTGTCTTGCCCGCGAGTCCATCCGTGATCGGCGCGCTCGCTCGTGCCCTTTCCGTTCCGGTTACCGAACTGACCGGTCAGCCTTACCTTGAAGAGCTGCGACAGGACCAGCTGGACGGCCTGATCAACCCCATCCGTGAGGCCCTGAACCTCTACGACCTCGGCCCCGACCCGGACGTGACCCCGCGCCCGGTAGAGGAATTGGAGGCGCACGCGGAGAAGCTGTGCGCCATGGTCCGCGCGACGAACATCAAGCAGGTCGCCGCCGACCTTCCCGGCCTGATCCATGAGGCGACGACGACGGCGCACACCAACCCAGTCGACTCCAACTGGCGCTTGTTGGCGAGCACATACCGGACCGCGTACGACGTGACGACGAAGCTAGGGTTTCCCGACCTGTCCACGGTGGCGCTGGACCGAATGGACTGGGCAGCGCAGCGAGCCTCCGACCCGGTGCTGGGCGGGATGCGTCAGTACATGCGGGCGCTCGCCGATCTCCGGGCAGGCGACTACCGGACGGGCAAGCGGCTTGTCGGGTTGGCGATGGCCACCTTGGAGCAGGCCGAGCCGGGGCGCGCGGCCGACGTCGTCATGGGACAACTCCACCTCGGGGCCGCCGTGCTGGCGGGGCGTAGCAAGGACAAGGTCGCCGCAGAGGGACACCTCAGTGCGGCAGAGCGAATTGCGGAGGGGACGGGCCCCGCCGAGAAGGTCCACTGGCTGTCTTTTGGACCGGCCAACGTAGGTGTACACCGAGTCAGCGTGCTGGCCGAGCTCGACCTGTACGCCGAGGCTGTCCACTATGAGCAAGAGGTCGCTATCCCGGACGGGTGGCCCCCGTCCCGGCTCGCGCACCACCACGCCGAGGTCGCTCGAGCGCAGATGTGGACGGGTCGCACGGACGCAGCGTTCAAGAGCTTGTTGAAGGCACGCAAGCTCGCACCACAGCAGACGCGGTACCACCCCACAGTGCGGGAGACATACGCAGGGCTGGAGGCAGCGAAGCGCAGGATGCCGGACACCTTCAGCAACTACGGCTCATGGTTGGGCACGGCGTGACACAGAATCAACCAGTGGCCGGGGCTATCAGCGACGTCTGATAGTTCCGGCCACTGCGTATGGGCACGATGCGAGGGTCAGAAGACCCCCGCGACCGTGCGACCGGCCCGGGGGCAGCGGCCCACAACCCCTGGGAGGTTGATGAGCATGGTCTACGTTATCGCGTGGATCTTCGAAGCACTGCTACGGCTGGTGTTACCGCCGTCAGGCCGTCACCGCGCGGCCGACGGCCGTCCCGCCGTGCAGCACCGGCAGGCGCCGACGATGCGCGCAGCGCGGGTACCCGACACACTCGCCCGGCCCGTGGCGGCGGAGTGCGTGAATGCCTCCGCCGTCGAGTTCCGCCCGGTTTCCGGGTCGCCGGATGGCCACGGGGCCGCCATGATCCGGCCCTACGTCGTCGCCCACGAGCAACTGGAGCGCGCGGAGCGTCGACTGCGGCGGCAGCGTCGGCGGGCGCTGTGGCTGGCCGTGCACGGGATCGATGTCAGGCCGCGCCTGATCCACGGCGTGAAGGTGGCGGCGTAGATGGGTACCCCGACCACGCCCCCGTCGCCGCAGGCACAGGACGACGGACAGAGCGGGCAGCAGCAGGGGCAACATGGCAGCGACGACCGCCCGACCCTTGAGGAACTGCGGCGGCAATCCGCCGCGCTGAGCGAGCAGATCACTCAGCATCTGGGGCGGGGGTCCAAGTGACTCAGGGGCGAGCAGTGAAGGGCGAGGACTGGACCAAGGTCCTGCCCAGTCTCGCGATCGGCATGGTGGTCTACGACCGGCGTTACGAGATGCCCGGGACCATCGCCGACTTCGACGGGCCGATGGTGTGCCTCACTCGCCCCACCGGCCTCGCGTGGCGGTCGCACAGCGTCTCGGTGCGCCCCGCTACCGCGTACGAGCGGCGGCAACTGCGGGCCCTCGCCCGGCTGCACGCCCAGCGCCAACGAGGCATCGCCCCCGCATAGACCGCCACCGGCCACCAGCACCACGGTTTGCGGTGAGTATGGGACGGCGACACGCCGACGTCACGGCGTGTCGGTGTCTCATACTCACCGCAAAGTCGCCAGGAGCACTTCGCCAGATCGGTGATCAACCATGACAGACAGGCCCTGGCACGCCGAATGGACGTTCATCAGCGCATCCGGGGTCACCACGGGAGCAGTCGACCATGCACGGTATTTCGATATCCGCACGGCCGTACTCAAGGCCGCCGACAAGTCGCGACGAGATCTTTCCCGTGGGGGAACCGCCAAGAGAAGCACGCCCTGGAGGCTTCTCGTCGGAGCCCTCTACTCCGAAGCGATGCTGTCCGCAGACGAAACCAGCACATGGCACTACGTGAGCCCGGACGGCTGGGCGAACGTCACCATTCGCTTCACCCCGTAGCGGCACCACCAGGCCCCAGGGCACCGTGCCACCGGCGCACGGGATATCCCCACCCGGCGCCTGGCGGCCCGCATGGCCACATGCCCCACATACGGAGATATACTTGATGCGTAACTTGATATCTTGGAGGGTGGACATGACTCGGACTGTGATTGACCTCGATGATGACCTGGTCGCCGACGTCGCAAAGGCCCTCGGCACCAGATCCAAGAAGGAGACGGTGAACACCGCCCTGCGTGAGGTGCTGGAGAACCGGCGACGCGCGCTGGCTCTCACCCGCTTGCGCGCCGCGGCCGAGGACGGAGCCCTCGATCTGGAGATCTTCGAGGACAAGAGGAACTATCGGCGGTGAACGCGGCACAATTCCTGATCGACACCAGCGCGCTGGCTCGCTTCTTGCGCGGCGACGCGGAGCAGTACGGCTGGGACCGGGCCGCCGCGGCCGGACTCATTGCCACCTGTCCCATCACCGAGCTCGAATTCCTCTACAGCGCGCGCTCCACGGCAGATCGCACGCGGGCCATCGATGATCTGCGGCTGCTGTTCGGCTGGGTGCCCGTCGACGACCGCGCCTACGATCGCGCGTGGCAGGTCCAGGAAGCGCTGACCAAGCGTGGACAGCACCGTAGCGCCGGAGCCGTGGACCTGGTCGTCGCCGCTACGGCGGAACTGCAAGGGCTGACTCTGCTGCACCGCGACCGGGACTTCGAATGCATCGCAACGGTGACGGGCCAAGCACTCCAGTGGTACGGCCCCGAAGCCGGCAAGTGAACGGGGCGGCGAGCGTCACCGCGCTGAGCGCGCGCCGCCGCGACGGGCGACCCGGCCCCGGATTCCCGGGCCGGCGGGGCCGCCCGGCTGGTCGCCGCGCGGGGTCACGCCGAGGCCCTTGAGGCGTTCGAAGTCCGCCGCGTCGATCTTCTCCAGGACCTGCAGCTGCCGCTCCAGCGCATCGGACTGCGAGCCGAAGTCCTCGTGTCTGCGCAGCGCGTTCGCGGTGGTGACGTGGTAGCGGGCGAGGGCGACCTTCAGGCTGCGGCTCTCCAGGACCATGCGGTAGATCGTCTCCTCCGCCAGGGCGTCCTGGACGGATCTGACCGGCCGGGTGAAGAAGAGCGTGACGATCTGGCCGGCGCCCAGGGCGCCGAGGACGGCGGGGCTCTGCCAGCCGACCCGGCCGGGGAAGAAGACGCCCAGGAGGGACAGCAGCAGGGCGGTCAGCAGCAGACAGGTGCCGAGGCCCAGCAGGAACTTAGCTGCGAAGCCGACGGTGCGCTGGGCCTGTCTGAGGCGTTCGGAGGTCTGGATGCGGTAGTCGCGCAGCCGGGCGTCCTCGTACGAGAGGATGCCCTGCTTGTCCTGGATGTACGAGGAGTAGCCGGCGAACTCCGCGTCCCCGCCCCCGCCCCGGGTGAGCCGCCGGTCGTCGTCCGGGCGGGAACCGAGGAAGCGGGCCAGTTCCGCGAGCCCGGTCATCACCTCGGTGCGCAGCACGCGCTGGCAGAAGTCCAGGGCGGTGAGGTGGCGTTCCAGGGTGCGGCTGGCGGCGAGGGCGTCGGAGACGACGAGTTGCCGGACGTCGTAGCGGGAGCGGATGCCGGTCAGCAGGAGCTGGATCTTGATGTCGGTGAGCACGCCGATGACGACGACGTGGGTCGTCTCGTGCCTGCCGTCGGCCAGGAGCTCGTCCAGCAGCGCGGCCAGCGGGGACGGTTCGCGGGTGGCAGGGGTGTCCTGGAAGTCGTAGAGGGTGTTGGAGCGCACGTGGTGGACGCGCAGTCTGCCGCCCCAGTCGTCCTCGGGGCGGCAGTCGGGCGGCGGTTCCGGGGCCAGCAGGTCGGTGAGGCCGTCGACGTACGCCGCTCCCCAGGTGTCCGCTTCGCAGTGCGCGCCGTACTGCCTGCGTTCGAGGTCGTACGCCTCCCCCGGGACATGCCAGTCCCGGACGTTGATCAGGTGGAGCACCCCGTCGCCGTGGCCCCGCATACGCGAGCCCACCGTGGCGTCGAGGAAGCGGGCGAGGGGCGAGTGGCGCAGCTCCGCCTCGGGCAGCACCCGGCGGTGGCCCTCCGTACGAAGGGCCTCACCGCCCTCGCTGTCCAGCAGCAGCTTGGACACCGCGCCCTCCGGCAGCGACAGCTGACAGTCCAGATTGAGGAAGAAGTCGTTCTGCAGGCACTGCGTGATGAGGATGTACTGCTCCTCGCCCGCCGGTTCCATCGGTCATCAACCCCCTCAGCGCGGCAGCAGCGGCCACTGCTGCGACAGCCGCTTGGCGGCCTCGGTGACCGCCGAGTCCGCGCACTTCCCCGCGAGGCCGTCCAGATAGGCGTGGGCCGCGGCCTCGTACAGGGCGTCGACGGCGTACAGCCGCGCCTCATGGGCCGTCCGGCGGGCTCCAGCGCGGGCTTCCAGGGTTTCCATGGCCTCCCTGGCGCGCTCCCGACCGGCGGTGTCCGCCTCGGTCTGCTCCTCCAGCTCCCGCAGCTGCTCGGCGGTGGTGCGGTACGCCGCGAGATACGGGTGTTCCTCGCCGAGCCCGAGCAGGAAGGCGATGCCTCCGGAGAGCAGCAGCAGCGCGACGAACATCAAGGAGACGCTGTGCGGGTCCAGATTCAGGGACTCGATGAGGCTCGGCTGGTTGCCGATGCTGTCCCTGACGTCCTGGGGCACATCGGCCGGCAGTTCCAGCGGGGGCTCTTCCTGGAACGCCACCTTGGCCCGCAGATCGCCCAGCGCCCAGGCCCCGTACGCCCATACGCCGATCAGCGCGAGGGCGGGCACGGCCGACAGCCGGACCGCGCCGGTGACGGACCGGCGCCGCAGGATCCGGCCGCCGATGTGCGGGGCGAGGATCATCGCCACGGCGACGGCCACGGTGAGGCTGACGGAGAGCAGGTTGGCGAAGGCCCCGACGCCGTGCAGATTCTCGAACACGGTGTAGTAGACGGGGAACTCGACCGCGATCAGCAGCCCCAGCACCCCGATCTTGATCCAGCGGGGCATACCGGGGCGGGCCGCCGCGCCCTCCCAGGCCGCCCTGTTGGACAGGGCCCGGTCGCGGTCGAACCCGTCGGCCTCCTCCGCCGCCGGGTCGCGCTCCGATATGGCCTGCCAGCGGGCGTGGCTCCGGCCGCCCTCCGGCTCGTCGTCGCGGTACTGGGCGGCGGCTCGGCGGTCGGCGGCGGGGCCCTGGGGTCCGTTCCCGTCACTGGTGGCGTCGGTGCCGTCGGACCAGTCGGGGGGCATACGGTTGCGCAGCCAGCGCCGTTCGAAGCTGCCCCGCACGGTGTCGCGGAAGGTCTGCCACCGGTCGGCCCGCCGCGCCAGCCGGTCCAGCTGCGCGGTGGTGACCATCTGCTGCCGCTCCAGGACGGTGCGCCGCCGGTTCGCCCGCTCCAGCCGCTCACCCGCGGCGGTGGCCGCCGCCCGCACCCGGCCGGCCTCCAGCGCGCCGTCCTCCTCGGCCCGCGCCGACTCCTCGGTGAGCCGGTGCTTGACACCGTCGCGCAGGCTGGCCAGTTCGGCGAAGTACGGGATCCGGTCGGGGCTCGCCAGCACCCAGGGGTCGTAGACCTGCCCGGCCCCGGCCGCCGCGCCGTGCTTACGGGCCCGGTCACGCAGCCAGGTGCTGTCACCGGCGCGGATGAGATCCGACTCGACGGGCTCCGGCTGCGGCAGGGCCCCGTCCGGGAAGTGGCGCGCGGCGACACGGCCCCGGCGGCGCCCGCCGTCGGGGCCGGGCCTGTGGCGGCGCAGTCTCAGCCGCCGCGGCTCGTCCTCGTCGTCGCCGCTAACGGTATGTGGTGTGGACATGTGCCTTCACCCTCCCCTCCAGGAGCTCCGTCCAGAAGGAGTTGAACTGGTCGTACCGTGCGGTGTCGGTGTGGTACTTCATGCCGTAACCCACCGGATAGATATCGGCGCCGGACAGCTCCGGCTCGTGGTGGGACTTGAGGAAGGCGTCGATGGTCTTCGCCCGGCTCGCGGCGGTGGACAGGTCCTGCCGCCCCAGCCGGAAGTCCGGGTCGCCCTGGTCGAAGTCGCTCACCACCAGCACATCGAACGAGTCGTCGCCGCCGGACGGCTTGGTCAGCGCGATACGCGACAGGCCGCCCAGCACATCGGAGCCCGGCTCCTCGTTCTGCGCGCACTCCAGCAGTTTCCGCGCGCTGGAGAGGGCGACCGCCCGCATGGCTTTACGGGTCCGGTCGCGGTCGGCCGTCTTCGAGGTGTCCGGGTCCAGGTCGAGCGGGCTGACCTGGCACTTGGACGCCTGGGAGACCTTGGTGATCGGGGCGAAGGACGTCTTGCGGCACTTGTTGTCCGACAGAAAGGTGTTCAGCACCGCGTTGAGCTTGGCCTTCGCGTCGAAGCCGGTCTTGTTGGCGGCGGCCGAACCCGAGCCGTCGACCACCACACCGCAGGCCTGCGAGTAGCGCTTCGGCTCGTTGGACACCGCGTCGCAGGCGGTGGCGGCGGTCGCCGCGATGGTCAGCACCAGGGCGGCGGTCAGCGCGCGGCGGGGGGCTCGGCGGGGGGCCGGGCTCTGTCGGCGGCGCGGGAGTTTGGGTTCGGGGGTTGGGCTGGTGACGGTCATCGCGTACTCCTCCCGCCGACGCGGTGGGTGTTGTGGGTGTTCTGCCGCTCGAGTATCTGGAGCGCCCGGGACGTGGCCGTCCGGGCGTCCTCGTCGTCGGCCAGCAGCCAGACGTCCGGCCGGTGCCAGGACGGGTCCAGCTCCACCCGGCCGGGCAGCCAGTCGCCGGGCGGGCGCCCGGCGAGGCGGATGAACTGGGGGTGAGTGGCGCGCACCGCGTCCCAGTAGCAGGCGAGTTGCTGGTTGGCCTGGTCGGCGACGGCCTGCGCATGGGAGCGGCAGCGGTCGACGGTCGTACGCCACTGGCCCACCCACTGGCCGTACCGCGCGAGCGCGGCGGGCCTGGGGTCCTCGCGGACGTCGTACTGGGTGACCACGCGCACCGACTCGGCGCGCAACTTGCTGATGAGGGCGTGTTCCTGCCCGATCATCGAGGAGCGCATCTGCTCCATGGCCCGGCGGGCGGTGGTCCGTACCTCCATGACGTACGCGGGGAGCGGCAGTTCGTCCGGGTCCGGAGGCTCGAACAGCTCCGGCGGTGCGCTCTGCCGCCCCTCGAAATACCGGACGGGGATGCGCGGCACGCCCCGCTCGCCGTCGCGCTTCCCTCGCCACTTGGCCCTGAAGCGCGCGATACGGCCGAGGTGTCCTCGCCGCACCACGCCGTTGACGCTGTCGGATCTGATCATGGATTTCTCTCCCCCGATTTCCCTCGGCGCGGAATTCGGCTCCGGATGGCCGCATCCGCATCACGGGAGCGGCATTCCGCTTCCCTTCCCGAAGCGGCACGGCAATCGAGCCGAATACCTGTTCAGACCGTAGCGGTCAGCTCATACCCGGGAATGCCCTCCGACCGTGCCACTCCCGAAAACGCCCGGAAGCTGCCCGGAGAACGCCCCCTTAGTCGCCTGACGCCGGGTCATACTGGAGTGGTTCCGAGGACTTCATGTCATCGATCACGGCGATCATGGAATATCGATCATGGAATTGGGCACGGTTTTGGCCGAGCCGGACGGGAAAGGAGGCGGGCCGGTGGAAAACGCCCCCATGGGCCGGGAGCCGGTGCCGGTTCCGGAGCTGCTCCGGGTCAGTCAGACGCACTACCCGGTCGAGACCCTGGGCCCCGGGCGGCGGCTGGGCATCTGGCTACAGGGGTGCGGGCTGGCCTGCGCCGGGTGCATGTCCCGGCACACCTGGGACCCGCGGGGCGGCCCCTCCCGTACGGTCGCGTCCCTGCTCGACCTGTGGCGCGCGGCGCTGGCGGATGGGGCCGACGGGCTGACCGTCAGCGGCGGCGAACCGCTCGACCAACCGGCTGGGCTGGCCGCCCTGCTGGCCGGGGCGGCGGCGGTGCGCGCGGAGGCGGTGGCGCCTGGCGGCGCGGCGTCCGGCCGCGAGGTCGATTTCCTCCTCTACACGGGATACGAGGAGGAAGAAGTGGAGCGCGACCCGGCGCGCTCCGCCGCCGTCCACCACGCCGACGTCGTGGTGACCGGACGCTTCCGGGTGGCCGAGCCCACCGAACTGGTCTGGCGCGGCTCGGCCAACCAGCGCATGCTGCCGCGTACGGCACTGGGGCGGGCGCGCTACCAGGCGCATCTGGCCCGGACGGCGAGCGGATCCCGTCTGCAAGTGGTCGAGGGGGAGGGCGATGTGCGGCTCTACGGAGTGCCGCGACGCGGCGAACTGGCGGCGCTGGAGCGCCGGCTGCGGCGGGTGGGAATCCGCCTCACGGGGCCCAGCTGGCGGCCTTGAGTGGTGGCGGGGGTGGGCGTCCGCACGGCCGGAGTCAGCACGGTCGGTCTGGCGGCAGCGGGAGTTGGCACGGCCGGAGTCGCTGCGACCGACGTCAGCACGATCGGAGTCCGCACGACCGGCCACCCCACGGCCGGAATCCACCCGACCGGCCACGCCACGGCCGAAACCCGCGCGTCCGGCGTGGCGGCTACAGCGCCCCCACGGCCTCGGCTATCTCCCGGCTCCTGACTACCAGATGTACCCGCCAGCGCGCGTCCCGGGCGAGTTCGTCGCGGATCGCCCAGCGCAGCCAGGTCGCGCTGACCGCCGGTGGCAGACCGCCGCGGCCTGCGCCCAGCAGTGGGAAGCAGATGGACGACAGGGCCGGCTGGTAGCGGTCGCGCTCCGCCCGGGCGAGGGCGAAGCAGGCGCTGACCGCGCGGGCGATGCTCTCCGGGCGTACGTGGTACGTGTCCTCCTCCGGCGTGGCCACCGCGGCGTGGTAGATCCGCCGGACGCCGCGCGCGGCGAGCGCCCCCGACGAGGTGGGCACCACGGTGCCCGGCCGGACCGGCAGGCCGGGCCGGCCGTGGGCGCGCAGCCACGCCGCGAGTTCGCGTGCGAGTACGTCGTCGACGATCTCCCCGGCGGGGTCGCGTACGGCGGCGGCGAGGCGCAGCGCGCCGGAGACGGTGGGGCGGAAGGTCTTCGACATCTCCAGGTAGACATTCTCCGAGGAGACCAGCACCTCGATGTCCCGCAGCAGTTCGATGGGCGACACATGCACGGTGAAGGTGCTACGCGCGTCCACCACCGGCACGCCGTCGACCCTCAGCGGAGGCCCCTGACCCGCCCGGCCGCCCGGTCCATCCGTTACGCCCGGTCCGGCCATCAACTCACCCAACCCGCCCGGCGGCTGTGCTCCGGAGAACACCAGCCGTTCCCGCAGTACGGTCAGCACGGCCTCGGCCAGCTGCTCCATCACCTCCCGTTCCTGCCGCTTGCGGAACCCCTCCGTGCTGACCCCGTACACCGCGGCGGCCAGCTTGCGGCGGTCGGAGGCGGGGTCGCCGCGGCGGTCGGGGAGCAGCCCGAAGGTATGGGCCGCGGCGCGGCCGAGCACACCGTTCTCGCCGAGCCGCCGGACGGCGTCCTTGAGCAGGGCCTCGATACCGGCCGGGGCGTCGTCGGGGCCGTCGCAGAAGCCACCCGCCACGGCCGCCGCGCGCAGCGCCGGCCGATCGGTTCTGCGCAGGTCGGCCAGGCCCGGTCTGCGGATGTCTTTCAGTTCATTCAGGAGTTGATCGTATGTGGGCAGATCTGACGGCCATGTCTCCTGACTCATGGTCACCAGGCTAGCGAGGGCCGCCGGAAGAGGAAATCGTTGTCGCCCTTTGCCGTACCCGGTAATTCCCGGCCACACGGGAACACATTTCCGATTTCCGGGGCCGTGAATTCCTTGATCCACAAAGACAGCGCCCGCCCACACACGAGGTGACCTACATGACCCAGCCCCTCGAGGACCCGCCCGCCACGGAATACGAAGAGCAAGAGGAACACCGCACGCTCGACGAATACCAGGAATACGGCGCCAGCCCCCCACCCACCGAACACGAAGAGCCACCACCTCCGCCACCCCCACCGACCGCCTCGCCCAACGCCGCGGCGGCCGGGGCGCTCACCGAGGACGAGCTCCCCGGGGCCGGGCCCGCGCAGGTCGCGCACGGGGGACGCGACCTGCGCGGGGACACCGCCCTGCTGCCGCTCTCGCTGCGCGACCGGTTCCGGCTGCGGGCCGTGCTGCGCCGCCCCGAGCATCCGTACCAGGCGGCCGTCTACCGCGTCGAGGACGACCGCGGCACCCACATCCTCAAGTGGTACCACCGCGGCCACGGCCCGGACCGCACGGTGTGGGAGCTGCTGCGCGACCGCCCGCGCCGCCACCTCACCCAGTTCACCGAGACCGACGAAACCGGGGCGGACGGCCATCCGTACGACCTGGTCCCGTCCTACGGCGAGACCGACCTGGCGAGATACCTCAGGGACAACCCTGGCCCCGTCGACCCCGGGCTCATCCAGCGCGTCGTAGGGCAGCTGCACGAAGCCCTCACCACGCTGCACGAGCTGAACATCGTGCACCGGGACCTCAGCCCGGCCAACGTCGTGCTCGGCAGCCTCGACCCGGACGCCCCGAACGCCCCGGACCTCACCCTCGTCGACTTCGCCGTCTCCGCCTACGAGCCCGCCGAGCGCTACACCCGCAACGAGCGCTGGGTCGGCACCGCGCTCTACATGTCACCGCAGGCGTCGCTGCGCAACCAGCTCATCCACCCGCCCGCCGACTGGTGGTCGCTCGGGATGATCGTGGCCGAGATGGCCGGCGGCCGGCACCCCGTCCCGTTCACCGACAACGACTTCGTACGGGAGGAGATCAGCTCCCGCGCCCCGGACCTCGCGCTGGTCACCGACGCCCGGCTGCGGCTGCTCTGCATGGGCCTGCTCACCCGCGACCCCGAACACCGCTGGGGCACCGACGAGGTGGCGCAGTGGCTGGTCGGCGGCAGGCCACCGATCGCCCCCTGGGAGGAGGGCACCGCCCCCGGTGCGTCGGACCCGGCCGAGGACCCGGGCATCGAGCCGTATCCGTTCCTCGGCGAGCAGTACACCCGGCCGAAGCAGCTGGCCAAGGCGTTCAGCGACAACTGGCGGCAGACCCAGCACACCCTGGCCCGGCGGCGCCCCCGAGGGGAGTTCACCCGCTGGCTGCGCCAGTTCGAGAACAGGCCGGGCTTCGACGCCGACGAACTGGCCGCGCTGCTCGCCCTCCTGGAAACCGAGCCCAGGCCCGCCACGCTGGTCCGGCTGATCTCCTGGCTCGGCCCCACCCTCGACGCCTCCTACCGCGGGTGGCCACTCGACCCCGAAGGGTTGGGCGGGTTGCTGCGGACGGCCGGGCGCGGCGACGAGTTCGCCCTCTCCCTCGTCAAGGACCTACAGGACCACACCATCCTGCCGCTGCTGGAGCAACGGCCCGGCGGTGAAGGGCTCGCCAAGGTGCACGAGCGCTGGCTGACGGCCCGGTCCCGCTGGGAGCACACCGTCGAGCAGGTGGTCACGGAGTCGCCCCTGCTGCGCGCCGCGCGCGCCGAGGTACGCGCCGCCACCCGGCTCGACCGCACCCGGCTCACCGCGCTTCTGTCGCAGGCCGCGGCCCCCGAGGCGCGGGGGCCGCAGCTCCGGGACCGGACCGCCCGCATCCAGGCCGCGCTGGAGCAGCCGGTGGCCTGGTACGACCGGCTGCTGCGCGACCCGGACGACCTGGTGCGGCTACAGCTGGCCGAGTGGCTGGCCGGATACGCCACGCAGGAGTCGGCCGAGGCGCAGCGCCGGATCGACGAACAGCGTGCCGCCCTGCGCGCCGAGCGCGCCGCCCTGCGCACCGAGCGCGACCTGGACGTGGCCACGCTGTGGGTGCGCAGAGCGGACATGCTGCCCACGCTCGGCTGGGCCCTCGGCGGCGCCATGGCCGTGGTCTGCCCCTGGATTCTCCTGATCGGCCTGGCCGACCTCGCGGGATGGGCCGCGCAGAGCACCGTACTGACGGCCTGGATGCTGGCCCTCCCGGCGGCCACCACCGTTCCGGCGCTGGAGCTGTGGGCGGCGTACCGCATCGGCAGCCCCTTCTACCACCCGCGCCGCTCCCTGGCCGGGCTGCTGATCCGCCGCGCGCTGCCCGCCGCCCGCTTCATACACACCCCCGGCGCCCGCTTCCCGGTCCGCGGCCTGCTGATCCTGCTGCCGCTCGGCCTGATGTGGCTCACCGTGGTCTACGCCGCCTGGGTGTGGCCGCTGGCCACCGTGGCCGCCCTCGGCTGGTGGACCTGGCACCGGCTGCGCGGCTGGCGGCGCTACGTCGCGGAGCTGCGCGGCCGTGGCAATCGGGCCTACCCCGGCCGCTGGACGACGGCGGCCACCATGCCACGGACGGGACACCACATATGAGTTCAGGAGTAGCCGTCACCGGCGTCGACGACGTGATCCCGACGTTCTTGTCGCAGCCCCCTCCGGAGGTGCCGCAGCACATCGCAGGCAACCTCGACATAGGTATCAGCGACCATGTGGGCGACGCGGTCCACACCGCCGCCAGTCACGCGATGGACTCGGCCATGGACCAGCTGCACGACATGGTCGTGCCCGCCCTGATCGGCCTGAGCGCGCTCGGCGGCGCCCTGCTCGTCGGCCGCGCCGCCATGGCCACCGCGCAGCTGCTCTCGAAGGCCGTCATCCGCGCCGCCGCGAACCAGGCCGAGCTGGAGCAGCGGCAGCTGGACGCCTGCCAGGCCGCGGCGTGCTGGAAGGAAGCCGCCTTCGCCGCGGCCCGGCTCAACGCCCGTATCGACTCACTGCACGCCCGGTTCCGGCGCACAGGCCCGACCACCGGCCCCGACGGCCCGCCCGACCTGCCCGACCTGCCGCCACCGCTGGACCTGAACGGTCCGAGCCTGGAGCAGATGTGGCGCCGACTGGCCGCGACCGACCGCCAACTGCGCTGCGCCGAGGCCGCGTACGCACGGGCGACGATGGCGGCCGCCGCCGGCCCGGTGTCCGTAGACCATCCCGACACCGACGACGGCTGGCACGCCAAGCTGCGCGACCGGCGCCGGCGGGCGCTGGAGGAGTACGAGCAGGCCGCCACCGGGGCCGAGGCACCGCCGACCGCCGCTGTACGGCCGCAGCCCACCGTGGCGGCGGGCGCGCTCACCGAGGACGAGGTGGTACGGCGGGGCGCCGAGCTGCTGGCCACCCTCCCGCACCACATATCCGCGGCGGACTACCGGCTGGTGGAGGATCAGATCGCCAGTGCGGCGGAGGTCGTCGCCCGGCGGCCCTCCACCGCCAAGCTCCATCTGCGGCAGGCCGCCCACTTCGCCAAGCAGAAGACACACGAGGCCGAGCAGCGGCGGGAGCACGAGGAGTGGGCGGCCCAGCAGCTGGCCTTCCTCCGGGACGTCCCGCCCGGCATTCCCGGCCCGCTGCCGGACGCCACGGCGGAGATAGCGATCCTGGAGGGAATCCTGGACAAGGGCGGCGCGCTGGTGGACGCCGAGCGCAAACGGGTCGAGGACCGCGTCAAGGAGCGGGTCAAGGAACGGGTCGGCGCGTACGAGCGCGCGTACGCCGCGGAGGTGATCCGCGCGGCGGTCGAGCACGTGGAGCACGAGACGTGCACGCACTCCACGTCCGGAACGGTCCGGGTGCTCGACTGGACTCCGCCCGACTGGGGCGACGACCACTGGCTCCGCGTCAGCGTGGACGTACACGGCTCCGCCCGGGTCGCCACCATGCACCGCAAACGCGACCCGGCCGAGGAGACCGACGCCGCCCGCGCCCTCGACCGGAAGCGCTGCGCCGAGGCGTCCCAGCACCTGGAGGCGTTGGGGCGGCTGACCAAACAGGCGGGGCTCAGCCTGACGTTCGACCTCGGGCAGCCGCCCGAGGAGTCGGCCAGGCCCACGAAGAGCCAGCCGGCCCGTATCGACCGGCCCGCGCCCAAAGCCCGCACCCGCGACGACCAGGAACGGCGCCGATGACCATGACCGAGACAGGAAAGCCACCCGCGTCCCCGGCGGCCGGCCGCCGGGAGCGCGTCCTCCCGGCCTTCGCCGAGGAACTGGTCGGCACCCTCAGCGTGCACTCCCAGTACGTGCTGCACGGCAGCATCCGGGACATCCATCTCGTCCGGCACGACAAAGACCCCGACGAGGGCGGCGCGGAGCGGCAGTACGACGACCACCACACCCTCACCGAGGTGCTGTGGAACGCCCTGCGGGAGGAGGGCTACGAGGTGCTGATCCGCTTCGACATCGCGGACGGCTTCACCGTCGTGACCGGCCGCGCGCCCAAAGACGATCCCGTGGCCAAGGAGGTGCGCGAACTGCTGCACGGCCGGGACGCCCCCAGGGCCGCCCGCGCCCAGCGCGCCGACACCCCCACACACCTGGCCGAGGCCGAACGCACCCTGCACTCGATCGTCACCGGTTGGAAGCAGCAGGTGCAGCGGGCGAAGAAGACACCCGAGGTCCGTCCGCGCCCCGAGCCGCCCCAGCGGCAGCACCCGTACCGCGTGGTGCTCCTGATCGACTACGCCGCCCGTATCCCCACCGATGTCACCCGCCTCAGCGACCCGGAGCGGGACTTCTTCCTCAACTGCCTCAAACTCGCGGAGGACGCACGGCCGATCCCGGACCCGGACAGCGGGCGGCGGCTGTTCAACCCCGTGATCTGGCTCGCCGACGGCGAACGCGACCTGCCCACCTGGCTGGTGGCCGGCAGCGAACGGGTCCGTACGATCGGCATCCCGCTGCCCGACCTGGGCAGTAGGCGGCGCATGGCCCAGCTGCTCGCGGCCGAGCACATCGCCAAGTCCGGGGGCAGCAAGGACACGGACGGCCAGGTACGGCTCGACAAGAAACAACTCGGCGGAGGACTACTCGGCGGAGGACTACTCGACGAAGAAAGGCGGCCGGACGAACACGACGTCGACACCTTCGCCCGGGCCACCGCCGGGCTGACGCTGCGCGCAATGCGGGAGAGCGCCCATATGGCTCTCGACCGCGGACTGTCGTTCGCCGAGATGCGCGACGCCGTACGGATCTACCAGCTCGGCGTCAAGGACAACCCCTGGCAGGCCGATTACGTCCGCGAGCAGATCAGGAAGGGCGAGTCGTACATCCGCTCGCGGGTGAAGGGCCAGGAGAAGGCGGTCGGCAAGACCCTGGACATCCTCAAACGCGCCGCCCTCGGCCTCTCCGGCGCCCAGGCCTCCCACCCCGGCAGCCGCCCGCGCGGCGTCCTCTTCTTCGCGGGCCCGACCGGCACCGGAAAGACGGAGCTGGCCAAGTCGGTGGCCACGGTGCTGTTCGGCACCGAGGACGCCTGTCTGCGCTTCGACATGAGCGAGTTCTCCGCCCCGCACTCGGTGGACCGGTTGCTCGGCGCGCCACCGGGATACGTGGGCTACGAGGCGGGCGGCGAGCTGACCACGGCGGTGCGCAACGACCCTTTCCGGGTCGTGCTGTTCGACGAGATCGACAAGGCCGACAAGGGCGTGCTCGACAAGTTCCTTCAGGTGCTGGAGGACGGGCGGCTCACGGATGGGCAGGGGGTTACGACGTACTTCAGCGAATGCGTGCTGATCTTCACCTCCAACCTCGGGGTCAGGAAACGGACGGGTGAGGGCCGGCGCGAGGGGCGGGTGGCCGAGCCGGGCATGCCGTACCACCAGCTGGAAGAGATCATTCTGACCAACGTCAAGGAACACTTTGTCGAGGAGATCGGCCGCCCGGAGCTGATGAACCGGCTCGGCGGCAATGTGGTGGTCTTCGACTACATCGACGCGAAGGTGGCCGCCGAGATCTTCAACTCGCAGGTCGGCAACATCCAGCGGGTGCTGCGGGAGGAGCAGGGCGTGCATCTGCGCCTGTCCGACGATGCGCATCAGGCGCTCTCCGCCCACTGCACGGCCGACGTCGACAACGGCGGCCGTGGCATCGGCATGCTGCTGGAGACCCATCTGATCAACCCGCTGGCCCGCGCGCTCTTCGACCAAAAGGAGCTGGCGGGCACGGCGGTCACGGTCACCGGCGTACGACCGGCCGGGGACGGAACGGTGGCCCTGGACCTGCGGGTGGTACGGGGTGGCGGCCGGTGAGCGGGGACGGCTGGGTGCGCATTACCGATGACGAGGACGATGAGGCAGAGGAGCCGGGAGGGGTAACGGGGACGAAGGCCCCACGGGAACCGGAGCCTGAACCGCCAACCGAGTGGGTGGGCCTTGAATGTGCCGCACCCCCCGGTCCCCCCTTCACTCCCGATGACACCTGGGACGTGGTGTCGAAACCCTGCTGGAACTGCCGTGAGCAGGTCGCCCCTCGGGACCCCCGCTGCACCGCCTGCGGCAGCACGCGCACCCATGTGCTGCTGATCTGCTCCGATCCCTGCCTGGAGCTCAGACACGGCCCCGGCGCACCGCTCACCCTGGGCCGTCACCCGGACTGGGCACCGGAAACCGCCGCCGTCTTCGCCGACCGGCCGAAGGTCTCCCGCCGCCATGTGTCGATCACGGTGGAGCCGGACGGGCGCGCCTGGGCCGAGGAGCCGCCCGAGGGCAGCCACAACGGCACGTTCATCAACGGCGCCAAGCTCATGCCGGGCGTCCGCACCCCCCTGCGCGACGAAGACCAACTCCGGCTCGGCCTGCGGATCAGCATTACCGTACGGCTGTACGGCCCAAACCCGGGCCCCGGCTGACCCCGGCGCGGGGCGGCAACCCCCGTGCCGCCCCGCGCGCTCACATCCGCATGCCGGGCGGCACGATGACCGCCCGCAGCGGAGCCAGGAGTTCGTTGGCCACGCTCGCCCCCTCGAAAGTCCCCAGGTTGTGGGCGTAGTCCGGCACCGCCTTCAGCGGCTCGGCCCCGCAGCGGTCGCCGAACAGCACCAGCGCCCGGCGGTCCCGGTGCCGCCGCGACTCCCATATCAGCCCCTGGGCCTCCGGCGCCTGGCGCCGGATCTCCCGCGCCCAGGCACGGGTCTGCGCATAGCCCGGCCCGTCGGTCTCCAGCAGCCAGGAGTTCTGGAACACCCCGGCCAGGTCCTCCTCCTTGACCAGCCGCACCAGCGTGAGGTCTTCGGTCACCCGCAGCTTGGAGAGCGACCGGATCGCGGCCTTCGCCCACGGCACCTGGCGCATCCCGGCGGGCCAGGTGAACTCCATGTCGCGCAGCAGCACCTCGGCCAGGGTGGTGGCCGATTCCAGGGCCGCGTACAGATACGGATACGGGTCCTCGGCCGTGCCGTCGAAGCGGCTGCCGCCGAAGTGGGAGTGCGCGGTGACCGGGTTGAACTCGGTGCAGCAGTACGCCGTTTCATGGCACCGCCACAGCTCGGTGCCCGCCTCCAGACCGACCAGGGTCGGGCTCATCCGCGCGTCCTCGCAGGGAGCCTGCTCTACCATCGCCCGTCCCCCACCAACACGGCGGCGGCCTCGGTCAGCAGCGCGTCCGGCACCCGTCCGACCAGGGCGGCGGGCGTGTCACGCAGCCAGGAGTTGCCCGCGAGCCACCAGTCAGCCGCGCCCCAGGGGTCCTGGTCGGACAGCAGCAGCCTGTTGATCCGCTGCACGACCGGATGGGGCTCGCCGGTATCCGGATCGAACTGGAAGTCCGGGTAGCGGTCCCCCAGCTCGGGGTCGGTCAGCCGGATGAGCCCGGCCCTGGCCGGGTCCTCGGCGGCGGTGCCCGTGAGCTCTTCCGGCCCGCGCGCGGGAGCGGTCAGCAGCCGCCGTCTGACCCCCCGGGCGATCTCGGCGCTCGCGGGGTCGAGCGTCGGCCAGTCCACCGACTCCAGCAGCCTTATCAGCTCGTCCAGTTGCGCCGCGTCCGGCAGGACCGCCGCAGGCGCGGCGCCCGCCGACCGGAACTGGTCGAGCCGCCTGCGCAGTTCGTTCTCGCGCGGCAGGGGCAGCAGACACAGCCGCACCTCGCGCAGCGCGAGGCGCATCGCCCGCCCGTCGTCCCCGACCTCCGCGAGCCGTCGCACGCTGTCCTGGAAGCGGGCGAACTGCGCGGCGGTGAGCGAGGCGCGGATCTCCGGCAGATACCGGCGCAGCAGTTCCATCAGATCGTTGGTGGTCATGCCCGTCCTCCCGCCACGGCGGCCTGGGCCGCCGGATTGCCCTGGTGAATGAACCCGGCCCAGGACACCACCCGGGCCAGCCCCCGCACATTGCCCACGGTCTCCGCCAGTAACTCGTCCGTCAGCCCGGGCACGGGACGGCGGTCGATGTTGAGCATCCACAGCTGCGCGGCACGCAACGCATCCGGCGGCGCCAGCCCCATCACGGTCAGATGGTGGTGGAAGACCACCATCAACGCGGCGGACGCACTGTCCGACACCTTCCACCGCGAACCCACCACATCCGTGGCCCCACGCGCCAACAGCGCCGTGGTCGGGGTCAGCGCCTCGTCGTGATCACGACTGCTGAGGTCCGTCTCACAGGCACTGAGCACGACCAACGGCCCGACCGCGGTTCGTTCCTCAGCGGACACGACCGGTACGTCGAGGATGCGGTTGACCGTCAGCCGCCCCTCGGCGAGATGGAGAGCCGAGTCGGTGGGCCGCAGCCCGGCCAGACCATGCACCACAAGATGCAGCAACGAGGCGGGCGTTGGACTGCCGGGAAGGTGGGACAACACATCCTCGGGCGTGCCCGCCCCTTCGGGCACGGTCTCGTGCCACCCGTACAACAGAGCATCGGGATAGTACGCGGCCCGCAGAGCCGCCACCTCGTCCTGCGCCCACATCAAATCCCCACTGGGATCGTCCACCAACACCGCACGCTCACCGACCGCCACGCGACCACGCCGCACCGCCCGCAGAAACTCCCCACCCGACGCGGCATACGACACGACCACGCCCTCGCACACATACCTGTACGCCGATGGCGCGGGGAGTCGCGCCGCGTGCCAGGGAACCGCACCGAGATTGCCGCACGGCACGAGTACGAGCCGGACAGGGGCCTGCTCATCCGGCCCCTCCGCCGTACGGACCCCCAGTGCGTCCAGCACCGGACCGAGCACGGCCTCGCCCGCCCAGTCGCACAGCCCCTCCAGCGCGGCTTCCCACTGCCGTTGAGCCTCGTCGTACGCGTCCAAGTCGCCCTCAGGCACCGCCGAACGCCGAGCGCCCGCATCCAGATAGCGCTCCAACGGCTCCCGCCCGGGCGCGCCGAGGTTCGGCAGCTCCAGCGCCGTCGGCCGGCCCGTACGCGGTACCAGCACGGCCACACCGTCGGCCGTGTCCTGCCCGGGCACCAGGTAGACGAGGGCGTCGGACCCGGCGGCCCGCAGGCCCTCCCGCAGCTCCGTGACCCCAGGGGCGCCGAGCAGTCCGCGCAACCCCTCCGCCCCGCCGCCGTCGGGCCGACGGAGCGCGTCCAGGGCGCGGCGGCGGAGGGTGCTGGGGATGGTGAGGCCGGGGGCGGGCTCGGTGGCCGGCATGATGCGGGCGAGCGCGGTCCGGACGTCTTCCGGGGTGCCGGTGCCGACACCCCCGGACGCCGGCGCGGCCTGGGGCGGGAGGTCCCGTACGGCGTTCCGCCACTGCTCGGCCAGCTCCGCCTCGCCCCGCGCGGCCAACTGCTCGGGAACCCCCGCCGCGGCCGCCGCCGCGCGCAGCACCAGCCCCCGCCCGTTCTCCAGCGCCTCCACCGCCTCGGCGACCCGCCCGTCCACAGCTGCCCACTGAGCGGCGAGCAAGCCGCGGCTGGCCCCCGCCCTCGCCACCTCAAGACCATGTTCCGCGCCGAGCTGCAACAACACATCCTCGGCGAGCATCCGCAGCGACTCCTGTGCGGTGGTGACGGCGGCGGCGCGGTCGTCGCGCTCCTGGTCGCCGCGCAGGTGGTACGCCTCGGCCAGGTCCCACAGCACCTTCTGGCCGATCTCCGGGCCGGTGCGGTCGGTGAGGTCGCGGCGGGCCTGTTCCAGCTCGCCGATGGCCTCGTCCAGGACGGAACGATCACCGGTCGACCTGTGGACGGCCAGCAGCGCGTAGACGAGGGCCTGCCGGATACGGACGTGCCAGTCGGCCGTCGACGCCGGGCCCTCCAGGGCCCGCCGGGCCCTGGCCACGGCTTCCCTGACCCGCACGGGGTCGGGTTCGACCAGGGAGAACAGGGTCAGCGCGGGGGCCCAGGCCGCGTCCATCATGGGCCGGGCGAAGGCCGGGACCTTCGGGTCCCGCGTCGCCTCCTCGAGATAGGCGACGGCGGTGCGCAGGGCGGTGACCCCGCCGTCCAGCATGGCCAGGCTCAGCTGGACCTGGCCGAGCAGGAAGAGCACCAGGAACCGCCATTCGCCGCGGTCGTCGGTCTCCTCCAGCAGGTCGAGCAGTTCGCCGAGCAGGTCCTCGAGCTTTTCGCCGTCCTGCTCGTCCAGGGCCTGGTTCGTACGCATATGCAGATGCATGCACTGGTTGCAGATCCGCAGCCCCGCCGCGCCTGGTCCGGTGGCGTGTGCCGAGTCGAATACCGGGGAGGCGGGGTCGAAGAGCTGGTCGAGTTGGGCGCGCGCCTGGTCGCGGTCCTTGAGGTTGCCGCCCAGTGTGGTGGCCGCGGCCAGCAGACCGGGGGAGATGAGGTCGGCCATCCAGCCCACCCGGCCGGATCCCCCGTCGCCCACCACCCCGTTGATCAGCTCCGCCGCCTGGGCCAGCCGGTCGGCGTCGCCCGTGCGTACACCGTGGGCCATGCTGCTCAGCGCGGCCCGCATCGCGGTCTCCGCCTCTTCGCCGTCCGGGCCCTGGCTCACCGCGTCGACCAGGCTGCCCAGGTCTTCCGGCCGGATGGTGCCGGGGACTTGGAGCTCCATCACAAGGGCCAATTGGGCGAACGTGAGAGCGGCCTCTTCTTCGGTGAAGTCCGTCGGCGGCTCGGTCCCACCATCCTCGCCCGCTCCGTCCGCGGCGAATTCGGCAGCCATGTCGCCCAGCGTCCGCAGCAGCTCGGAGTGGCCGTCCGGCAACCGCCGCGACATCTGGTGGGCCATGTCGGCCACTTGCTCGAGGTCCCCGGAGTGCGCGACGGCTTGGGACCGCTCAAGGGTCTCGGCGATCCACGACATGGGCTCGCCGACCTTCTCGGGCAGCGCCGACGACAGTTCGGTCAGCAGTCCGGCCAGCTCCGCGAGGTCGCCGGTGAGTTCCGGGTCACCCGCCGGTATCCGGCGGCCCAGCTTCAAGGACTCCATGAACTGGGACAGCGTGCCGTCCCACCCGGTCACCATGGCGGGCGTCAGCATCAGCTGCGTCTGGTCGAGGGTGGCGAAGGTCTGGTCCCGTGGGCCGAGCGCCCCGGTGGCGCGGGCCGCGCGCAGCAGCCGCAGCCCCCGGGCCCGGTCCTCGTCCGTGGGGGCGCGCTGGTAGCGATCGGCGTACAGGCCGCCGAGTCGGGCCCGTACGGTGCACAGCAGGGGGTCGGTGTCCGGGACGGCGGCGGCCAGCTCCGCTTCGAGTGCGTCCAGTTCGGACCGTACGCGGTCGGCTCGTGCGGGGTCGGGTGGTGCGGGGTCGGGTGGTGCGGAGTCTGCTGGTGCATCGGGGAGGCGGTTCGACGCGGTGCAGGCCAGGGCCTCGGTCGCGGCCCGTTCGGCCCTGTCGCGTAGCGCCGCGACGTCCTTCTCGTGCATGAGCCCGTCCCCCTTCGCCTCGTGAGGCTTCGTCCATCATCTGCCCACAGGCTCGGACGCAGGAGGGGATTGATCGGCTCTGCCGGAAACCGACCGGAAGACGTCCGCGAATCACCCGGAGTGCTTCTCGCGCAGGACGTACAGGCCCGCGGCCGACGCGAGCACCACGACGCCCGTGCCGACGCTGACGAGCATCTGCGTGACCCCGCTGAGCGTGATGCTGGTGAGGACGTTGGCGGCGAGGGCGATGGTCAGGAGGGCCCAGAGCAGAGACTTCATGGTGAGTTCCTTCGGTGAGCGGTTCCGGTGAGCGGTTCCGGTGAGCTTGTGTGATCCACAATGCCCGCTCGGCATGGGGGAGTTCGAGGGAGCGCCCTCCCGAAGTCATGGTGTAGCGCGCTACACCAACGGCTGGGGTGCACGATCGCCCGCGCCCCCGCGACCGGTCGCCTAGCCTGAGGGCATGCGCGAGACGGTGGACCAGGCGGGGCGGGCCACGGCCCAGTTGATGCGGGCGGCCGCGCTGGCCCTGGTGTCGTATCTCTACATCGCGCTGCTGCTGTTCACCGCCGTCGCGACGGTCCTGGTGGTCGGCGCGGCCGTGTTGCCGGAGACGGTGCTGCTGCTGCGCAGGATGGCCGGGTTCAAGCGGCGGGAGGTGGGGGCCTGGTCGGGGAAGCCGGTCCCCGAGGCGTATGTGCCGCTCACCGGCGAGCTGTCCGAGCGGGTGCGCGCGGCGACCCGGGACCCGAGCACCTACCGGGATCTGCGCTGGCTCTTCGCGCACTTCGGCTACGGCCTCATCCTCGCCTACGTCTCGCTGATCGTCTGGTCCGTGGGGGTGTTCGTCGACGGGGTGTGGTGCGGGCTGCTCAGGCGCCCCGCCGTGGTACTGCCGCTGCTCTCGCGCCTCGCCGACGTCGACGCCATGTGGTCGGCCGCGCTGCTGACCCCCTCCCCCGAGGCCCGGCGCAGCGCCGACCTCGCCGAGCGGGTTGAGGAGCTGACCGTCACCCGCGCGGGCGCCGTCGCCGCGCACGGCGCCGAGCTGCGGCGCATCGAGCGCGATCTGCACGACGGCGCCCAGGCGCGTCTTGTGGCCCTGTCGATGCGGGTCGGACTGGCCAAGCGGGCGTACGACAAGGACCCCGACGCGGCGCGCCGGCTCCTCGACGACGCGCAGGACCAGGCCGAGGAGGCGCTCACCGAGCTGCGCCACGTCGTCCGCGGCATCCACCCCCCGATCCTCACCGACCGCGGCCTCGTCGGCGCCGTGCGCGCGCTCGCGGCCAGCAGCGGGCTCGATGTGGCCGTGGACGCGGAGGGGGTCGAGGGGAAGGGTGTCGAGGGAGAGGACCTGCCGCGCGCCCCCGCCGCGGTCGAGGCCGCCGCGTACTTCGTGATCGCGGAGGCGCTGACCAACGCCGCGAAGCACAGCGGGTCCCAGCGCGCCCGGGTGCAGCTGATCCGTACGGCCGGGCGGCTGCGGATCGTGGTGCGCGACGAGGGCCGGGGCGGCGCCGAAACCCCGGCCGCGGCCCCCGGCGGAGGCATGGGCGGCAGCGGATTGCTCGGGATGCGGCGCCGGGTGGCGGCGCTTGACGGGACCATGGAGGTGAACAGCCCCGTCGGGGGGCCGACCGTGATCGAAGTGGAGCTGCCGTGCGCGTGGTGATCGCCGAGGACAACGCCCTGCTGAGGGAGGGGATGGTCCTGCTGCTGAGCTCCGCGGGCCACGAGGTGGTCGCGGTCGCCGGCAGCGGCCCCGAGGTTCTGCCCGCCCTCCTCGAACACCGCCCGGACGTCGCCGTCCTCGATGTGCGCATGCCGCCCGGCTTCCGCGACGAGGGCCTGCGCGCGGCGCTCGCGGCGCGCAAGGAGATCCCCGATCTGCCGGTGCTGGTGCTGTCCCAGTACGTCGAGGAGACGTACGCCGCGGAGCTGCTGGGCGGGGGCGCGAACGGGGTCGGCTATCTGCTGAAGGACCGGGTCGGCCGGGTCGACGAGTTCCTGGACGCCCTGGAACGGGTCGCGGCGGGCGGCACGGCGCTGGACCCGGAGGTGGTCACGGAGCTGATGACCCGGCGCCGCGACGACCCCCTGGACTCCCTGACCCCGCGCGAACGCGAGGTGCTGCATCTGATGGCGGAGGGCCGCGACAACGCCACCATCGCGAAGACGCTGGTCGTGTCCGACCGCGCGGTCAGCAAACACATCGGCAACGTCTTCGCGAAGCTGAGCCTGCCGCCGAGCGACAGCGGGCACCGCCGGGTGCTGGCGGTGCTGGCGTATCTGAACAAGGGGTGACGGCGAAACCGGCCCCTCAGCCGTCGGCCGGGCCCGCCTCCGGGTAGCGGCCCCGTAGCGCGGCGCGGGCCGGGGGCAGGGTGCCCGCGGCCGCGGTCACCGCGACCACGGCGACGATCACCAGCGCCTGGACCGGCGGCAGATAGGGCACCGTACGGGCCATCGCCACGCTGAACGCGAGCAGCGGCACCGACGCCACCACCGCGCCCACCGCCAGGCCCGTCAGCGCGGTGGCCCCCGCCTCGAGCCGCAGCATGCGGCGCAGTTGGCGGCGGCCGGCGCCGGCGAGGCGCAGGAGGCGGAGTTCGGGGCGGCGGCCGATGGTGATGAGCGAGAGGGTGCTGAGGACGGCGATCACCGTGTAGGCCCCGATCGCGGAGACCGCGGCGACCGTGACCACCTCGACCAGCTCCTGGTCCTCCGGCTCGACCTGGATCGGGGTGGGGTCGGGCTTTATGCGGGCCCCGGGAACCGCCGCGGCCAGGGCTTTCGCGAGCGCCCTGCGGTCGGTGCCGGATGCGGCCGTGACCAGGACCCGGCCCGGGCCGGGCATCGAGGTGTGGGCCAGCAGTTCGTCGCGCGAAAGGAGGAAGTCGCCCAGCGCGAGGGAGCGTTCGTAGACCCCCACGACCCGCAGCTTCGCCTCCACACCGTCCCCGAAGCGGAGCGTCACCGTGGAGCCGGGGTGCGCGTCGAGGGAGCGCGCCCGGTCGCCGCCGACGGCGACGGTGCCGGGACGCAGCGCGCTCAGCGTGCCGTTCCGCAGCTCGGGGTCGAGGGTGTGCGGCAGGCCCTCCGGGGTGACGCCGAGGACCGGCAGCCGGTCGAGCCGGGGCTCGCCGGTCTCCCGCCGGGCCAGCACCACCGTGCCGCGTACGACATCGGTGGCCGACCGCACCCCGGGCACGTCCCGGATCCGCTCCACCGCGCCGCTCGGCAAGCCGCCGTCCGCGCGCACCGCGAAGTCGGCGCGCATCGCCTCGCGGGCCTGGCCCTGGCCGGCATGGGTGAGGGTGGCGCCGCCCGAGAGCTGTACGGCGGTGAAGGCGGTGACCAGGATGATCGGGGTGAGGGCCGCGCCCAGGCGGGTGGCGGCGGCCGTGCAGTTGGCGGCGGCGAGGCGGCCGCCGGGCCCGCCGAAGCGGCGCAGCGGAGCGCCGAGGATCCGCATCGCGCCCGTGGCGATCCACGGCCCGAGCAGGGCGCACCCGATGACCATCGTCACCGCGGCCGCCCCCGCCGCCATCGCGGCGGCCTGGCCGGACTGCAGGACCGCCGTCCCCGCCGAGCTCACGCCCAGGGCCAGCAGCACAAGCCCGGCGACCCGGCGCGGTGTGCCGGGAGCCGATTCGCGCAGCGCCTCCGCGGGGCGGAGCTTCGCGGCCCGGGCACCGGCGATCCACGCCGCGACGCGCGCGATCAGGACCGTGATCCCCGCGGTGACCAGGGGTGCGGGCCACAGCCAGGGCGGGAAGGGGAGTTCGAGGCCGGGCGGCAGCGCGCCGCGCGTGTCCAGCAGTCCGCGCAGCCCTGCGTACGCGGGGAGCGCGGCCACGGCGCCCAGCAGCGCCGCGCGGGCCGCGACCCGCCCCACCTCCCGGCCGACCGCGCCGCGCAGCTGCCGCGGCGTCGCGCCGACCGCGCGCAACAGCCCGATCTCGTGGGCGCGTTGCCGCAGCGCCTGTACGACCGTCGAGGACACGACGAGCAGCGCGATGAGGACGACGGTGGCGGCCACGGACGCCAGCAGTTCCAGCATGCCCTTGCGGGCCGGCGCGGCGGCCAGGAACTCGGGGCCGCCGCGCCCGTCCCCGGTCTCCACCTGGACCTCGGCCACGTCGCCGGCCGCGCGCCGCCCCACGCTGTGGAGCTCCGCCGCGTCCAGCGCGTGCCGTATCCGGGAGTGCAACTCGCCGGTCCCCACGCCGGATTCGGCGATCACCCCGATGGCGTCCAGGGTGTCCGGGTGCCCGGCCAGGCGCCGCGCCTCGGCCGCCGCGAAGTAGACCGCGGCGGCCGGGCCGTCGGCGACGCCGACGACGGTGTACGCCGCGTCGGCACCGGCCACGCGCAGCGTGACCCGCTCACCGATACGGGCCCCGCCGCCCACCACGACCTCGCCCGCCCGGCGCGGGGCGCGCCCGTCGCGCAGCTCGTACGGCGCGAGCCGGGCCGCGTCCCAGGCCCGACCGGTGACGGCTCGGCCCGCGCGCCCGACCTGGAACACATCGTCGGCGACGGCCGCCCGTACACCGGGCACCTTCCGCACCACGCCCAGCGCACCCGCCGGCACCCGCACCCGCTCGGTGAGCCCGGCCCGCGCGGTCTGGGGGTCGCTGCCCCAGGGCTTGGCGGTGAAGCGGGTCTCCTGGTCGCCGGTGACGACGAGGTCGGCCGCGGCGTACCGCTCCACCCGGGCGTGTCCGAGCCCGGTCGAGGCGAGGGCGAGCACGAAGGAGCCGAGCAGCAGGGAGGTGAGCGCGAGCGCGGCGAACACGGCGGCCCACGCCTTGCGGTGCGTACGGGCGGCACGGGAGGCCAGCAGCTTGGTCACGCTCATGCCGTACACCCCTCCTCACGTACGGTCGCCGCGCCCCGCCCCAGGTCCCGCATCACGCGGCGCACTTCGTCGGCCCCGGGCCGGTCCAGCCGGCCGACGGCCCGCCCCCGTGCCAGAAACAGGGCCTCGTCCGCCCAGGCTGCGGCGACCGGGTCGTGGGTGACCATCACCACCGTGTGGCCGTCGCGGTCGACGGCCTGCCGCAGCAGTGCGAGCACGCCGTGTGCGGTGGCCGGGTCGAGCGCGCCCGTGGGCTCGTCGGCGAAGACGATGTCGGGCTCGGTGACCAGCGCGCGGGCGATCGCCACCCGCTGGGCCTGTCCGCCCGACAGCTCCGCCGGCCGGTCCGCGCCCCGCTCGGCGAGCCCCACCGCCTCCAGCGCCCGCACGGCCCGCCCGTCGGACGGCGCGCCGCCGAGCAGCAGGGGCAGGGCGACGTTCTCCGCGACGCTCAGCGACGGCACGAGGTTGTGGGCCTGGAAGACGAACCCGATCCGCTCCCGCCGCAGCCGCGTCAGCGCCGTCTCCTTGAGCGAGGCCAGCTCCGTACCCCCGATGCGCACCGCCCCCGCCGTCGGCCGGTCGAGCCCGGCGGCGCACTGGAGCAGGGTCGATTTCCCGGACCCGGACGGCCCCATCACGGCGAGAAACCGCCCCCGGGGGACGGCGAGATCGAGGGGGTGCAGCGCGACGGTGCCCCGCCGGTACTCCCTGCTCACCCCGTCCAGCGCGAGCGCGTCGGCCACCGGCCCCGCCCCCACCGCGCTCACCGTCCCCGAACCGCCCCGCTGCCTGCGCATCTGTACGCCCCTCCCCAGTGATCGGCGGACTCGCCTTGTCCGCTCACGAGGCTAGGAACGGGCGGGGGGCGGGGGCAGAGAGCACGCTCCCGATCCGGGGGTGTAGCGGGCTACACCCTTCGAGAATGCGCTGGTATCAACGCGGATAGCATCGCTGGCGATATGTCCAGGCTGGAGGCCATTCTGACCGCGACGTCCGCCTGGCCGCACGCCGCGTGGGTCTCTCTTCAGAGGAGCGACTTCTCCACACCATCATGGGGACCGAACCACCGAGCCCGTCCAGCCGGCACGCCCCCGAGATCCCCTGACCCGTCGTTCGCCAGCGTCAGCGAGCCACCTTTTCGCTCGCCGAAGTGGCGAGGCGGGGTAGCCGACCGCCAGCAGCGCCGATAGCGTCACCGCGTGGATCAGGACGAACGGCTACGTCACGCCTCGTCATTCGGCGCGGCGGCGGTCGCATACGCCGAGCACCGCCCGGACTACGCGCAGGCCGCGGTGCGCTGGGCGCTCGAGCCCGCGCCCGGCCCGCGCGTACTCGACCTCGGCGCCGGAACCGGCAAGCTGACCGCCACGCTGATCGCGCTGGGTGCGCAGTCGAGCCCGACCCGGCGATGCTGACCGAGCTGCGCCGCTCGCTGCCGGCTGTCCGTGCCCTGCCGGGTAGCGCCGAGGCGATACCACTGCCGGACGCTTCTGTCGATGCCGTGCTGGCCGGCAACGCCATGCACTGGTTCGACATGGCCGTCGCGGGACCCGAGATCGCCAGGGTCCTCGCACCCATCGGCATCCTGGCCGGCCTGTGGAAGTCGACAGCGGTCGATGACACGCCGCAGGCCGTCTCACGACCCGACGGAGACCCCGAAGAGCCTCCGCCTGATCATTCTCTCTCGCACTTGCTTCTCAGGTTCGAGCACGTTTCCACTCAGCGAATGGGACGCCCGCCGCCACCGCGATATCACGCCATCGGAGATACTGCCCGATATCCGGGTCCTGTAGTAGCTCCCGGTTGATCTGCGTTCCGTCCGGGCGGTAGTTCAGGTGGACGACAGTGGACTCGTCGAAAAGCCAGAAATCCTGTTTCGGCAGGTCTGGCTCGCCGTCCGTTACGTCGACGATACGGTAATCTTCCCCGGCCTCGACGTTCCCGGGAATGCACCACTCGAAGAGGTACCGGCTGTAGTCCGTCAGAGGCAGACGTACGAGTTTGGCCCGCTGGAACGTCCTGCCAGCCGCCGCATGCCCCCTGATCGTCTGACCCCAGTCGGCGTTGAATCCGTCCGGCTTTTCTTCTCCGGCAAGGAAACTGTGCAGCGTCTCTGCCTCGAATGGCATCGTGTAGACCTGGTGCACTTCCAGCCGGAAGGCAGAGCGCTTGAAGTTTCGGAAATACGACTGCCACTCGTCACCATCGAGTGTCTTGCTAACCGATACCGAGGGCACGCGCCGCCTCCTTGAGAATCTCCTCGGGGATCATGCCCATGCCTTCCCTACCGGGTTGGTCGGTGATGAACACGATTGACGCGGTGGCCTGAGACCCGCGAACGCGGGGCTGCTGCCGGAGTTCCGCATGCGTCAGGTGGCGGGAAACTCCCCGCGCTTGACGGCCGAGACGAACGATGACCAGCCACCCGCCGAGAAGACCAGCGCAGGGCCGTGCGGGTCCTTGCTGTCGCGGACGGGGGCAAGGCCGGACGCGGCGAAGCTCCGGGAGAACTCCACGCACTCACCGCCGGACGATGAGCTGTAGGACGACTTGATCCAGACGGCAGATGTGAGGTCATGGCTCATGGCATGTACTCCTTGCGCACAGTCTCGACAAAGGTCAGCGACTCGTCAGGGGGCAGCGCGTGCGCCCGTAGCCGATCGTAGTTTTGCATGACTGACGCCACTGTCGCTGCCGTGCGGCAGAGCCTGCCTCCTCGCGGATCATCCGAGTACAGCACCGTGGGCGAGTCCTTGAAGGTGAGCAGCGTGAACGACACCGAGTGCGCGGCTGAGGCCCCCGCCGTGAAAGGGATCACCTGAAGGTCAATGCCGGGACGAGCGGCCGACTTCACCAAGAAGTCAAGCTGACCGGCCATGACTGACGGGCCGCCCACATTCGTCCGCAGGCACGCTTCATGAAACACAGCCCACAGCCTCGGCGGCCTGTCCTGGTTCAAGACCTCGCGTCGCCTTATACGCGCCGCCACCTTGCCCTGGATCATCTCGTCCGACTCGAAGGGGTGTCCGGCGCGGAAGATGGCCTGTGCGTAGTCCTCCGTCTGGAGCATGCCCATGATGATGGTCGTGGAGAAGTTGAGGATGTGGGACGCCTTCTGCTCCAACTGAACGTAGGGCACGAAATGCGTGGGGTGGTCCCCCTCCTCCAGCCGGTGGAGCATGCCCGTGAACAGTCCGTTCGTCCCGAACACCCGGTCGCAGCCGGTGGCGAACTTCTCGCTCGGGAGCAGCTTCCCGGACTCCACCCCACTGACGTACGACACGGAGTAGCCCGTACCTGTGGCCAGGTGCTTCTGCATGAGGCTACGTCCCAGGCGTACGCGTCTCACATCCGCGCCGTAGCGCTGGAGTGGGCTCAGAGAGGGATTACTGAAGTCCTCGGATGAGATCGACTCGTCCAACACGGTGACCTCCCAACTCGCGCCCACCACCAGGGGCACGGCAAGGCAGCGGATTACAGCGCTTGCTGCTGAACTGTTCCCATCCTACGAGGCGTTGCGTTGTTCTGGTGACCGATCGACTACACCCGGTACACATCCGGGCGGTCAGACCGCCAGACCACACGCCACACACAAGACCCCCGCGACGCAGCGAACGTCCGGGGGCGTGGCCATCAACCCCACGGAGGTTGACAACATGCGCAAACATAGCGCGAGGGTCTTCGAAAAGCTGTTGCAGTTGTTACTTCCCGGCCAAGGCCGTCACCGTGCCGAGCGCCCCGTCGCTCGGCACTGGGTGGATGTCGGACCCCGCTGGATTCACGGCGTCCGGGTGGTGGCGTAGATGACCACTCCGACGACGCCCCCGCCGCAGCAAGGGCAGAGCGACGGGCAGCAGCAGGGCAGCGACGACCGGCCCAGTCTTGAGGAGCTGCGACAGCAATCGGCGGAGCTGAGCGAGGCCATCCTCAAGCATCTGGGAAGGTGGTCGAATTGAGCCCAGCTGAGGGGACCAAGACGGCGGACACCGCCGACCCCTTCGCGGGCACCCCGTACGAAGTTTCCCCCGAAGGATGGTGGACGCGGTACGGCGGTGCGCTGGACGTGCGTTCCGGCGTCGTGTTCATCCCGCCCAGGGCCGCCGCGCCACCCCGCCCGTTCCCGTGCGCCCGATGCCGTGAGAGGGGCAAGCAGTGAAGGGCTCGGACTGGACCAGGATCTTGCCCCGTCTCGCGATCGGCATGGTGGTCTACGACCGGCGTTACGAGATGCCCGGGACCATCACCGACTTCGACGGACCGATGGTCTGCCTCATCCGCCCCACCGGCCTCGAATGGCGGACGCACTGTGCCACCGTGCGCCCCGCAACCGACTACGAGCGGCGGCAGCTGCAGGCCATCGCCCGACTTCACACCCAGCGCCAACGCGGCACAGCGCCCGCATAGACACCGCCCCTGCGCGACCCGAGTTTGCGGTGAGTATGAGTCAGCGACACGCCGACGCCACGGCGTGTCCGTGTCTTATATCCACCACAAAGTCACTGGGGCGGGCCCCTCGCACTACGCCGGATCGGATCACCCATGACAGACGGACCCTGGTACGCCGAGTGGACGTTCATCAGCGCATCCGGCATCACCACAGGAACAGCCGACAAGACACGGTACTTCGATATCCGCACAGCCATATTCAAGGCGGCCGAGGCGTCTCTAAGTAATCTGTCGGACGAAGAGACAGCCGCAAGAGGTGAGCCATGGAAACTCCTCGTCGGATCCCTGTACTCCGAGGCGATGCTGTCGGCTGACGAAGTCGGCACATGGCAGCACGTGAGTCCGGACGGCTGGGCGAACGTAACGGTCCGTTTCTCGCCGTAGCCGCCGCCTGGCGGGCCGGAGACCCGGCCCGCGCGTCACCGCGCGGGTGGATGGGCTACTGTCACGGAGGCACATCCATTTCTCTGTCTCATGCGTCTCTTGAGCAAGCGGCACTCTCATATAGCCGCCCCGCAGGGGCATTTGGAGTATCAGTCTTGAAAACCGGCATCAAGGGCATTCGTCGCGTATCCGCCGTGGCCGTCATCGCCGCGGGAGCCGTTCTGTCCGCCGGGGCGCTCGCCCCCGTGCAGGCTGCAACGGTCGCGACCCCCACGATCACCGCCAAGGGCGGGTTCGTGATGAACAACGGCACGGGGAAGTCCCTCTACACCAAGGCAGCGGACACCCGCCTCTCCACCGGCTCCACCACCAAGATCATGACGGCCCGGGTGGTACTCGCCCAGCCGAATCTCAACCTGGACGCCAAGGTCACCGTCCAGAAGGCGTACAGCGACTACATCGTCGACAACAACTGGGCCTCCTCGGCCAAGCTCATCGTCGGCGACAAGGTCACCGTCCGCCAGCTGCTGTACGGGATGATGCTCCCGTCCGGCTGTGACGCGGCGTACGCGCTGGCCGACAAGTTCGGCACCGGGTCGACGCGGGCCGCGCGGGTGAAGTCGTTCATCGGCAAGATGAACACGACCGCCAAGAGCCTGGGCCTCACGAACACGCACTTCGACTCGTTCGACGGCATAGGGCACGGCGCGAACTACTCGACGCCGCGCGATCTGACCAAGCTGGCCAGCAGCGCGATGAAGTACTCCACGTTCCGTACGGTCGTGAAGACGAAGTCGACGAAGCAGAAGGTCACCACCAAGAGCGGTGGCTACCGCTACATGGACTGGACGAACACCAACCCGCTGCTCGGCACCTACTCGGGCGCCATCGGCGTCAAGACCGGCTCGGGCCCGGAGGCCAAGTACTGCCTGGTCTTCGCCGCCACCCGGAACAGCAAGACGGTGATCGGCACGGTCCTCGCCTCCTCCTCGGTGGACAACCGCACGGCGGACGCGAAGAAGCTGCTGAACTACGGCTTCGCGAAGTAACACCGACAGGCATCGGGCCCGCCCGCGACCGGAGCACACCG
>NZ_JBHWES010000064.1:0-71634 GCF_042734105.1 Streptomyces sp. NPDC059679 | reverse complement strand
TACTGATCCGGCGACCCCCGAGATATACACTCCCTAATTCGCCGGCAGCGTCAGTTGTTTAAAAGAGACAGCCCCTGCCGGGGCTCTCCCGCTCTCGCGGGAACGCCCGCGGGGGCCGGACCGCGCGCCCCGGCCCCGGCGTAGGGTGCCCCCATGGGTGGGTTACTTCCGTTCCTGATGGTCGTCGGCTCTCTCGCCGTGGTCATGGCCTTCTTCACCTGGCTGGCCGTCCTCGTCCGGCGCCGCGGTGTCGCCGGGTCGGCCTTCCGCTCCATCGTGGACGTCTACGACCAGGCTTGGCACGCGACCGGCCACGATTCCCACTACGAGATTCAGGTGCAGGCGGAACGCAAGCTGCCGATCCCGTCGCCGGACGACCCCTGGCGCCCCGACCGCGGCGTGATCACCCGGCCCGCCTCGCCGTCGCGCGGGGGCGCCGGGGCCGTGCCACGATGAACGCGTTCCGGACGAAAGCTCGTCGCGCACGGGAGGAACGGCCCCATGTCCATGGACGACCAGGCTCCCGGCCCGCTGCGGGTGCTCGTCTTCGGCGGCGCGCTGCGGATCGGGTCCGTCAACGCCCGTCTCGCCTCGCTCGTGGCCCGCCTGGTCACCGAGCACGGCGCCGTTGCCGACCTCGCCACCATGCGCGAGTTCGCCATGCCCCCGTACGACGGCGACGCGGAGGCCGCCGAAGGGGTGCCACGGGGCGCCCTCGCGCTGCGCGACCGGCTCGAACGGGCCGACGCCTTTGTGATCTCCTCCCCCGAGTACAACGCCTCCGTGCCCGGCGTCCTGAAGAACGCGATCGACTGGGTCTCGCGAATCCGGCCACAGCCGTTCGGGACCAAGCACGGACTGCTCGTCTCCGCCTCCCCGTCCATGATGGGCGCCAATCGCGGGCTGTGGTCCCTGAGGGTCCCCCTGGAACACCTCGGCACCCGCGTCTACCCGGACATGTTCAGCCTGCCCAGGGCCTACGAGGCCTTCACCGAGGACGGCCGGCTCACCGACTCCGGCCTGCAGCAGCGCCTCAGCCAGACCGTCGGCGCCTTCCTCCGCCTCGTCGAGGCCGATGCCCACTATGTCTGCCTGCGGCGCCGGTGGTACGAGTTCCTGGGAGACAGCACACAGGCGCCCGTCATCCAGCGGGCGGAGGGGTAAGCCCCGCCGGCACGGCTCACCCGGCCTCGGGCCCTGTGGTGGTCCATCCCGGCGCCTCGACGCGGTGGGTGAGCGTGTTCCGGGACGCCCGCTCCCCGCACGCACCGCAGACCACGACCGGCTCCAACTCCGCGCCGCAGGAGTGCTCGAGCACCACCGGGGGCCGGTCGGCGAGGTGCCGGTCGCCCCACTTCATCAGCATCAGCAGCACCGGTTCGAGCTCCCAGCCCGCCTGCGTGGGCCGGTACTCGAAGCGCCGGGGGCGCTCGCTGTAGGGGACCTTCTCCAGCACGCCCGCCTCCACCAGGCGGCGCAGCCGCGCCGCGAGAATGTCGCGCGGCGCCCCGATGTTGCGGACCATGGCGTCGAAGCGCCGCACCCCGAGGAACACCTCACGGAGGACGAGCAGGGAGTGCTTCTCCCCGACCACGGCGAGCGAGTCGGCGATGGAGCAGGGCCGTGGATCCTTCATACGCGCAGCGTACGGGGAGTGGGTTTGGTTCTCAAACCAAGGCGGTCGGGCCGGAATCCGCCTACCGCCCGAGCGGCGGTTATCATACCCGCCAACTGAGCATCCACCCGCGGCAGATGGGCCGACCAGCCCAGTTGTCCGGAAGGTGCTCGGAGGTACGCAGATGAGATTCGCTCTACTCGGTCCGCTGACCGTCCACGACGGTGAGGCCGCCCGCCCGATCAGCAGCCCCAAGGGCAGGGCGCTGCTGGGCGCGCTCCTCCTGCAGCCCAATCACGCGGTCCCGCTGGACACCCTGGAGGCAGTGCTGTGGGGCGAGCATCCGCCCGCCACCGCGAGCGCCTCGCTGCACAACCATGTGGCCCGGCTGCGGCGCCTCCTCGCCGAGGACGGCGAGCCGCGGCTGCGGGCGGTGCCCGGCGGATATCTGCTGACCGTCGGAGCGGGCGAGCTGGACAGCGAGTTGTTCGCGGAACGGCTGGAGCGCGCCCGCGCCGACCGGCTGCGGCAGGACTGGGCGGGGGTCGGACGGGAGACCGTACGGGCCCTGGAGCTGTGGCGCGGCTCGCCGCTGGCCAATCTGCCGGACTCGGCCCTCAGCCATCCGGAGGTGCGGCCGCAGATCCAGCAGTTCCAGGAGGCCCGGCTGCAGGCGCTGGAGTGGCGCTTCGACGCCGAGCTGCGGCTCGGGCACCACGGGGGGCTGGCCCCCGAGCTGGCCCGGCTGGCCGAGGAGCATCCGCTGCGTGAGGTTTTCCACCGTCAGCTGATGCTCGTCCTGCACCGCACCGACCGGCAGGCCGAAGCGCTCACCGTGTTCCACCGACTGAGACGCACGCTGATCGACGAGCTCGGCATCGAGCCGGGGCCCGCCGTCCAGGAGGCGCATCAGGAGATCCTGACGGCTCAGCGGGTCACCGTGGCCATGCCTCCCACCAGACCCATCGCGCCCACCATGCCCACCGCACCCGACGCCCTCGACACCCCCGGCACACCGGCCGCGATCAGCACACCGGCCGCGCCGCCCCGCTCCGCCCGCCGACTCCGCCCGGCCCCGGCCCAACTGCCCGCCGACATCGTGGACTTCGCCGGCCGGGAGTCCGAACTCGAACGGCTCAGCGCCATGCTCCGCCCCGACCCGGCGGTCACGGTGCCCCGCGTCGTGGTGGTCTCGGGCATGGCGGGCGTCGGCAAGACCGCGCTGGCCGTGCACACGGCGCACCGCCTGCGCGACCAGTTCCCCGACGGCCAGCTCCACGCCGATCTGCGCGGCTTCGGTGCCGGCGACGCCCGCAGCCCGCACGACCTGCTCGCCCGGTTCCTGACTGATCTGGGCGTACGGGAGAAATCGCTGCCCGAGCACACCGACGACCGCGCCGCGCGGTTCCGTTCCGCTCTGGACGGCCGGCGTGTGCTGGTACTGCTGGACAACGCCAAGGACGCCGCGCAGCTCATCCCGCTGCTGCCGGGCAGCGGTGGTTGCGCGGTGCTGGTCACCAGCCGCCACACCCTCGCCGGTCTGCCGGGCGTCGGCCGACTGCGCCTCGACCCCCTGGACCCGGAGGGCCAGCGACAGCTGCTGACCTCGCTCTGCGGCTCCCGTCGGATGCGGGCCGACCCCAAGGCGGCGGCCAGGATTCTCGCCGCCTGCGGCGGACTGCCGCTCGCGCTGCGGCTGGCCGGGGCGCAGCTGGCCGGCCGGCCCAGCTGGCCGCTGACCACGCTGGCGCAGCGCCTGGATTCCAGCCGGGGGCGGCTGCGGGCCCTGTCCGCGGGCGGCCTTGCCGTCCAGGACACCTTCGCCATGAGCTATGTGGCGATGCGCGACAGCCCGCTGTCCCCGGAGACCGAGCGGGCGCACGGCTTCAGGATGCTGGGGCTGTGGTCGGGGCACACCCTGGCCGCGGAGTCGGCCGCCGCGCTGCTCGGACGGCCGGTCGACGAGGCGCACGACCTGTTGGAGTATCTGGTGGACGCCCACCTGCTGCAGACCCCGTCGCCCGGCCACTACACCTTCCACGACCTGCTCGGCGAGTATGCGCGGGAGCGGGCCGCCGAGGAGGAGTCGCCGGAGGCCCGGGCGGCGGCCCGGCTGAGGCTGGTCGTCTGGTACACCGCCGCGGTGGCGAAGGCGGACGCCGTGCTGACGTCCCGGTGTCATCCGCTGCCGCCCCTGGAGACCGAGGTCGCCGCGCCCCTGCCCGCCTTCGCCGACACCGACGAGGCCCTGCAGTGGTGCGTACGGGAGCTGCCCGCGCTCTCGGAGGCGATCCAGCTGGCGGCCCGGTACACCCGGCCCGACCTGGCCTGGCGGATGGCCGCGGGGCTGTTCGGCTACGCGCAGCGGTTCTGGTGGACCAGGGAGTGGGAGCGCTGTATGGGGCTCGCGCTGCGCTGCACGGAGGAGCACCACGACCTGCTCGGCCAGGGGTGGCTGCACCGCCGCATGGGCCTGGCCCACGGGATGGCCCACCGGCTGGAGCTGTGTCTGGAGCATTTACAGGTGGCCCTGTCCTGTTTCGAGAAGGCGGATGACATCGTGGGGCAGGCGTCGTCGTATGCCGGGCTGGCCGAGGTCCACCGCAGGCTGGGGCAGTTGAGCGGGGTGCTGTCCTGCGGTGAGCGGGCCGTGGAGCTGCACCGGGAGGCGGGCGATCCGAGGGGCGTCGCGACGGTCCTGAGCAGCATGGGCGACGCGCTGATGGAGGCCGGTGAGCCGACGGCGGCCGAGGAGCGCTATCGGGAGGCCCTGGAGCTGTGGCGGGATCACGGCGTCCTCGACGGCACGGCCACCACCCTGACCCGGCTCGGGGACGCCCTGACCACGCTGGACCGCCCGGCTGAGGCCTTCCAGGCGCTGGAGGAGGCGCTGCGGATCCGGCTGCGCCTCGGCGAGCACGTCGGCACGGCCGACACCCTGGAGACCATCGCACTGGCCCACTTCCACTTCGGTGACCAACTGGCCGCCCGGGAGCACTGGGAGCGGTCGCTGACGATGGGCCGCAGGCTGCGGCTGCCGCCACGGGACGTGGCGCGGCTGGACCTTTGAGCGTGTCTTGGCGCGCTGTGCGGGCATCAGGCGGCGGCTTGCTCGTCTCCCGTACGGAGCCGCAACAGCACCACCCCGTACATCCGGTCCGCCGGGCACATGCCCCACTGCTTGGAGTCCTCCGAGCGGGGGTGGTCGCCGCGCAGCACCAGCATGCCCGGGGGTACGCGGCCGGGCCGGTCTCCCGCCACCCAGGAGGGCACTGGATCACCGGCCGCCGCGACGACCCGTTTGACGTACCAGCCGGCGGCTCCGGAGGGGTCCGCTGGCCCGTTCCACCCCGTGTGGCGGTCGGGCCGCTGGACGACCACGATCCGGCCGGACCTGGCCCGGTGGCGGCGGCGCAGCACCAGCAGCACATCGCCGTGGCGCAGCGTCGGGGTCATGCTGCCGCCGCGCACCGTGACGGTGGACAGCAGCAGCCGGGCCGCCGGCACGGCCCCGATCAGCAGTGCCGCGGCGCCCAGGACCAGGGCCGCCGCGCTCATCCGGCGACCGCCGTGGTCGGCACCGCGCCGGTCGCGCCGGTCTCCCCGGGCGGCGGCCCGGCGCTGTCCGCCGACGGGGCCGGGTCCTCCCGGTAGCCCTCCGCCTGGGTGTGGAAGAGCCGGGCGTAGAGGCCGTCGGGGGAGGCGGTGAGGGAGGCGTGGTCGCCGCTCTCCAGGATCTTGCCGTCCTGTACGACGACGATCCGGTCGGCCCGGCGGACCGCGCTGAGCCGGTGGGAGACCAGGATGCTGGTGGAGCCGGCGCGCAGCTCCCGCAGCCGGTCGTGGACCTCCCGCTCGGCGACCGCGTCCAGGCCGGAGCTGGGCTCGTCCAGGATCATCAGATCGCGGCCCTGACGCATCAGCCCGCGGGCCAGCGCCAGGCGCTGCCACTGCCCGCCGGACAGGTGGACGCCGTTGGCCGCGGCGGCCTCACCGCCCCCGTCCTCCTCGCCGTCCTCGTCGTGTTCGTCCCCGGCGTGGAACAGCCTGCTCAGCATGGTCCGGTAGCCGGCCGGCAGCCGCTCGACGGTCTCGTGGACCCCGGCGCGTTCGGCGGCGGCCCGGATCCGGTCCAGGTCATCGATCGCCTCCAGGTCGCCGAGCCCGATGTTCTCAGCGGCGCTGAGGTCGTAGTCCATGTAGTCCTGGAACACGGCCCCGATCCGCTGCCGCAGCCGGTCCACGGGCACGTCGCGGATGTCGACGCCGTCCCACAGCACCGAGCCGCGCTGCGGGTCGTAGAACCGGCAGAGCAGCTTGACCAGCGTGCTCTTGCCGGCCCCGTTGAGCCCGACCACGGCCAGGCTGGTGCCGTGCGGGATGGTCAGGTTCAGACCGCGCAGCACCCACGGGGAGTCCTCGCCGTAGCGGAACCACACGTCGCGCAGCTCGATGGCGTGGGCCAGCGGGGCCACTTCCCGGGGCTGCGACGGCCCGGCCAGGTCGTCCCGCACCGCGACCACCGCCAGGTAGTGGTGGAAGACCAGCGCGGACTGGTGTCCCAGGGCGACGCCCTGGATCAGGACGCTCAGCCCGGACTGGAGGCCGGCCAAGGCCGCGATGAAGACCGACACATCGCCGATGCTGATGTTCCCCGCGGCGGCCGTCTGCACGGCCCACAGCAGCCCACCGGCCGACAGCAGCGCCCCGAGGGCGGCCAGGGAGACCTGGGTCCGCACCACACCGCGCTCCAGCCGGTCCTCGGCGCTGTTGGCCGAGCGCAGTTCGGTGAGCATCCGGCCGTGCAGAAAGTCCCCGAGACCGAAGAGGCGGACTTCCTTGGCGGCCTGCAAATCCGTCAACAGCATCTGGTAGAAGAGCTTGCGCCGCATACCGGGGCTGGTGCGCCACATCAGCCCGGCCCGCCGTCGGCTCAGCGCCAGATGGGCGACCATCGCGGGCACGGCGGCCACCAGCGCGGCACCCGCCATGACCGGGCTGATCGCCAGCAGGGTGCCCAGGAACCCGGCGATGCCCAGGGCCCCCTGCAGGGTGGACAGGCCCATCTGGACCAGCTGGTCGGGGGCGTGCTCGGCGGACTGCTGGGCCAGCCGCAGCCGGTCGTGGAAGCGGGGCTCCTCCAGCCGCGCCAGCCCGCTCAACCGGTTGACCGCGGTGAACAGCCGGTCCTGCGCGTGCAGGCCGATGGCCCGCCGGGCGCGCCCTTGCGCATACCTGGTGACGGCCGAGGTGGCGGCCATCGCGATGCCCAGAGCGCCGATGCCCGCCGCACACCACGCCAGTGCCCCGGTCCGGGGGTCGTCGGCGGCGAGCTCGTCGAGCGCGGCCTTGGTCAGCCAGGCGGTGGCGACCGGCGCCATGCCGCCGATCACCGCCGTCACGGCCTGGAGCAGCAGCATGCCGGGACATGCCTGCCAGGCCAGCGCGTAGGCCGCCTTCATCCCGCGTGTGACGGAGACGCCGTCCTCCGCACCGAGGTCCTCGGAGCTCACGGCATCGACGGCTGTGCGGGCTCGCCCAGCCCCTCCAGGCCGATGCTCGTGACGGTCGCGACCCCGTCGGCGTCGTAGTGGGCGAATCCGGGGTAGAAGCGGGCTCCGAAGAGATTGCTGACCGGAGCGTCCAGGAACTCGGGCACCACATAGTCGGCGACGCCCACGAGCCGGGCCGCCAACTCGCTGTCGGCCGCGTCGATCCCGACCACCGTGGCCAGCACCCGGCCCCCCGCCTCGCGCACCCGGCGCGCCCGCTCGCCGAGCTCGGGCACGCTGTCGTCGCAGCTCGAGCACTCCAGCGACAGGAAGGCGATCAGCACCTCCCGGTCGGCCAGGTCGTCGCGCGTGACCGTCGTACCCTCGGCGGTGACCCCGGTGAAGGCGGGCATCCGGTCTCCGGGCGCGATCCCCAGCTCGAGCTCCCCGTCGACGGCGACGGGGCCATGGCCGTGGCCGTGGTGCGCGGCCGGCGGGGCGCTCACGCGCGCACGCCAGCGACGCGTCACGGCCACGGTCAGCGCGGCGTTGACCGCCGCGAGGGCCGCGACCAGAACGAGTCCTGCGACGAGGTATTCCACGGGTGTCCTTTCCTGCTGCGGCGCCGTCTCACCGGCCGAGGTCCCCGGCGGGTATCGGGGACTGGAAGAGCGCGGCGATGTCATCGACGAAGACGGTCAAGGTGGTGAGCAGCCCGGCCGCGACGACGGCCAGTGCGATCCCCGGCACATGGGCGGGCACTCCGTCGCCGAGGCGCAGCGCCACGAGGGTGCCCAGGCCGGCCGCCGCCAGCAGCACCGCGTTGCGGGCGACGTGCCAGCCGCCCATGGGCACCTCACTGGCGCCGAAGCAGGCGCACTTCACCGTCTTCCCGCGGACCAGTACCAGGACCGGGACGGCCGTCAGCCCGCAGCAGAACGGCGTGGCGAGGACGAATCCGCCGGTGACGGTGGCGGGCACGGCCAGCAGCAGCGCGATCAGCAGTTCGCCGACCGGCACCAGTACGGCGAGCGGGGGCCTCAGCCGCTTGGGGATGAAGTCGAAACCTTCGAGGGAGGCGGCGAATACGCCCGGGGAGCGCAGCTTGGACACCGCCGCCAGCGTCATCACCGCCACCAGAGTGAGGCGGCAGGCAAGCGATACGTACAACACGGAGGCTCCTGGGAGGGGTTGCGCGAAGGCGATGTGGCCGCTTCGGAGAGCGGGAACCGGCCGTATCGCGGCTCGTTCGGCGAGCTTCGGCGTGCCGACGTGGCCGCCCCGACGGGATGGCCACGCGGCAGCTCAACCGGCGTTATTCAGGCCGACAGTGCTTAAGCAAATCAGCAGTAGTTGTGGCTCATGCTGTACCAGGCGCCGCAGACAACCTTGCAGGCACCGTTGGTCGAGCAGTTGCGACAGAAGCAGGTACCGCTCATTTCCTTGCACTGGGTGTACGGGTCCGGCGGGCAGGCGGCGTCGGCGGTGGCCTTGGGAAGCAGCACCTCGACGGCGCGGGTGACACGCTCGGTCACGCTTCGGAACATTGCCTCTCCTTGGGGTTGGTGTGATCGGTTTCCGCACGCGGGCAAGCCGCCGCCACGAAGGGACGTCGAACGCGGCGGCCGCGGCCCGCGCGGGCCTTGTGGGTGGGGCCTTCGGGACGCTACGAGGCGACAGGCTGGGCCCGCAGGGCGGAGACGCCCGCGCCCGCCGTGGTCACCACGCCGTCGGGCCCGTACCAGGCGTGGCTCGGGTAGTGCTTGGCGCCGTACCGCTTCGACAACTCGGCCTCGGAGTCCTCGGCGATCACGATGTCCATCACCTCGCGGAGCATCGCGGCCAGCTCACTGTCGGCCGAGTCGTCTCCATGGACGATCGCCAGGGTGGTCCCTCCGTCGGCCCGCAGCCGCTCGGCGTGCCCGGCGAAGAGGGGCACGGCATCGACGCAGGCCTTGCAGGTGAGCGAGAAGAACCCGACCAGGGTCTCCTTGTCGAGCAGAGTGCGCTCCGTGACCACGGTGCCATCGAGGGCACGGGCGGAGAAATCCGGGAGCCGGTCGCCGGTCCGGATGCTGGAGATGGCCCCGGTCGTGGGGAAGCCATGGCTGTGCCCGCCGCCGGCGCCGGAAGCCTCCAGCTCCCGCCACCTGCGGAGCACGACCAGGAGGATCGCCAGGTTCAGCACGCTGATGACGCCGACCAGCACCAGCCCGACTACAGCGAATATCACGACATGCGTCCTCTCCCCGTACCCGCGGTCGCCAGTGCGCCGCGGCCGCTCGGCGACGACCTTGCCCAAGGGGGCTAACCGGTCGCTAACAGGCCCCTAACAGCCCGCCAACACGGCTCGTCGGGGCCCCGGGGAGACTTTCCGGGGCCTCGGGGAGAATGGCCACCAGTTCCGAGCGCGGCATACAGCGGTGCTCATCTCACGGCAGGAGATCAGGCACCTTGTCCCGCAAGCGCGAAACCCCTTCGGCCGGCACCCCGGCGGCCGACCCCGACCGGCGCTCCCTGCGGGCCGACTGCGCGAACTGCTTCGGACTGTGCTGTGTCGCCCTGCCCTTCGCCGCCTCGGCGGATTTCGCGGTCGACAAGGCGGCCGGGCGGCCGTGTACGAACCTCCAGCAGGACTTCCGCTGCGGCATCCACGCGCAGCTGCGCGAGCGGGGCTTCTCCGGCTGCACGGTCTTCGACTGCTTCGGAGCCGGCCAGAAGGTCTCCCAGACCACCTTCGGCGGCCGGGACTGGCGGCAGGCCCCCGAGACCGCGCCCCGGATGTTCGAGGTGTTCCCCGTCATGCGGGCCCTGCACGAGCTGCTGTGGTACGTGACCGAAGCGCTGGCCCTACCGCCGGCCCGCCCGGTCCACGCCGACCTCCGCCGCGCGCTGGCGGACCTCGACGGCCTCACCCGCGGCAGCGCCGAGTCCCTGGCCGGTCTTGACGTGGCGGCGCTGCGCCAGGATGTGAACGTACTGCTGGTGCGCGTCGGCGAGTTGGTGCGGGCCAACGTCCCGGGGCGCAAGAAGAACCACCGGGGGGCCGATCTCATCGGGGCTCGCCTGAAGGGCGCCGACCTGCGTGGCGCCAACCTTCGCGGGGCCCTGCTCATCGCGGCCGATCTGACCGGCGCGGACCTGCGGTCGGCGGATCTGATCGGGGTGGACTTCCGCGACGCCGATCTGACCGGCGCCGACCTCACCGGAGCCGTCTTCCTCACTCAGGCCCAGCTCAACGCGGCCAGGGGAGACGCCACCACCAGGCTGCCGGAGACGCTGAGCCGCCCGGCCCACTGGACCTCCGAGCGTTTTCGGTCAACTTGACCCGCGACGGCCGGGGGAGAGTACTCCGCGACCGGTGAATGATGCACGGGAACGGCCGCTGGAGAGGTATAACCGTTACCAGAACGGCGAGTTGACGTATCGACGAAACGAGACAGGGACCGGGCTTGGGCCAAGGACCTCGGAGGTAACGGGTGCGGTATCGGGTCCTGGGGGCGCTTGAGCTGTGGGACGGCGACCGATGGATCTCCCTCGGCCCCGCCAAGTGGCGCATGCTGCTCGCGGTGCTGCTGTGCCACGCCAACCGGACCGTGCCCACCGAACGGCTCATGGACGAGCTGTGGGGCGAGGAGGGGCGCCCGCAGAGCGCCGGCAAGTTGCTGCAGACCTATGTGTCGCGGCTGCGGCAGACCCTGGGCGATGAGTCCGGTGAGGTCCTGATCACCGACAAGCAGGGCTACAAGGCACACGGATACCGACTCGCCGTGGAGGCGGCCGAGTTCGACGCCCACCGGTTCGAGCAGCTGGTCGAGGAGGGGCGGCGCGGCCTGGACCGGGACACGCCCGAGGCCGCCGCCGAGCGGCTGCGCGAGGCGCTGGGGCTGTGGCACGGGTCACCGTTCCAGGACGTACCCCCCACCCCGGCCGTGGAGGCGGAGGCCACGCGGCTCGAGGAGTGCCGCCTCGAGGCCGTGGACGCCCGGATCGAGGCCGATCTGCGCTGCGGCCGTCACGCCTCCGTACTGGGCGAGCTGGAGGCCCTGACGGCCGAACACCCCTTCCGGGAGGATCTGCGCGGCCGCCAGATGCTGGCGCTGTACCGATCCGGGCGGCAGGCCGACGCCCTGGCGGCGTACCGCGATCTGCGCGGGGCGCTGGCCGATGAACTCGGCGTCGAGCCGACCCCGGCGCTGCAGCGGCTGCACCAGCGGATCCTGACCGCCGACGAGACCCTGATGCCGCCGGAGCGTGCGGCGGAGGGGGCAGCAGCCGGCTCCGGCCCGGGGACACCTGCCGCGCCCCCTCGCGCCGCCCGCGCCCCCCGGGGCCCCCGCCAGCTCCCGCCCGCCAGCCCCGCGTTCACCGGGCGCCACGGCGAGATCGCGGTGATTCGGACGCTGATCGAAGAAGCGGAGGAACACGACGGCTCCGGGGCCGTGGCCACCGATGGCGGCGACGGAGGCGCGGGCGGGCGGCCCGTGGTGATCGCGGCCATCGACGGTACCGGCGGGGTCGGCAAGTCGAGCCTGGTCATCCATGCCGCGCATCAGCTCGCCGACCGATTCCCCGACGGTCAGCTCTACGTCGATCTGCACGGCGCCACCGCGGGTCTTACGGCCCTGGACCCCGGCGAAGTACTCGGCCGGTTTCTGCGCGCCCTCGGGGTGGACGGCTCCACCGTACCCAGCTCCACCGACGAGGCATCGGCCCAGTTCCGCTCGCTGGCGGCGGGCCGGCGGCTGCTGGTGATCCTGGACAACGCCGCCTCCGTGGAGCAGGTCCGCCCGCTGCTGCCCGCCGGGCCCGGCTGCAGTGCGCTGGTCACCAGCCGCGAAATGCTCACCACCCTCGAAGGCGCCACCCATCTGCACCTGGACGTCCTCCCCCGCGACCAGGCCGTGGCACTGCTGGAGCGGATCGTCGGCGCGGAGCGGGTCCGGGCCGAGCCCGAAGAAGCCGAGGCCATCACCCGGCTGTGCGGCGGTCTGCCGCTGGCGCTGCGGATCGCCGGGGCCCGGCTGGCCGCCCGCCCCGGGCGGCCGCTGCGCACCCTGGTCACCAAGCTGACCGACGTACGCGGCCGGCTGGACGAGCTGAGCTTCGGCGACCTTGCCGTACGGACCAGCTTCCAGGTCAGCTACGACGGCTTCCGCGAGGGCCGGCGTTCCGACGACCTGGACGCCGCGCGGGCGTTTCGGCTGCTGGGCGCGTTGCCCGGACCGGATGTGAGCCTGCCGGTGGCCACCGCCCTGCTGGGGCTGAGCGAGAGCCGGACCGAGAGCGCGCTGGAGCGGCTGGTCGACGCACAGCTCCTGGAGAGCCCGGACTCGATCCGCTACCACATGCACGACCTGCTCCGGCTGTTCGCCACCGAGCGGGCGGAGCAGGAGGACTCCGAGACCGAGCGGTCGACGGCCGTGGCGCGCGGGCTGTCCTGCTACCTGGCCACCGCCCAGCAGGCGGTCACCCTGCTCGATCCGCTGCGCCCTGGGCCCGGGCGCCCCGTCGACGGCGACGGCACCGTGGTCCCGCTGGGCGACAGCGCGGAGGCGGACGCCTGGCTGAAGGCCGAACTCCGCAACCTGCTGGCCGCAGTCGCCTACGCCGTGGAACGGCCGGAGCCGGTGGCGCGCCTCGGTGTGCGGCTGGCGCAGTCGCTGCAGTGGTTTCTCTATCCGCGGGCGCACGCCCAGGACCTGCAGTCGGTCAACGAGCTGGCGATCTCGGCGGCCCGCCGCCTCGGCGACCTGGAGAGCGAGGCGTGGTTGCTCGACCATCTCGCGGGTGCGTACTGGCTGCAGCGCGCGTACGACGACGTCCGGGAGTGTCTGGAGTCGGCGTTGGAGATCTGGCGTGAACTGGGCCATCACGAGGGTGAGCTGCGGACCCTGTGCAACCTCGCCGACGCGCTGTGCGAGCTGGGACTCCACGAGGAGGCCATCGTTGTGCAGAAGCGCCAGCTGGCACTGGCCCGGGAGATCGGCGACCCGGCGGCCGAGGTGGTCGGCCTGGGCAACCTCGGCCGCGCCCACCGCGGTCTCGGCCATCCCGAGGAGGCCCTGACCTGCTTCCGGGAGAGCCTGGAGGGCGCGCGGCGGACGGGCAACATCCACCACCAGGGGTTCGCCCTGTACGAGATGGGGCTCACGTACATGGAGCAGGGGAAGTTCCCCGAGGGGCGGACGCACATGGATGAGGCCCTGCCCGTGTGGAAGCGGCCGGGCACCTACGAGAGCTGGCGCGGGCACACCTGGAGCGGGCTCTTCCCCGCCTGTATGACGCTTCAGATCGGCCCCGGGCCGCGCTGAGGCGTGTTTCCGACGCTCAGACCTGCTCGGTTCGTGCGCCGTGGCGGATCCACACATTGGGTTCGACGTAGACCGCGCGGTCCTGGGTGGTGTCGCAGCGCACCGGCACCAGGCCGCCGGGCACCTCGACGTCGCCGTCGCGGTCGAAGGGCAGACCGGTCCACCGCCGCCACTGCGCCAGGGATCCGCTGACCGTCATCGAGGCCGGAGCGACCTTCTCGATGGTGCCACCCGCCTTGACGTGCACCCTCAGCCAGGGGTCGCTCGGCAGTCCGTCCTCGCGCCGCCCGCGGATGTACTCGGCCATGGGCAGGTGCGGATGCAGGTGTTTGGCCGTCGGGCGCACCGGGGCCAGCAGCGTGTCGTGGCCCTGCTGGGCGACCGTGGCGCGCAGCGCCTCCAGCATGCGGTACGACAGCCCGCGGCCGAGGTATTCGGTGTCCACCGTGATCTCGAGCGCGCTGGCCACGGTCGGCGGATGTCCGCCGCGCCGGTCGCGGAACGCCCAGCTCACCACCCGGTCCCAGCCCTGGTCGGGCATCTCCTCGCGGCCGTCGAGCTCGGCGTTGAAGGGCACGCTGAGCCCTCGTGCCACGACGCGGTCGCCGTCGGTCGCCACCACGCAGTACTCGGGAAACTCCTCCACCACCCGGCTCAGGAGTGCGCTGGAGACCAGGTCATGGGTGATGAACTCCGGCCAGGTCTCGGCGATCTCATAGACGCGGTCGATCAACGAGGGACGGTCGGCGAGCGGGGTGATCAGGATGGTGTCGCTATGTGTCACGGCGGGCAACGTTGCCATAACCGCAGCGCACGGGCCAGTTTTTTCGGGGTTACGGCTTGCGGCCGACGCCCCCGTAGGCCCAGACGCGCGACGGGTCGTGCTCGGCGCCGATGCCCGGCCGCCACAGCGGCAGCTGCACCAGCCCGGGTTCGAGGAGGTCGAGCCCGGCGAAGAAGTCCAGGATCTGCGACCGGTCGCGCGCCCCGGACACGACGGGGCCGGTGAACCCGGACCAGTCCCGGTACGGGTTCTCGGTGAAGTCGCCGGTGACATGGGACAGGATCAGACAGCTGCCCGGCGCGGCCCAATCCATGAGCCGGGCGACGAGTCCCCACGGGTCGTCCGCGTCGTCGATGTAGTCGAGGACGAAGGCCAGGACGACCGCCACCGGCTGCTCGGGGTCCAGCAGCCGGCACAGCTCGTCGTGGTCGAGGATCTGCTCGGGGGTGCGCAGATCGGCCCTGATCGTCGTGGTGCCGGAGCCGGTCAGCAGCGCCCGTCCGTGGCTCACCGCGATCGGGTCGTTGTCGACGTAGACCACCCGGGCCCGTGGATTGACCGCCTGCGCCACCTCATGCACATTCGGGCTCACCGGCAGGCCCGCACCGATGTCCAGAAACTGGGTGATGCCGTCACCGGCCACCTGGCTCACGGCTCGGGCCAGGAATCGGCGGTTGGACAGCGCGGTGTCCCTGACCTCGGGGGCGACTTTCAGAAAGCGCTGGGCCTGCTCGTAGTCGGCGAGGTAGTTGTCCTTGCCGCCGACGAGATAGTTGTAGACCCGGGCCGGATTCGCCTCACGCCCCTGATAGTGGCCGTGTCCGGTGTGCTGCCGTATTCCCGGTGTCCTGAGCCCGATGCCGGCCCCGCTGCTGTTCATCCCGAATTCCCCTGCCACGAGCACTGCCACCGCCTCACCGCTGCCGTTACGTGTCACTGTCCGTGCGGCGCCAGACCGGGCCGCCAGGTGACCGTCTCCCGCGGCCCCGGCTCGGCCCAGGCGACCGGGGCACGGGACCACAGGTGGAAGGGCAGATCGATATCCGCCCGCACCCGGCTGAGCTGCCCCCAGGAGTAGACGTCCGAGTGGACCGCCGCGGCCTGTAGCGCCGCTTCGAGGCAGGCGCGTGCGGTCTTCTCCGCGCGGCAGGTGCCGCTCGGGCCGGATCCTTCCACTCCGCCGGAGACCTGGAAGGTGCTCCAGGCGTAGAGGGCATCGTGCTCGGTGTGCTGTTGGTGTTGCTCGTCGACGTTCACTGGCCCTCTCCAGACGCATCCCTACCGGGCGGCTGTAGCGATGTGTCCAGCATCGAAGAGGGCGGGGTAGCGGCGGTATAGCGGCGGTAAACCGTGCGGCGGACCCGGTATACCGGATCCGCCGCAGGTACCGCTGTCGCCTCATGCGGGCCAGGAGTGCCCGGCTCTGAAAGGGCCTCACTCAGCCCTGTTCGGCCAGCCAGGCCAGGATCTCCCGGTTGATGGCCTCGGGCCGCTCCAGGTGCAGGAAGTGTCCCGCCCCATCGACCAGGTCGACGCGCGAACCGGGCGGGAGGTGGTCCTTCGCGCTGCCGACCACATCGGCGCCGATGCACCCGTCGGCCGTGCCGTGCAGGTAGAGCGTGGGCCGCTCCCCGGTCCGGGTGACGGCCTCCTGCTCGGCGGCGTACTTCTCCAGGTGGCGCGAGGGGTCGAACAGGGCGCGGTAGTAGCCGATGGCGGCCTCGAGGTTGGCCGGCTCCCGCAGGCTCTCCTTGACGTGCGCGATGTCCTGCTCGGCGTGGTGATAGCCCGGCGACCAGTCGCGCCACAGGCCGTCGATGAGCGCCATGTCGTGCGCCGCGGCCCCCGCCTCGGCCAGGGGCGTCTGGAACAGGAAGATGTAGAACGAGCGCTTGAACTGGCCGTAGTCGAAGCCGAAGAAGTCGGCCAGCACCCCGCCCAGCGGGGGCACGGCCATGGTGACCGCGCGCCGCCAGCGCTGCGGCGAGTGGGCGGTGGCGCCGTAGGCGGCGATCGCGCCCCAGTCGTGTCCGATGAGCACGGCGTCGTCGCCGCCGCCGAGCGCGTCGTGCAGCGCGTTGGCGTCGGCGGCCAGCGCACCGGCCTGGTACGCGCCGTCGGCGGGTATACCGGTGGGCGCATAGCCTCTCAGGAAGGGGGCGACGGCGTGGTAGCCCGCGTCGCCGAGGGCGGGCAGCAGATGGCGCCAGGTGTGCGCGGTATCGGGGAAGCCGTGCAGGCAGAGCGCCAACGGCGCGTCAGTCGGGCCGGCTTCGAGATAGCCGAACTCAAGTCCATTAGCGTTGACGTACTTCAGCTGTGTCACGCCGGGATGCTATGCCACCCCCCAGGTCGCGTCCATGTGCGGCCGCCACGCCTCGGCCGACTCTCCACCCGGGACCCTTCCTCGCGCAACACCGTTGCGTTCAGGCATTGTTCGATGTTGAGGGCCCCCGTGCGGCGCACGGGCGAGGGTGGCAGACTGCGCATCACACCGTCCCGACTTCTCAAGTCGCGGGTCCGTGTGCGATTTTTCGGCGCAGCGCGAGGGAGGCCCTATGACCGGCCAGAGCAGTGGGGTCGCGGAGCACCGCGACTCCATGGTGCACCGTGGATTCCTCTACCGCGACGAGGAGGAGGTGGTCTCGGTCGGTGTGCCTTTCCTGCGCGCCGGTCTTGAAGCCGACGACGCGGTCGCCGTGGTCGCCTCCAAGTCGAATATCAACGCGCTGCGCGATGCCCTGGGCCAGGATGCCTCGTCGGTGCAGTTCGAGGACGCGCTCCACTGGTATCAGCACCCGGTGCGGACCATCGCCGCGTACCACGCCTATGTCGAGGCCGAGAAGCCCCGCCGGGCCCGGCTGGTCGCCGAGCCGGTGTGGCAGGGGCGCACCCCGCTCGAGGTCGTGGAGTGGGCGCGCTACGAGTCCATCGTCAACGCGGCGTTCAGCGACTCCGGGGCGCGGGTGATCTGCTGCTACGACGAGCAGGCGCTGCCTCCCCAGATCCTTGACTACGCGCGGCAGACCCACCCCGAGATGATCGACGGGCACGGGCCGCGCACGAGCGAGGAGTACACCGCCCCGGGCCCGTTCATCGCCACCTGCGACCGCCGGCCGCTCCCCCGCGCCCCTCGACTGGCCGAGACGATGCCGGTCAACACGGCGGATCTGGACGCCCTGCGCGTCTTCACCACAGAGCGGGCCGGCCGCCATGGGCTGACGGGGGACGCGCTGCGGGACATGGTCGCCGGCGTGGCCGAGGTGGCCACCACCGCCGCCCGGCACGGGCGCGCGCCCGCCGCCCTGCGGATATGGACCGACAACGGCGACCTGGTCAGCGAGATCTCCGGCCCCGGCCACTGGTACCCGGACGCGCTGTGGGGCTTCACCCCGCCGGCCGACTCGGAGCCCGCGTTCGGGCTGTGGGGGGTGCGCATGCTGTGCGATGTGGTGCAGATGCAGACCGACACGGACGGCACCGTGATCAGGCTGCGCACCCGTATCTGAGCGCCCCGCTGGTGCCGCGGGGCACACCTCGAGCGGTAGCAGAGCAGGTGAGGGCGATGGCGCGTGTTCCGGAGGTGTTCACACGCCGTCGCCTTGATCGCTCGGGCCACGCCGCTACCGTGCCGGTCATGAACGGACTTCAGGTGTCACGCCGCGCCGTGCTCGGCGGGGTCTTGGGAGGAGCCGCGGGGCTGGTGCTCGGCGGCGCGGGCGCGGCCGTGGCCGCCGGGCCCGCGCGCGGCAGGCCGCTTCGGGTCCTGGTGGCCACCAATGAGCCCTGGGGTACGTACCACGTCAAGCCGCTGCTCGCGGAGGTGGCGCGGCGCGGCTGGCAACTGACGCAGCTGGTGCCGGACCACACCCAGATCGCCCCGGGAGACCCGGTCCCGGTCGCCACGCCGACCGACGCCCCGGAAGCGGATCTGCTCGTCGTCACGGGGGCCGGTGACTGGCCGGCGGACTGCGCGGCCCGTCTGCGGCGGCTCCCGCTGGCCGCGAGCGCCCTGGCCTATCAGAAGCCGGTCGAGGCGCCCCGCGCCCGGGAGCTGCGTCCGCGGCTGCGGCTGCTGACCGCCTCCTCGCCCGCCGAGGGGCGGGCGTTCGCCCAGTACCTCGGGACGCGGCGGCCGATCCGGGCGGTCGGTTCACCGCAGACCGACGGCCTTCCGCCGCGCCGCCCGGAGCCCGGTCTGGTGCTCGTCCTGACCAGCGTCACCCACCCGGACGCCACCGGAGACGCGGCCCCGGGGACGGAACTGCTGCTGGCCAGTGCGGAAAAGCTCGCCGCGGCGGGCAAGCGGATCCTGGTCGGTCTGCATCCGCGCGAGGACCGCGGCCTGTGGGACCGCTACGAGATCAGCAGCGTCCCGTCGGTCACGGCTTCCGCGCGCGCCGAGGCGGCCATCGGCATCCCCGGGACGGTGTTCCCGCTGGTCGCCGCCGTCGGCACCCCGCTGGTGGGCTGCACCGACCCCGAACTGACCGTGCCGGACTATCTGCTGGCGGTCTGCTCGGCCACCATCGACGACGCGGGCGCGGCGGTCGCCGCCGTGAACGCGGCACACCTGCCCGATGCCGCCACCCTCGCGGACGCCGTCGGGCCGATCGGTGGCTCGGCCACCCGGCTGCTCGACGCCTGGCAGCGGGTCCAGCACCGCTGAACACTCGTCCCCGGCGCCGGCCACCAGCCGCGGTGGCCGGCGCCGGGGACGAAGTGGCAACGTGGCGCTCGTCAGCGATGGTGGTCGGCGCGGGTGGCGCGTCGGTAGGCCGACGTGATCCGCGCGAGTTCTTCCGGGGACCGGGCGTCCCCCGTGCGCTGCATCTCCCGGTTGGCGGCGACGACCGCGGCGGTGGCCTCCCGGCGCGCCTTCTCATAGGCGGCCAGCCCCCGGGGAAAGTCCAGAGCAAGTTGCTCGGCCAGCACCCGGGCGTCGACGATGGCCTGCGACGCCCCGTTGGCCCCGACCGGGTACATGGGGTGCGCGGCGTCACCGAGCAGGGTGACCCGCCCCTCGCCCCAGGCCGGCAGGGGGTCGCGGTCGACCATCGGGTATTCGAGGATCGCCGGGCTGTCGCCGATCAGCGCGGGTACGTCGAGCCAGCCCAGGTCCCAGGAGCCGAAGTGCTGCAACACCTCCTCGGCCCGGCCCGGGGTGTTCCAGCTGGCGTCGCCGGGCAGCGGCCCGGGCTCGGCCACCGGCACCAGGGCCACCCAGTTGATCAAGGACGGGCCGATCGGATAGGCGACCAGTTCGGCGTTGCCCGCGCCGCGTGCGATCACCGACGAGCGGCCGCCGAGGAACGGCCTGGCCTCGGCCGCCCCGCGCCACATCCGCACCCCCGACCACAGCAGCGGGCCCTGGTCCGGATGCAGCCGTGCGCGCACCGCGGAGTGCAGACCGTCCGCGCCGACCAAGGCCGCCGCCTCGATCTCGGCCCCGGGCACCCGGACCCGGACCGCGTCGGCGTCCTGCTCGAAGTCCAGCAGCCGGGTGCCGGTGCGTACGGCGTGCGGGCCGAGCCGGTCGCGTACGGCGGCCAGCAGCAGTGACTGCAGCCGGCCGCGGTGCACGGAGTACTGCGGCCACCGGTAGCCCCCGGCGAGCCCGCGCTCCTCGGTGTAGAGCGCCTTCCCAAACTGGTCGCAGTACACGTTCTCGGCGGTGGCGACCGAAATCCGGGCGAGGTCGTCGCCGAGGCCGAGCGCGGTCAGCTCCCCCACGGCGTGCGGCAGCAGATTGATGCCCAGGCCCAGGGGTCGCAGCTCGCGGACGGCCTCGATCACGGTGGCCTCGAACCCCGCGGCGTGCAGGCTCAAGCAGGCGGTCAGCCCGCCGATCCCGGCCCCCGCGATCAGCACCCGCACGGTCAGTCCCTGATCTCGGGCCGGTCGATGATCCGCAGCCAGCTGCCGTCGGGCTGCCGCCGTACGACCTGGACCCGCCCGCCGGTGTTGTCGGCCGGACGGGTCGAGGTGACGGCGAGGTCGCCGTTGCGGACGGTCGGCAGCGTGGGTTCCTGTTCGAAGCGCGGCACCTGCGCCAGCATCTGCTCGAACACCGCCCGGATCGCCTCGCGGCCGACGGTCTGGGACCCCGGCGGGAAGGCGAGCACGGCATCGGGTTCGTACAGCTCGGCAAGACCTTCGACGTCGCCGGCGTTGGCCCGCTCCACGAACAGGCGGGTGAGGTCTTCGGGCTCGGTGGCGCGCTCGCGCGCGGTGGTCCGGTCGGTCATGGCTGCTCCTGCTCTGTCGCTGTCGCGTCCTTCTCTTGCTGACGCCTCCACTCTGCGACCCGGCGATCTAGAAGTCCAAGAGCTGGTTGTACTGCCTACCAGAAGCAATCGTTATAGCATCGGCCGTTATGGAACTCCGGCAGCTCGAATACTTCGTGACCGTGGTGGAGGAGGCCAACTTCACCAGGGCGGCGGAGCGGCTTCATGTGGCCCAGCCCGGCGTCAGCGCGCAGATCAAACGCCTTGAGCACGAGCTCGGACAGGAACTGCTCGACCGCTCGGGGCGCTCGGTGCGGCCGACCGAGGTGGGCGCGGCGGTCCTCCCCTACGCCCGGGCCGCGCTCTCGGCGGTGTCCGGGGTGCGGCTGGCCGTGGAGGAGCTGACCGGGCTGGTCCGCGGGCATGTCGCCATCGGCACGGTGACCTCCCACAATGTCGATCTGCCCACGCTGCTGGCCGAGTTCCACGAGGACCACCCGGCCGTGGAGATCACGCTCACCACGGACAGCTCCGACGGGCTCGTCGACGCGCTGCGCGGCGGCCGGCTGGACGCGGCCATCATCGCGTATGGCACCACGCCGCCACCGGGCCTCGCGCTCCACGTCGTCACTCAGGACACCATCGTCGCGGCCGTCAGCCGGGACCATGAACTGGCGAAGCGGTCGACGATCCCGCTCGACGCCCTGCGCGACCGGGTGCTGATCGCCCTGCCCCGGGGCGCGGGCATCCGCTCGCTGCTCGACGAGGCCTGCGCCGCGGCCGGTTTCACCCCGCATATCGCCTTCGAGGCCGGCACCCCCGCGGTGCTCGCCGAGCTGGCGGCGCGCGGCCTGGGCATCGCGATCGTGCCCTCGGGCGTCGTGCGGCGGCGCGAGGACCTGTGTGCCCTCACCATCACCCGCCCCGCGCTGCGCGGCGCCCTCGCGTTCGCCTGGCGCGCCGAGGGCCCCGTCAGCCCCGCCGGGCGCGCCCTGATCGGGCGCGCCCGGCAGCTCATCGGGCAGGCTTAGGGCAGGGTCAGGGCAGCTGCATGACCGCCTGTACCGGCAGGTGGTCGCTGGGGAACTGGCCGTCCCGGGAGTAGGGGTTGATGGCCGCGTAGTGGGTGCGCACGGTCGGTGAGGTGAGGATCCAGTCGATCCGGTCGCCGTCCGGGACCAGCGGCCGGTAGCCGTGGAAGGTCGCGTACTGCGCGCTGCGCCGCTCGGCCGCGTCCCAGGAGTCGACGAGGGTGCCGCCGCCCAGCATCGCGTCATAGACCGGGTTGCCATGGGCGGCGACGTTGAAGTCGCCGGTGACGATGCGGGGAAGGGCCGCGTCGAGGCCGCCGAGCCGTTCGGTGATCAGGGCGGCGGCGCGCTCGCGGGCGGGCTGGCTGCGGTGGTCGAGGTGGGTGTTGAGGGCGTAGAACTGCCCGCCGGTGTGCAGATCATGGAAGCGGACCCAGGTGACCATACGGACCACCGCCCCGCCCCAGGTGTTGGACCCGATCACATACGGGGTGTCGGACAGCCAGAAGTGGTCGTACTCGAGCGGTTCGAGCCGGTTGGTGTCGTAGAAGACGGCCATGAACTCATCACGGCTGCCGCCGGCTCTTCCCGTGCCCAGCCAGTCGTAGCGCGGTCCGAGGTCGTGGGCGATATCGCGCAGCTGGCCGTACAGCCCCTCCTGGGTGCCCAGCAGTTGGGGCGCCTCGCGGCGCAGCAACTCCCGCATGGCGGGGCGGCGCTGCGCCCAGGAGTTGGGCTCGGTGTCGGAGGCGAAGCGGAGGTTGAAGGTCATGACGCGCAGCCGCGCGTCGCGCTCCGGGCCGGAGTCGGCCTCGGCGGCGCCCTCGGACTGGACGACGAGTGGCATGGCGAGGGCCGCGGCGGCCGCGGCGCGCATACCGTGGCGACGGCTGAACACAGGTGCGGGCATGGCTCCTCCGTAAGATCCGGCGATGGCCTCAAGCCTCGGGCCTCGCGGTGTGGGCGAAGTGACCTGCGGTGACCGTGGTTCGAAACGTAGAACTACCCGCGGATGGCCGCCGGGCCACCCCTCGCGCCTCTCCTTGTGGTGAATTCCGCGTGGCGAATTCCTCGCGGTGGTCTGTCATGGAGGAGGCCGAGCGGGGCAGGCGCCCTCGGGTCCGATCACGTTTCGATCAAACGACTCGACCAAAAGGCGCCAGGAGACTCAGTGCAGCAGGAGACCCCCACACGCACGCAACCGCCGCCGGCCACCGCTCCGCCCCGGGAGGGCGGGGCCCGGAGCCGCGTCCGCGACCCGTACTTCGACAACGCGAAGTACCTCACCATCGTGCTGGTGGCCTGCGGCCATGCCTGGGAACCGCTCACCTACGGCAGCCGGTCCGTCACCGCGGTGTATCTCACGGTGTACGCCTTCCATATGCCGGCCTTCGCGCTGATATCCGGGTATTTCTCGCGCGGTTTCGACCTGGGACCCGGGCGGGTGCGGCGGCTCCTCACCGGAGTCGCCGTGCCGTACATCGTCTTCGAGGTCGCGTACACCCTCTTCTACCGCTGGGCGCAGGACGACCCGGGCTATCCGATCAGCCTGCTCGACCCCTGGTACGTGATGTGGTTCCTGGTCGCGCTGTTCATCTGGCGGCTCACCACACCGCTGTGGCTGGCCCTGCGCCACCCGGTGCCGATCGCGCTGGCCCTGGCCGTGCTCGGCTCGGTCTCGCCGGAGGTGGGCGGCGATCTCGCCCTGCAGCGGGTGCTGGCGTTTCTGCCCTGCTTCGTCCTGGGGCTGAAGCTGCGGCCGGAGCACTTCACGCGGCTGCGCACCCGGCGGGTACGGCTGGCGGCGCTGCCGGTCGGCGTCGGTGCACTGGTCGCCGCGTACGTGCTGGCGCCGCGGATCGACGCGGGGTGGTTCTACCACCGCGGAAGCGTGTCGGGCCGGGGGGTGCCGGACTGGGCCGGGGTGTTCGCCACACCCGCGCTGTTCGCGCTGGCGCTGCTGCTGACGGCCGCCTTCCTGGCCTGGGTGCCGGGGCGGCAGTTGTGGATCACCACGCTCGGCACGGGGACGATGTACGGCTATCTGCTGCACGGCTTCGTGATCAAGTCGTCCCGCTTCTGGGGCTGGTACGACCATCCGTGGCTGCACACCCCCGTCGGCGAGCTGACGGTCACGGCCGCCGCGATCGCCATGATCACCTTGCTGTGCACCGCCCCCGTACGGCGCGTCTTCCGCCCCCTGGTCGAACCGCGGATGACCTGGGCCTTCCAGCGCGAGAACCGCGAGAACAAGGCTGCCGCCCAGAACACCGCCAAGAGCGCAGCGAACAAGTCGTAACACATCAAAACAGCGCAAGACACTCATTAGAGTGGGTGATATCCGCACGAAACGGGCACCGAGGAGGTGCCGACGATGTCCGAAGCGACGACCACCGACCTCTACGAGGTCACGATGGCGATGTCCTATCTGCGCGAGGGGATGACCGGCCCGGCCACCTTCAGCCTCTTCGTCCGGGACCTGCCACCCGACCGCGGCTTCCTGGTCGGCGCGGGCCTGGAGTCCGCACTGGACTTCCTCTCCGACTTCCGCGTCGGCCCCGAGGACGTCGAGGACTTCGCCGCGGTGCTCGGGCGGCCGGTCGACGAGCTGCGCCCGCTGCTCGGCCTCGCGTTCACCGGCCAGGTGCGGGCGGTGCCCGAGGGCCGGGTCGTGCTCGCCGGGGAGCCCCTGCTGGAGGTCACCGCGCCGATGCCCGAGGCCCAGCTGGTCGAGACATATCTGCTCAACCGGCTCAACCACCAGACGGCGATCGCCTCGAAGGCCGCCCGCTGCGTCCTCGCGGCGGCGGGGCGCCCCGTGGTGGACTTCTCGCTGCGCCGCACCCATGGACCCGAGGCCGGTTACCACGCGGCGCGGCTGGGCGGGATGGTGGGATTCGCCGGAACGAGCAATGTGGCGGCGGCCCGCGCCGAGGGGATGCCCGCGGTGGGCACGATGGCCCACTCGTTCGTGGAGGCATTCGACTCGGAGGAGGCCGCCTTCCGGGCGTTCGCCCGGACCCACCCCGGACCGCTGACGCTGCTGGTGGACACGTACGACACCGAGTCGGGAGTCCGCACGGCGGCGCGCGTGCTGCGGGAGCTGGACGGTGGCGCCCGGGCCCCGGGCTCGGCCATCCGGCTCGACAGCGGGGACCTCGGCCTGCTGGCCCGGCAGGCGCGCTCCATCCTCGACGCCGCCGGTCTGGAGGGGGTGCGGATCGTGGTCAGCGGCGGTCTCGACGAGTACGCCGTGGAGGATCTGGTGCGCTCCGCGGCGCCCATCGACATCTACGCGGTCGGCACCCGCGTCGGGGTCTCCGCCGACGCCCCGTACCTGGACTCGGCCTACAAGCTGGTCGCGTACGACGGGCGGCCGGTGATGAAGCTCTCCGCGGCGAAGATCACGGCCCCCGGCCCCAAGCAGATCTTCCGCCGCGCCGGGCAGCCGGATGTGATCGGCCTCGCGGACGAGGACCCCGCCCCGTACGGCCGGCCGGTCCTGGAGACGGTGATGCGCGGCGGCGAGCGCACCCGCGAACGCGCCACCCTGGCGGAGAGCCACCAGCGGTTCCTCGCCGACCTGGCGGACCTCCCGCACCCGGCCCGCCGGATCCGCGCCCCCGCCGCCCAGCGGCCCGTCGTCTCCGAGCGCCTGGCCGCGCTCGCCGAGGAGGTGCGCGGCCGCATCCACCGTGAGCTCGGCGCCATCGCGCGGCCGGGACGCCCCGAACAAGCCGCGTCCGGATCACACCGGACCACCATCAGATGAGACATCAGGTGAGGAGTCGGCCATGCCGCAGACAGTGGAGTGGAAGGTTCACCTCTACCTCTACGAGGACCAGGGAACGACCAAGGCGCGCGTGGTGCTCGACACGAAGGAAACCTCGTTCACCGGCCGGGGCGTCGCCCGGTGCAGCCCCGACGACGCCGATGTGCCGGAGATCGGCGACGAACTCGCGGCCGGGCGGGCCATGCACGACCTGGGCGAACAGTTGCTGATCGCAGCGGAGCGGGACATCGAGGGCGAGATCGCCACGCACCGGCCACGGATCCGTCCGGCGCCGGGGTGGGCCCTGTAAGCGGCGCGGCGGGGCACCCGCGCCGGGCACCCCGCACCGTCACGGGGACAGGCCGCGCGGCACGTAGCGGCCCGCGACGGGGTCCCCCTCGCGCCGACCGGGAGACCTCACCCCCATCGCGTGGAGTAGCCCCGGTACCCGCGACGGCCCGGCCGGATGAGCAGCGTGGCAAGGAAGCCGAGGAGTCCCGCGCCGATGAGCGCCAGCCCGGGGCCGAAGCTCTGTGCGTACGCGACGACCCCGGCGAGCGACGAGGTGTCGCCCTGGGTGCCCGGGATGATCGGGTTCACCTGGCTGCCTTGACCGCCCGCACCGCCCTGACCACCCGCCGTGCCCTGGGCCGCCGGGTCCGAGCCGTTGTTCGGGGCGGTGGACGCCGTACCCGCCGCCTCCCCGTCGCTCGCCGGGGCGTTCGGGAGGGAGACGCCGAGGGCGGTCATCGCCTTGGTCACCGGCTGGAAGAAGGTCACGCCTCCGCTGGTGCAGTCGCCGGTGCCGCCTGAGGTCACGCCCAGCGCCACGTTCTGGGCGAAGAGCGGGCCCCCGCTGTCGCCCGGCTCGGCGCACACATTGGTCTGGATGAGGCCGCTGACGGTGCCCTCGGGGTAGTTCACCGTCGCGTTCAGCGCGGTCACCGAGCCGGTGCGCAGCCCCGAGGTGCTGCCGCTGCGGAACACCTTCTGGCCGACGACCGGGTCGGCGGCTCCGGTGATCCGCACGGTCTGCCCGTTGCCGATGTTCAGCACGCTGCTCTGGTCCAGCGAGGTGTTCTGGTACTGCACCAAGGAGAAGTCGCTGCCGGGGAAGTCGCTTCTGACCGTCGTGCCGACGGTGGTGTTCCCCTGCGTGTCCGCGAACCACGCGGTGCCGTTCGGACCGCAGTGGCCCGCGGTCAGGATGAACCCGGCCTGGCCGTTGGTGACGTTGAAACCGGCCGAGCAGCGCCCGCCCTGGGTGAAGATCGGCTCGGCGCCCAGGGTCCGGGTGGTGAAGGAGCCGGTGGTCCGCTCCATGCGCACCTCGCCGCCGATCGCCGACGCGACGCCCCTCATCCGTGACCACTGGTCGGCGGAGACGCTGCTGTCGCCGAGCACCACCACCTCGTTGGACATGGCGTCCACCGCCCACGCGGTCCCGGCCACCCGGGGCGCCTCGCGCAGCGTCTCGGTCGCCGAGCGCAGCTGCCGCATGCTGTAGCGCACCTGCTTGGCATGCGCGCCCGCCTGGTTGACCTGGTCCGCGGCCTCCGCGTCGGTCACCGCGACCACCGCCCGCCCGTCGGAGCCGATCCAGCTGCCCGCCGTACGGGAGGTGCCGAGCTCGTCCACCAGGGTCCTGGCCAGCTCGGCGTCCCGGGTGTCTCTCGCCTCGAGGGCCCGGGTGGGATCGCCGCCGGACCCGTCGGCGGGCGATCCGTCCGCCGCGGCCTGAGAGACCATCACGCCGCCGCACACCACTGCCCCGATGGCCACGAGGCGTGCGACACGGTGCGCCCTGCGCCGCGTGTGTCCCACCACCCTGCCTCCTTAACGTCGTTCCAGCACGGCGCCGCCCCCGGCCGCGGGGGGCCGGGACGGCATAGGCTTCCCTTCCATACGGACCGCGGCGCCGTTCCGCTCACCCGGGACGTCAAGTGGCCCTGAATTCCCGGAATTCGGCGTTGTCCGGTGGTGCGCGTCCGCGCCCTCGGCCGCTGGAAAACACGCGCTCAGGCGCGCCTGTCGCTCCCGCGCCTGGCGGGCGGGCGGCCTACGATCGTGAGAATGAACAGCGCAGAGGTCCTGGCCGACGCCTTCGGTCGCGTTCAGGAGACGGTTCACGAAGCGGTGAAGGGGCTGACGGTGGACCAGCTGGCCACCCGCCTCGACGACAAGGCCAACAGCGTCGCCTGGCTGGTGTGGCATCTGACACGGGTTCAGGACGATCACGTCTCCGAGGTCGCGGCGACCGAAGAGGTCTGGACCGAGCAGGGCTGGTACGAGCGGTTCGAGCTGCCGTTCTCGGCGGCGGCGACGGGCTACGGGCACCGCGCCAAGGACGTGGCCGCCCTCCGGGTGCCCCCGAAGCTGCTCCTCGGGTACCACGACGCCGTCCACGAGCGCACGATCGGCTACGTCCGGGGGCTGCGCGACGCCGATCTGAACGCGGTCGTGGACGAGGCGTGGACCCCGCCGGTGACGCTGGGCGTCCGGCTGGTGAGCGTCATCTCCGACGATCTGCAGCACGCCGGGCAGGCGGCCTTCATCCGCGGCGTGCTGCGGCGACGGTAGCGCGACGGGGGTGACGCGGCGGCGCGTGCGCCGGGGTGCGGACGTAATAACCGCGATCGGGACACTCCTCACGACCCCTCGGTACCGCCCAACCACCCTTGTACCGGGCGAATACCGACATCACTGTTGCCAGCAGGGATTCACCCGCTGAGCCCGCGCCACCACGGGACACCGGCCGCGGCGCGGGCCTCCTCTCCCCCGGCATCAGGAGGACAGTCGATGAGGATCAAGCACCCGGTCCACAGAAGCGGCCCGGCGAGCCGCCCCGCCCACGCGGCTTCACGTCTGCGGACGGCGGCCCTCATAGCGGGTCTGGCCGCCGTGTTCGCGCTGCTCGCGCCGGGGGCCGCTGCCGCGGACCCCGCGGCGGCGTACAGCGCCTCGGAGCTCAGGGCGGCGAGCGACGCGATGCTCGCCGCGGACGTCGGCGGCACCGCATGGGCCGTCGACGAGGACAGCGGCTCCGTCCGCGTCGACGTCGACAGCACCGTCTCGGCCTCCGAACTCGCCACGCTCAGGAAGGCGGCGGGCCCGCGCAGCGGCGCCCTGCACATCCAGCGCACCCGGGGCAGAATCACCCAGCTGCTCTCCGGTGGGGACCCGATCTACTCGTCCAGCGGTTTCCGCTGCTCAGCGGGGTTCAATGTGCACATCGGGACCTCGTACTACATCCTGACCGCCGGTCACTGCACCAACGGCTATCCGAACTGGTCCGCCAGGCTCGGCGTGCCCATCGGCCCGACGGCCTACTCCAGCTTCCCGGTCAACGACTACGGCTACATCTCGTACACGAACCCGCTGTTGCCGCACCCCAGCAACGTGTACCTCTACAACGGCACCTACCGCGCCATCACCGGGGCCGGCAACGCCTTCGTGGGCATGCTCGTCGAGCGCAGCGGCAGCACCACGGGCCTGCACGGCGGCACCGTGACCGGGCTCAACTACACGGTCAACTACGGTAACGGCAACGTCGTCTACCAGATGATCAGGACCAATGTGTGCGCCGAGCCAGGGGACAGCGGCGGGCCGCTCTTCTCCGGCAACACCGCCATCGGCCTGACCTCCGGCGGCTCCGGCAACTGCCAGACCGGCGGCGTCACGTACTACCAGCCGGTGACCGAAGCGCTCAACAACCACGGGGCGATCATTCCCTAGCCCGTGACTCCCGTGCCCGCAGAGGCCGGCCGTCCTCCCGGGCGGCCGGTCAGCCCGCTCGACGGCCGCCGCTCGATGAGCTGACGCTCCCCCGGCTGCCTCTGGGAGGTGCCCCCTGCCGGCCACCGCCAGGAGGTGCCCCCCGGCGCTGGGCCCGGCGGCGCAGCGCCCGGCGCTCCTCCTCACCCGTGCCGCCCCATACGCCGTGGCTCACCCCCCTGTTCAGCGCGTACTCCAGACACTCGTCGCACACCGGGCAGCGGCCGCAGACCCCCTTGGCCCGCGCCTGCTGCTCCTGGGCCGCCGGGCCGGCCACGCCCACGGGAAAGAACAGCTCCGGATCCTCGTCCACGCACGCGGCGTACCGCCACCACTCCATGGCCGCTCCTCCAGCTACTGATCGCCATACGGGGCCCGCTCCCAGCCCGGCAGCGGGCGGGCCGGGCGGGCTTGACGGGTGGCGAGTCCCCCATGACCGGGGCGGCAAACGGCCTTGGAGGCGACGTATCTTCGGGCTGCGGCCGACGCCTTCATGACGGGGCGTCAGCGGGGCCGCCGACCGCGCTTCAGCCGCCCGGCGGCCCGTACCCGCCGCCTCCCGGCGTATGGACGACGAGTACGTCCCCCGCGCCGACCTCGGCCGCGTCGCAGCCGCCGAGCCGGTCCACCGAGCCGTCGGCGCGCTCGATCAGGTTCGTGCCGCACGCGCCCGGTTCGCCGCCCGCCATGCCGTACGGGGGCACCCGCCGATGGCCGGTCAGCAGCGCCACGGTCATCGGCTCGAGGAAGCGGATGCGCCGGGTGACGCCGTGGCCGCCGCGCCAGCGGCCGCGGCCGCCGCTGCCGCGCCGCACTTCAAAGGCGTCCACGCGTACCGGGTAGCGCCACTCCAGGACCTCGGGGTCGGTCAGCCGGGAGTTGGTCATATGGGTCTGCACGGCGTCCGCGCCGTCGAAGCCCTCGCCGGCGCCCGAGCCGCTGGCGACGGTCTCGTAGTACTGCACACGGTCATTGCCGAAGGTCACGTTGTTCATCGTGCCGGAGCCCTCGGCCTGCACCGCCAGCGCCGCGTACAGCGCGCCGGTGACGGCCTGTGAGGTCTCCACGTTGCCCGCGACCGTGGCGGCCGGGAAGGCGGGCGCGAGCATCGAGCCCTCGGGGATGCGGACTTCCAGCGGCTTGAGGCAGCCGCTGTTGAGCGGGATGTCCTCGGCCACCAGCGTCCGGAAGACATAGAGCACCGCCGCCATCACCACCGAGCTCGGCGCGTTGGCGTTGCCCGGCTGCTGCGGTGAGGTGCCGGTGAAGTCCAGCACGGCCCCGCGCGCCGCGCGGTCCACCCGCAGGGCCACCTCGATGACCGCGCCGCTGTCCGTCTCGTAGCGGTACGAACCGTCCTTGAGGTGCGGGACGATACGGCGCACGGACTCCTCGGCGTTGTCCTGCACGTGTCCCATATAGGCGTGTACGACGTCCAGGCCGAACTGCCCGATCATCCGGCGCAGTTCATGGATGCCCTTCTCATTGGCGGCGATCTGGGCCCGTAGATCGGCGAGGTTGGCGTCGGGGGCGCGAGACGGATACGGGCCGGTGGTCAGCAGCTCGCGGGTCTCGCGCTCGCGCAGCCGGCCGTCCCGTACCAGCAGCCAGTTGTCGAAGAGCACGCCCTCCTCCTCGATCCGGCGGCTGAAGGCGGGCATCGAGCCGGGGGTGATGCCGCCGATCTCGGCGTGGTGGCCGCGCGAGGCGACGAGGAACAGCAGCTCCGCCCGCTGCTCGTCGAAGACGGGGGTGACGACGGTGACGTCGGGCAGATGGGTGCCGCCGTGGTACGGGTCGTTGATGGCGTACACATCGCCCGGCCGCATCGCGTCCCCGTTGCGCCGCAGCACCTCCTTGATGGACTCGCCCATGGATCCGAGGTGCACCGGGATGTGCGGGGCGTTGGCGATCAGGTTTCCCCCGGCGTCGAAGAGGGCGCAGGAGAAGTCCAGCCGCTCCTTGATGTTCACGGAGTGGGCGGTGTTCTCCAGGCGCAGCCCCATCTGTTCGGCGATCGCCATGAAGAGGCTGTTGAACACCTCCAGCATCACCGGGTCGACCTCGGTGCCGACCGCCACGGTGCGCGGGCGCGGCCGTACCCGGGTGAGCAGCAGATGGCCGCGCTCGTCGACGGCGGCCCGCCAGCCGGGGTCGACGACGGTGGTGGCGTCCGCCTCGGCGATGATCGCCGGGCCGGTGACGGCGTCCCCGGGGCGCAGTGCGGCGCGCTCGTACAGCAGGGTGTCCCCCCACGCGCCCTCGGTGAACATCGACACGGTCGCCGCCGGGTGCCCGCCCGTACGGCCCGGCCGCCCGTCCGCGTACCCGCCCGTGGGAGCCGTGGGGCCCGCCGCGCCGACGGCCTCGACCGACACCGCCTCGGCGACGAGCGGCTTGTCCATGGTGAAGGCGTAGCGCGCGCGATGCGCCCGTACGAACTCCTCGGCCATCGCCTCGGCGGTGTCCAGGGGGACGGGGATGGCGGAGTCGGTTCCCGCGTACCGCAGATGGACCCGGGCCGAGGTGGTCACGGTCTCCTCGGGGACGCCGTCCGCGCGCAGCTCGGCGCGCGTCCGCGTCTCCAGACTCGCGCAGGTCTCGCGCACCCGCGGCAGGGTGGCGTCGCTCAGCTCCGTCTCGACGGCCTGTTCCCGCATGGCGGTGGCGTCGGCCACGCCGATGCCGTACGCGGAGAGCACGCCCGCGAGCGGCGGCACGATCACGGTGGTCACGCCGAGGGCGTCGGCGACCGCGCATGCGTGCTGGCCGCCCGCGCCGCCGAAGCTGGTGAGGGCGTAGCGGGTGATGTCGTGGCCGCGCTGCACGGAGATCTTCTTGACGGCGTTGGCCATGCCCAGCACCGCGATGTCCAGGAAACCGGCCGCGACCTCCTCCGGGCCGCGCCGGTCGCCCGTCGCCTCCGCGATCCGGCCGGCGAGCGCGGCGAAGCGGGTGCGCACCGTCTCCGCGTCCAGGGGCTGGTCGCCGTGGGGGCCGAAGACCGCCGGGAAGTGGCCGGGCTGGACACGGCCGAGCATCACGTTCGCGTCGGTCACGGTCAGCGGGCCGCCGCGCCGGTAGCAGGCCGGGCCCGGGACGGCCCCGGCGGAGTCGGGCCCCACGCGGTATCGCCGCCCGTCGAAGTGGAGCACCGAGCCGCCGCCCGCCGCGACGGTGTGGATGTTCATCATGGGGGCGCGCATCCGCACCCCCGCCACCTCGGTGCCGAAGACCCGCTCGAACTCGCCCGCGTAGTGGGACACATCGGTCGAGGTGCCGCCCATGTCGAAGCCGATGACCTGGTGGTGGCCCGCCTCGCCGGAGGCGCGCACCATGCCGACGACCCCGCCCGCGGGCCCGGACAGCACCGCGTCCTTGCCGCGGAAGTGCGAGGCCTCGCGCAGCCCGCCGTTGGACTGCATGAACATCAGCCGGATGCCGCGCAGCTCGGCCGCCACGTCCTCGACATAGCGGCGCAGGATCGGGGAGAGATACGCGTCGACGACGGTGGTGTCGCCGCGGGACACCAGCTTCATCAGCGGGCTCACCTCGTGCGAGCAGCTGACCTGGGTGAAGCCCAGCTCGCGGGCCATCGCCCCGACGGCCTGCTCATGCGCGGCGTGGCGGTAGCCGTGCACCAGCACGACGGCGGCGCTGCGGAAGCCGTCCCGGTGCGCGGCGCGCAGCGCGCGTGCGGTGGCGTCCAGGTCCAGTTCGCGCACCACGCCACCGTGGGCGTCCACCCGCTCGGGCACCTCGACGACCTGGTCGTACAGCGCCTCGGGCAGCAGGATCCGGCGGTCGAACAGGCGCGGGCGGTTCTGGTACGCGATGCGCAGGGCGTCCCGGAAGCCTTCGGTGATGACCAGGACGGTCGGCTCACCCGTGCGCTCCAGCAGGGCGTTGGTGGCGACGGTGGTGCCCATCTTGACGACGGCGACGCGGTCGGCCGGGATGGGCTCGTCGGGGGCGAGTCCCAGCGTCAGCCGGATACCGGCGACGGCCGCGTCCCGGTATCGCTCGGGGTGGTGCGAGAGCAGCTTACGGGCCACCAGGCGGCCGTCGGGGCGCTTGCCCACGACGTCCGTGAAGGTCCCGCCACGGTCGATCCAGAACTCCCAGCGTCCCGTCGTCACCCCGCCATTGTCGCCCCATTTGCCTGGCTGGCCCGGTCGGCCCGGTCGGCGTGGCAGGTCTGGTCGGGTCGGCAGGCGTGGTCGATGTGGTCGGTGTGGTCGGTTTCGTGAGGCGGGTGGGCGGTCGGTCCGGGGGTGATCGCCGCGAGGGCGGCGCGGGTCTCCAGGCGGTCCCGGGCGTCGAGCTGATGGCCGGTGCCCAGGACGGCGTGGCGGCATTCCAGCGCCGCCAGCTTGAGCAGGTCCGGCAGCAGATCGGTGCAGCGGTCGGCGACCCAGCGGGTGCCGCGTGTCGCCATCCACCAGGCGCCGGAGAGCAGCGAGGGTGGCGGGCCGTCAAGCGCCTCGGCGGGCGGATGGCCGGTGGCCAACCCGTGTGCGGTGAGAGCGGCGTGGAACTCCCGCGCCAGCAAACGGTGTCCGAGCTCGCTCGGATGCAGCCGGTCCACGCTCCACGCCGCCCGCTCCTCGACCCAGGAGTGGTCCGCGAGGTGTACGTGTACGGCCTCGTACCGCCGGGACAGCGTGTGCACGACGGTGTTCACGGCGCGCATCCGGCGGGCCAGGGGCCGGGCGAGGGGCGCCGGCAGCCCCAGCATCCGGCCGGGGTCGGGGAGACATGCGGTGAGCACCACGGCGCCGTCGGCGCGCAGCGTGCCGATGACCGTGTCAAGCGCCTCGACGACCCGCCGGATGTCGAACGCGGCCCGGAGTGTGTCGTTCGCGCCGGCCACGACCGACGCGAGATGGGGTCGGGCGGCACGGGCGGCGGCCAGCTGCCCGTCGACGAGGTCGGTGGAGAGCGCGCCGCTGCGGGAGACGTTGACGAGCTCCACGGCCCCCGGCCGGGGCGCGAGCCCGCCCGCCAGGTGTACGGCCCACCCGCGCCACCCGCCGCCGGGCGCGGGGTCGCCCATCCCTTCGCTCAGCGAGTCGCCGAGCGCGGCGAAGCGCAGAACGTGTGGGGCACGGTCGGCGGCGGGCGGACCCGGCGGCCGCGGCCGCTGTGCGGCCGGATGGCAGCTCGGGCCGTCCGGGACGCACCTCGCACCGTCGGGCGCGGCGTCGAACTCGGCGACGACGGCCGTGGCGGCCGCAACCGACGGCCGTACGGGGCGCGCCAGGAGCGGGCCCACGGTCGGGCCGCCGCCCGGCCCACCGTCCCGGCCACCCGGATCGGCCGGTTCCCCACCCGGCCGCTGCACGGCGACACGCCGCGCGGCGGTACGCGACGCCGCGACGGCACCGTCCGACGGGGCCTCCCGCCGCTCCTGTCCGGCTGGGGCCGCCGGAACCGGGGCGCCGGGGCCCCACACCGCAGTCACCGCCGCCACCCCGCGCGGCGGGACCCCGCCGACGCCGCCCAGGGAATCGTCGCCCCCGGAAACCCAGGGCGGCCGGCGGCGCCTGGCCGCGTGTCGCGGACCGCTCGAAGCTTCCCGGACGCGCCCCGGGTGCCCCGCACACCGCCATGTCGCGCCGGCTCGGCAGACGTCAAGCAGGCTCCTCCCGGTGCCGACTGGGGGAGCGTGCGATCGCACGGCGGACCGTCGCCGTCGTACGGGGCGCTGCGCAGCGCGGCGGGCGACGCGCACGACGGGGCCGAGGGTGCCCCCAGGGGTAGCCGGGGGCACCGCGGCCCGCTTCGCGGGCCCGGCCAGGCCGCCCGGGCGGGGGCTGCCCCGCGGACGGCCGTGAGCCGGGCGGCGCCGACGCGGCCCGCGCTCATCGCGCGGTCCTGGCGGCCGGGCCGACGGGCGACCCCCCCTGGACGGGCGACACATCACGAGCGGAGGCATCGCCCCCGACGGGCAACCCACCACGAACCGGTGACGGATCGTGCACAGGCGGCGCGTCGTGGGCCGCGAGGAACGCGGCCACCGCCTCCGGCCAGCTGTAGCGCTCGGCGCGGGCGCGGGCCGTCGCGCGGCGGGTCGGCTCGGGGCGGGACAGAAGGTGTTCGACGGCGTCCGCGAACGCCGCGCCGTGGTCGGCCGCCGTCGCACCCGCGGGGCCGACGATGGCCGGGAGGGCGGACAGCTCGCTGACGACGACGGGCGTACCGCACGCCAGCGCCTCCAACGCGGCCAGCCCGAAGGTCTCCGCGGGCCCCGGGGCGAGCACGACATCCGCACTGGCCTGGAGCGCGGCGAGCGCGCCCCGGTCGGCGACATGGCCCAGGAACGCGGCCGGAAGCCCTTCCTCGCGGGCGCGGGCCTCGAGGCGGGGCCGCAGCGGGCCGTCGCCCGCGACCACGAGCGCCGCGCCGACGCCCCGCCGGCCCAGCTCGTCGAGCGCGTCGAGCGCGCGGCCGGGCCGCTTCTCTGGCGACAGGCGCGAGCACATCACCAGAAGCACCGCGGCCCCGTCCCGGTGCCGGTCGCGCAGCGCCGGGTCGCGGAGGGTCGGGTGGAAGTGGTGCAGGTCGACGCCCAAGGGGGCGCGTACGACATTGCGCGCGCCGATCCGTACAAACTCGCGTGCCGCCCACTCCGTGGTGCAGACGATGCGCGAATACGCCCGAGCGGTGCGCCGGTTCAGCCCGTCGGCGGCCCGGCGGGCGGCGGCCTCGGGGACACCCCAGGTGCGCAGCACGCCGTCGGCGCTCTCGTGGGAGACCATCACGGAGGGCACGCGGGCGCGCCGGGCCCACTCCCCCGTCCACCTCAGGGTGGTCCGGTCGGACACCTCGAGCCGGTCGGGCGCGAGCCCGTCCAGCAGCCGGGCCAGGCGTCGGCGGTCGGTCAGCACGCGGTAGCCGCCCGTGCCGGGCACCCCGGGCCCCGGGACGGTGACCACCCTCCCCTGGGGAGTCAGCTCGTCCGAGGCGTGGGCGCCCGGCACGACCAGGACCGGCTCGTGCCCGGCCGCCCGGTAGCCCGCGCCGAGCTCGCGCAGCGCGGTGCGCAGCCCGCCGGAGGAGGGGGTGATGAAGTTGGCGAGCCTGACGATCCGCAGCGGCGTGCGCACGCCGTCCGGCTCGTGGCCGGATGTGCCCGCCCTCGGCGGCGCCGCGCTCACGCCCCTCCCTCCCGCTCAGTCTCGGCGCGCTTCCACGCGCGGGCTTCCCTCGTCACTGCTCGCTCCTCCGTCGCTGCGCGGCTCCTCAGCCCAGCCCGCACAGCGCGCCAAGACACCCTCATGCCGGCACCGCCATACGGGTCGCGAGCACCTCGGTGTAGTGGTCTATCAGCTGGTCGCCGACCGCCTCCCAGGTGCGGCCCCGGACCGCCTTGTGCCCCGCGGCGCCGAGCGCCGAGCGCAGCCGCGGGTCGGCCGCGAGGAGGGAGACGGCGTCGGCGATCGCAGCCCCGTCGAGGGGCGGCACCAGCAGGCCGGTGCGGCCGTGGTCGACCAGGTCGAGCGGGCCGCCGGCCGCGGGGGCGATCACGGGGACGCCGCTGGCCTGGGCCTCCTGCACGGTCTGGCAGAAGGTTTCCTGCGGGCCGGTGTGCGCGAAGACGTCCAGGGACGCGAAGACTCGGGCGAGGCCGTTGCCGGTGCGGCGCCCCAGGAAGCGGGCCCCGGGCAGCGCGGCGCGCAGCCCCGGCTCGCTGGGGCCGTCCCCGACGATGACCACCCGGACGCCGGGAAGCGCGCAGACGGGGGCCAGGAGCTCGACGTTCTTCTCGGGCGCGAGCCGGCCGACGTAGCCGACGATCAGCTCGCCGCCGGGGGCGAGGGTGCGGCGCAGCTCGGTGTCGCGCCGCGCGGGGGTGAAGCGTTCGGTGTCGACGCCCCGCGCCCACAGCCGCACCCGCGGCACGCCGTGGTCGTCGAGGTCGTGGGCGGCGGCGGTGGACGGGGCGAGGGTCCGGTCGGCCGCGGTGTGCACGGCGCGGATCCGGCGCCAAGCCGCGTTCTCGCCCTTGCCGAGGTACGTACGGGCGTAGCCGGCCAGGTCGGTCTGGTAGACGGCGACGGCGGGGATGCGCAGCCGCAGCGCGGCGGTCATGCCGCGGGCGCCGAGGACGAAGGGGCTGGCGAGGTGGACGACGTCGGTGCGGTGGGCGGTCAGGGCGGCGGCGAGCCGTCGGCTGGGGAGGGCGACGCGTACCTGGGGATAGCCGGGGAGCGGCAGGGACGCGATGCGCAGCACGGGATAGGGACGGGAGGCATCGGGGTCCGCCGGGCCGTCGTGCGGGACGGCGGGCGCGATGACGAGCGGTTGGTGACCGCGCCGGTGCAGATGCCGGGCGGTCTGCAGGGCGCAGTGAGCGACGCCGTTGACGTCGGGCGGGAAGGATTCGGTGACGATGGCGACACGCATACCCGTGTTGTCGGCGTACGAAGGGTGGCCCCGGCATCGTCAAGCTTTCGGGACGGGGAACGTCCCATGAGCGTTAGGCCCTGGCGACAAAGGGGGCGCCCTGCTCCCGACGCCTGGGCCTAGTCCTCGGGGCCGATGCGGCTGCGGACCGCCGTCTGGACCTCCGCCTCCTCCGCCGGGTCGGCGGCGAGTCTGCGGAGCTGGTCGACGACGCGGGCATCGGCGGTGGTGGCGTGCCGGGCGGCCAGTTCGCGGGTGCTCTCCTCGCAGTCCCAGAGGCATTCGACGGCGAAGCCGGCGCCGAAGGACGGGTCGGTGGCGGCCAGGGCGCGCGCCGCGCGGCCGCGGAGGTGGGAGGAGGCGGTCTCGCGGTAGATATGGCGCAGCACGGGGGCCGCGCAGGCGATCCTCAGCCGTCCGGCGCCGTCGACCAGGGTCCACAGGGCCTGGGCGTCGGGGCCTTCGGCCCGGACCGTGCCGCGCAGGGCGGAGAGTACGAGGGGCGCGTCGTACTGGCCGCCCCGGGTGGCGAGCATGGCGGCGGCCGCGGCGCCGAGGGCGTCGGGGCGCTGAGCCCACATCCGGGCCCGGTCGAGGGCGGCGATGCTGCGCATCCGCTCGAAGGCGGCGAGGGCTCCCTGGGAGACCAGCTCGGAGGCGGCGGGGTCGGTGGCGGCGGCCTCGATCAGGTCCAGCACCTCGGGGTCGCCGGTCTCCGCGAGGTGCCGCAGGGCCGCGGCGCGGGCCGCGTCGGGTGCGGCCGCGGCGGCGGCGAGGAGTTCGGGCCGGTCTTCGGGGCCGGCGACGGCGGCCAGGCAGCGGGCCGCGGCTTCGGGGCGGCGGGCGCCGGGCCGCAGGTCGTCCTCCTGGCCGGCCCACAGGAGGACGTCATGGACGCTCCAGCCGGGCCGCGGGCCCATGGGGCGCAGCTGGCGCTGCCAGCGGTCGAAGGAGCCCTGTTCCTGGGCGGCGCGCACCCGGGTCCCGTGCCGGGGGTCGTCGGCCCACAGCCGCCAGGGCCGGGGTTCATAGGCGCCGCGCACGGCGGCGGCGAGTTCGGCGTCGCCTTCGGGGGTCTCGGGGTATCGGGCGAGGACGGCGGGGGCGAGGGCGCGCAGCTCGGTGTCCTCGTCGCGCAGGGCCAGCTCGTCCAGCGCCCACTGCCAGTTGCCACCGGTCGCGGCGTAGCGGCGGAGCAGGCGGAGGGCGTCCTCGCGGCCGTACGAGGCGAGGTGGCCGAGGACGGCGAGGGCGAGGCCGGTGCGCTCCTCGGCGGGGTCGATGAGGTCGTCGGGGTCGAAGAGGTGCTGTTCGATCTCGTCGAGTCCGGCGTCGAGGTCGAGGCAGAGCCGGGCGTAGTACAAGGAGCGGTTCTCGACCTGCCAGTCCCGCCGGGGGTCGTGCAGCACACAGTGGTGCAGTGCCGCGAGCGACTCGGCCCGCGGCGCCGCGAGGGCGTGCAGGGTCCCGTCGCCGCGGCCTCGCTGGAGGAGGCCGAGCAGGGTGCCGCTGGGCGCTATGTCTGGATCGAACATGAGGTCAGCATCCGGTGCGGGGGGTTCGCTGGCAACGGGATTTCCGTCGTCCGGCATTCTTGCCGGTGTCCGGGCGTGATATGCGCGATGAACGTGGATCAACGCCGTGGACCTTGAGATCCCGAGCGCCGCAGCCTACCCGGAACAGATCGTTCCGCCGAACCGTGCCGACTTGCCCAGGACGGCCACTGGCATATGCCAAAAGCACCACCGGATCGGGTATTGCCAAACCGCTTACGCGATGTCGCAGCCTGTGCAAGAGTCGTTACCGGTCCTTCCCTCACGACCCGGCCACGCCGTGCCCGTATCGGAGAACGTCATGCCGTCCCCCCGCTCCGCGGACCATTCCGCAGCCCAGCCCCCCCAGCCGCCCAGGGACACGGTCGACGCGCTCATCTCACAGACCCGGCGGCTGCGCGGCGACATCGACGCCGTCCGCCGGGACACCACGGCGGACCTCGACCGGGCGGACGACCCCCAGCTGCGCTGGCAGCGCGCGCTGTGCGATCTCGCGGTCCACCATCTGGACGACCTGGGCCGGAATCTGGACCAGCTGCGCGACGGGCTGCCCACCGACCCGGCCGAGGCCGAAGCGTCCCCGGAGGCGGAGGCGGACACAGGGGGCCGGCTCGCCGCCGAGCCACCCCCGCCGCCGGGCTCCGCGTACGCCACGTCCGCGCGGGACGCCGGACCAGAGGAGCACGGCTCGCTGCTGAGCCGCGTCGGCAGCGCCGAGTGGAACCTCCTCACCGACGCCGTGACCTGGTCCGACGAGCTGTGCCAGATCTTCGGCCGGGCCCCGGAAGAGGGCGGGCTGCCCCTGGACGAGCTGCCCTCCTGGGTGTTCTCCGAGGACCAGCCGACCCTGACCGCGCTGGTCACCGACTGTCTGGTCGACGGCAAGCCGATCGACGGGGAGTTCCGTATCGTGCGCGCCGACGGCGTGGTACGCACCGTCCATATGTCGGGCGAGCCCGTGCTCGACGACGACGGCAGCACCGCGTCCATGTGGGCCGTGCTGCGGGACGTCAGCGAGCTGCGGCGCAGTGAGCGCGCGGTGCGCGAGACCCGTGACTCACTGCGGCGGCAGCGGCATATCGCACAGACCGAGCGCCGGGTCGCGGTCGAGCTCCAGCAGGCCGTGCTGCCCGTGTGGCGCGGCTCCCCGCGGCCCTCCCCGGGGGGCCCGGCCGCCCTGGACCTCGCCGCCCACTACTTCCCCGCCTCGACCAGCACGCTGATCGGCGGCGACTGGTACGACGCGCTGGAGCTGCCCGACGGCGGGACCCTGCTCAGCGTCGGCGACCTCACCGGCCATGGCGTGGCCGCCACCTCCGGCGTGGCGATGCTGCTCGGCGCGGTGCGGGGCATGGCGGTGACCGGGGTCGAGCCGGGCGCCTTGATGAGCTGGCTCAACCAACTGCTCGACGCCTCCGCGCAGCCAGCCCTGGGCAGCGCCGTATGCGGCCGGTACGACCCCGCCACCCGCACCCTGGTGTGGGCACAGGCCGCGCACCCCGCCCCGCTGCTCTTCCGCGACGGGACGGGGCGCGCCCTGCGGCCCCCGGAGGGCGTCCTGCTCGGCGCCACGCCTGGTGCGACATACACCCAGTACGGCGAGCGGCTGGAGCCCGGCGATCTGCTGGTGCTGCACACCGGAGGGCTCTGGCCGTACGGCGCGGACGCCGAGGGTGACGCGGGGGCCGAGCGACTGCTCGGGCTGGCGCCGCGGTTCGCCACCGCCCACAGCGCACAGGAATGCGTACGGGCCGTGGTGGAGGCGTTCGACGACGAGCGGCGCGAGGACGACGCCTGCGTGCTGATCGCACGGGTCGGCTCATAGCGCGCCAACTCCTCACACGTCAGCTCCTCCTCACGCGCCAAATCCTCACACGTCAGCTCCTCACGCATCAGCCGAGCGCGCGGGCCGGTTCGTAGCGCGTCACACGACGGCCGTCTTTCCGTCGCCGCCCGGTGCTCCGCCGCCCGGCGATCCGCCCTCCGGCGTCTTCGGCCCGGAACCCTTGGGCCCCAGCCCTTTCGGCGCCCGCTGCTCGATCTCCTCGCGCAGTCTCTGGATATCGGGGCGGGTGGAGTACCGGCCGGTGAGCCGGTACATCTCGCGCAGCCGGTCCCAGGTGCGGTGGGAGGAGTTGTGCTCGATGGTCAGCAGGGCCAGCCGCGCGTACTTGTCCGCCTGCTCCGGGTCGTCGCCGATGAAGCACGCCGAGGCGATGGAGATATGGTCGAAGATCTGCGACCGGTCGCGGCCGCCCTCCCGCTGCCGCAGCCCCTCCTTGGCATGCTGCTGGGCGATCGTCGCGGCGCCGGGCTCATGCTCCGCGAGCGTGCGGTAGACCAGCCCCTCCATACCGTGCAGATCGGCCTCGTTGAACAGCTGCATCCAGCTCGGCGGCGGCACATCCCCCTTGTCCGAGACGAACAGCTCTTCCGCCTGGCCCAGAGTGCGGCGCACCGCCTGACTGTGGCCCATGGACGCCTGCGCCCATGCCTCGATGGTACAGAACATGGCGCGGGTGCGGGGCAGCGTCTCCTCGCCCGCACCGGACTTGGCGAGCTTCATCAGATCGAGTGCGTCGTCCGGCCGGCCCAGATGGACCATCTGCCGGGCGGCGCGGGAGAGCGCTTCGCTCGCCCGGGGGCGGTCGCCGCCCTCGCGGGCCGCGTGCGCGGCGATGACGAAGTACTTCTGGGCGGTGGGCTCCAGGCCCACGTCATGGGACATCCAGCCGGCGAGCACGGCCAGGTTGGCCGCGACGCCCCACAACCGGCGCTGCACCGCCGGGGGGTGGCGATAGGCGAGCATCCCGCCCACCTCGTTGAGCTGGCCCACCACGGCCTTGCGCTGCAGCCCCCCGCCGCGGGCGGCGTCCCAGGCGCGGAAGACGTCGACCGAGCGCTCCAGCGCGTCTATCTCCTGGGAGCCCACGGGGGCCGCCTCGTAGCGGTCGAAGCCGGCGAAGTCCGCGGACAGCGGATCGTCGGTACGGGGGGCGTCGGTGGCCAGAGTCGGGTCACTGTGCAGCCAGTCGTGCATGGCTCCGGTGATGGCTGATCCTGCGGCGAGCGCGGCGCCCGCACCCACCAAGCCGCGTCGGTTGAACATAAGGTCCATTCCCGTGAATTCGGTGAGGACCGCGGCCGTGGACTCGGGCGCCCAGAGCAGCCCGTCCGCGGACTGCCCCTTCCCCGCGCGCCCCTGCCGTGCGAACCCGAGGTCCTCGATGGTCACGACTCGACCGAGGCGCTCGGTGAACAGGGAGGCCAAAACCTTGGGCACGGGATCGCGCGGCATCTCGCCGGTGTCGATCCAACGCCGTACCCGCGAGGTGTCGGTCGCCAGCTGCGGATGGCCCATGGCCGCCGCCTTCCGGTTCACGAGCCTCGCGAGTTCCCCCTTGGACCAGCCGGCGAGGCCGAACAGGTCCGCGAGACGGGTGTTGGGTTCCCTCGTCACGTCAAGCCCCCAGGTTCTCGGCTGACTTGACAGTAACCGCCCTGTCACGGCCCGTGCGACTATTCGCCAGGGTTCGCCAGGGTCCGCCAGATGGTGTGCCACCCGCGGCCGGGTGTGGTGTAGGACCGCGCCACCCGGCCCGGCGGCGTTCAGCTGAATCAGCTGAAGCGGACCGCATTCCCCAGGGTGCGGCCTCACCCCGGGGCCGGGAGGCGCGCGACTCGTCGGCGCACGAAGGGATCTGTATTGTCCATGTACGCAGCATCGTCCTCCGTGTCCGCCCCGCCCCGGCCGTACCGGCGGCAGCCGCCCGGCGCCGGGCCGTTTCTGGATCCCGCCCTCGGCGGGCGAGCGAGGCGGGCCCCGGGCCCCGGCCTGCTGAGCGGCAGACTCGACATGTCCGGCCCGCAGGGAGCACAGCTGCGCACGGCGATCGCGTCGGTCCACCGCATCTGTCCGGAGTTCAACCCCGTCCAGGTGCTCCGGCGCAGCGGGCGGTCCGTGCTCCTGGTCGGCACCACCGGCCGCAGCACCGCGGTCGCCAAGTGCCTGCTGGACCACTCACCGGCCTGGGCCGAGCGGTTCCGGCGGGAAATAGCGATGTACCGGGCGTTCGTCCGCCATCGGCCGCCGGTCCGGGTGCCCCGGCTGATCGCGGCGGACCCGGACAACTGCGCCCTGGTCATCGAGCGGATGCCCGGGCGGGTGGCGGCGTCCCAGCGCCACCCCTGCGAGCCGCCGCCGCGCGCCGATGTGCGGGTCGCGCTCGGCGCCATCTGCCGGATCAATCTATGGCGGCCGCCCGCCGATCTGTTCGACGCGCCGATCGACTACGCCGCCCGGCTGGCGCGCTACCACGAGCTCGGGCTGCTCACCGACCGGGACATGGGCGATCTGCGGAAGCTGCTGCGCGGCCTCGCGCACACCGCCGCCCGCCAGAGCCAGTTCTGCCACGGCGACGCGTTACTGAACAACATCCTGCTCTCGCCGGCCGGGGCGGCGCTCATCGACTGGGACCACGCGGGCTGGTATCTGCCCGGGTACGACCTGGCCACGCTGTGGACCGCGCTGGGCGACGCCCCGGGGCCGCGGCGCCAGATCAGCCAGCTGGCGCAGGCGGCGGGGCCCGATGCGCGGGACGCCTTCCTGGTGAATCTGATGCTCGTACTGACGCGGGAGATCCGCCAGTGCGAAACCGCCGTGCAGCGCACCATGCACGACCCCGCCCCCGTGGCTCCGGGCGCGGTCGGGGCCGGTGAGGAGCAGCGTCTGCTGCTGCGCCGCCTGCACGACGACTGCTCCCTCGCGCGGCGTGCCGTGCGGGCCGCGGTCGGAACCCGTTGAGCCGCGGGGCGCGTCATCGGTCTGGACGTCATCGGTCTGGACCAGTGACGCGCCGCAGGCCCGTACGCCCGTGCCGGGAAACACCTCGGCACGGGCGTTGACGTGCGAGCGGCACCTGCGTTGACGTGCGAACACCCGGGCGGGTGAGCATGATTGACGGATCGCCCGGCACCGGATACCTCTAGGTGGGCTCGGCCCCGTACGCATGGCCGGCGCACACCGGCGCACGCTCGGCCCGCCTTGGAGGAGGCTGCAATGCGAGGATCCGCACAGGACAGCGCGCACGACCCGAACAGACCGGAGCCCGGCCCCACGCGACGGACCGCCCTGCGGACGGCGGGTGCCGCCGCGTCGGCCGCCTTTCTGCTCCCCCTCGCGGCCCAGGCCCCGGCCGCTCTGGCCGATGAATCCCGGTCCGGGAGCGACGCCCTGCAGCGGGCCTTCGCCGCCGCGGCGAAGGAGTACGGCGTCCCGCTGAGCGTGCTGCTGGGCGTGTCGTATCTGCAGTCGCGCTGGGACGGCCACGGCGGCGCGCCCAGTGTCACCGGCGGCTACGGCCCCATGCACCTCACCGACGCGACCGCCGCCCTGGCCCGCACCCCGCACCACAGCCACGGCAGCGAGGACGCGCGTGGCGACCTGGCGCGTGCCCGTCTGGTGCCCGACACCGAGGTGCCCCAGCCGCGGCAGCTGCCCGCGCGGCTGCGGACGCTGGAGCGGGCCGCCGAGCTGAGCGGGCTGTCCGCGGAGTCGCTGCGCGCCGACGAGGCGGCCAATGTGCGCGGTGGCGCGGCCCTGCTGGCCGCCGAGCAGCAGAAGCTGGGGCTGCCGCTGAGCGAGGACCCGGCCGATTGGTACGGGGCGGTGGCGGCCTACTCCGGCTCCGACAACGCCACGGCAGCCGCCGTCTTCGCCGACGACGTCTTCGAGGTGATCCGCGACGGCGCGGCGCGCACCACGGGCTCGGGCGAGGCGGTCTCGCTCCCGGCCGCGCCCGAAGTGTCCCCGGACACCCGGCAGTTGCGGACGCTGGGGCTGCCGTCCGTCGCGCGGGATCCGAACATCGACGCCCCCAAGGGCGTCTCCTGCGAGTGGTTCCCGGCGCCGTACGAGCAGTTCGGCGACAACGACTACGGCAACCACGATCTGGGCAACCGCCCCGAGTCCCAGACGATCGACTACATCGTCATCCATGACACCGAGGGCACCTGGGACGTATGTCTCAAGCTGATCAAGGACCCCACGTATGTGTCCTGGCAGTACACCCTGCGCTCCGCCGACGGGCATATCGCCCAGCACCTGGCGCTCAAGGACGTCGGCTGGCACGCGGGCAACTGGTACGTCAACGCCAAGTCGATCGGCGTGGAGCACGAGGGGTTCCTCACCGCCCCCGACGCCTGGTACACGGAGGCGATGTACCGGGCCTCGGCCCGGCTGGTGCGCTATCTCGCGCGGAAGTACGACATCCCGCTGGACCGCCAGCACATCCTGGGCCATGACAACGTCCCCGGCACCACCACCCCGAACATCAAGGGGATGCACACCGACCCCGGCCCCTACTGGGACTGGGCGCACTACTTCACCCTCCTCGGCGCGCCCTTCCGCACCACCACGGGCCCGAGCGGCGGGCTGGTCACCATCCGCCCCGACTACGACACCCACCAGCCCGTGTACACCGACTGCGACACCGCCGGACAGCCCTGCGCCCCGCACGGCTCGGGCGCGGTGCGACTGCACACCGCGCCGAGCGCGGACGCCCCGCTGATCAAGGACATCGGGCTGCGCCCCGACGGGGCGGACTCCACGACCGGCGTCAACGACACCGGCGCCCGCGCTTCGACCGGCCAGCGGTTCGCGGTCGCGGAGCGGCAGGGCGACTGGACGGCCATCTGGTATCTGGGGCAGAAGGCCTGGTTCGAGAACCCCAAGGGCCGGCCGACCGCGGTGAACGGCAGGGGTCTGGTCATCACCCCGAAGGACGGCGCAGCTGACGTGCCGGTGTACGGCCGCGCCTACCCGGAGAAGGAGGCGTACCCGGAGGGCGTACCGGTGCAGGCGGTCTCGCCGCTGCCGTACAAGCTGCTCGCCGGGCAGCGGTACGCGCTGGGGCTGAAGACCCAGGGCGAGTATCTGTGGGCGACGACCTTCGACCCGGCGGGCCACAAGGTGGTGCGCGGCCAAGACACGTACTACCAGATCCAGTTCGGGCACCGGGTGGCGTTCGTACGGGCCGCCGATGTGCGGATCGAGCGCTCCGACCGGTAGTCGCGAACCACAGGGTGAGGCCGACCGCGCCGCGCGGTCGGCCTCAGCGGTCCGGCAATCACCCGATCGAAGTACGAGGCGACGATACGAGGCGGGGAACTCACCATTGTCGGCGCGCCCCTTGGGCAAGGCCGCCGGGTCGCGCCTCAGCCCTGCTGGAACATCTCCGCGGGCAGCGGCTTGAGCAGCCGGTAGAGGTCGTCGGTGATGGGCCGGTCCCAGCTGGCGATGGTGACCAGGACGCCGTCGCTGCGGTCGAACTGGGAACAGGAGATCCGGCCCTCGGAGAGCTTGATGCGGCGCACGATGAGCAGGTTGTCCTCGTGCATGACCGGGGTGTCCTCGGTGTCCACCACATGGACCGGCTCGTCGTTTCCCAGGGCCGCCAGCAGCTGTGTCACCTCGAACGGCACCTGTCCTTCGGCCAGCTCGCGGGCCGGGGATCCCTCGGGCAGATTCCCGATGATCATCGCGGGGCCGCGTCCGCCGAACAGGTCGTAGCGCAGAAAGACGCCCTGGCAGCTGCCGTCGGGGGCGGGCAGCAGCCCAGCCCCGAGATCGCCGGGCCAGTCCCCCGGGTCCATGGCCAGGACGTCGAAGTCCGGACCGGTGGGCGTGGCGGGGCTGCGGCGGCGGAGGAACGACATGCGGATATGGTACGTGCCCCGGCGCCGGAATCCGCCCCGGGTCAGCGCCCGGACACCGGCCGCGGGACACGGGCGCCGATGGTGACACCGGCCGGGGCGCCCAGGACCTTGGCCAGCCCGGTGCGGTCGGTGCCCACCTTGCGGTACACGCCGGACAGCACCTGCGCCACCTCGCGCTCCTCCAGGCCCAGCTCGTCGCCGATCCGGTCGTCACCCCAGCCGAGGGCGGCCCGCTCGGCGGCGGCCTGCTCCTGGGAGGTGAGCGGGGAGCCGTGGTCGGCGCGCAGCTGCAGCGGGCGCAGTCCGGTGGCGGACAGCTCGTCGCGGGCCCGTACCGCGAGCGCGTCGGCCCCGCACTGCACCGCGCCCTCCAGCCCGCGGTAGAGCCGTTCTCCGGCCTCCTGCGGCAGTCCGATCCGGCGCAGGGCGGTGCCGTGGTCGACCAGGGCGACGGCCAGATCGTAGGCGGACGGCGAGCGTTCGAGGTGGTCGACTGCCTCGGCCAGCAGCCTGAGCCGCTCCGGCCCCTGGGTCACGAGCCCGGCGGTGTGCAGGGCGCGGCCGATCATGGAGTGGGCGCCGAACTGGCGGGCGCGGCGCACCGCGTCCCGGGCCACTTCGGCGGCCTGCCGTGGCTCGGTGAGCGCCAGGGACTGGGCCAGATGCAGCTGCCAGGGACACCAGGCGGGGTTGCGCATACCGCGCCGGTCCATCCCCCGGCCGACCTGGGTGAGCCGCTGCCGGGCCTCGCTGTGCATATTGCGGGCCAGCAGCAGCTCGCCGCGCACGGTCGGCGCGTCCGGGCACAGGAGTGCCTGGAGTGCCTGGAGGGTGTTTCCGCCGCAGGAGTGCTCGGCGGCGAACTCCTGGGCCTCCTCGACCCGGCCGCGGCTGAGCAGGGTCTGGATCAGCGTGCCGACGGCGGTCCAGTGGGCGGGCGTCTCCGGTCCGACCAGGTCGGCGATCCGCAGCCCCTCGCGGGCGAGCTCTTCGGCCTCGGCGAGCGCCCCGCGGCGGTAGCGGACGTACCCGAGGAGGGTCAGGCCGAACGCCAGATGCGCGCCGCGCCAGCCCTTCCGCTCGCACTCCGCGACGCCGTTCGCGAACAGCTCCTCGGCGCGCCCCGGCTGGTCGCAGTGGAGGAAGGTCAGGGCGACCAGGATGGGCACCTCGAAGCCCCATTCCTCATCGGTCCAGCTCAGGCCGTCGCCCAGGGCCTCGTCGGCGTGGCGCAGGGCGATGGCGGCCGGTTCGCCGCGGGTCATCGCGTCGAAGGCGCGCAGGCCCCGCAGATAGCGCTCGGCCATCCCGTGGCCGGAGAGCCGGTCCACCAGCCGGGCCAGTCGGCGGGAGCGGGCGGGCGAGTCCTGGCCGTCGGCGCGGAACATGTTCCACATGATCTGTTCGGCCTGCATCCGCAGCCGGGTACGGGCGCTCCCGGCCCGCCCGGCCTCGGCGGCCACGAGCTGCGCGGCCTCCTCCATGCGGCCGCTGTGGCCGTACGCCTGGGCCAGCCGGTAGGTGATCGACTCGCGCAGCTCCGGGCCGAGCGCGGGCTCCTCCAGGGCGGCCCGCAGATGGTTGACGGTGACGGCGGGCTCGCTGAGCTGGGCGGCGCAGCCCAGTTCGTAGAGCACGGCGGGCCGCTCCTGGAGCGAGGGCGGTTCGCGCAGCGCCCGGGCGAGGCAGCGGCGGGCGGTGTCGGGCGCGCCGGCTCGCAGATACTCCCGGGCCGCCGCGCGCAGATGGCGCACCACCCAGGGGTCGGCCTCGGGGTGCAGCTCCAGCAGATGCCGGCCGGCTGCCCCGGAGCCGCGGCCCGCGGACAGGACCGTGGCGGCGGCGCTGCCGTGCATGGCCACGCGCAGGGCGCCGGGGATCGCGCGGTAGACGGCGGTGGCGATCAGCGGGTGGAGGAATTCCAGGGGCCGCTTCTCCGGTGATGGGCGCGGCGGGGTGAAGATACGGGCGTCGGCCAGCCGCAGCGCCAGCTCGGCGGTCTCGATGGTGGACAGGCCCGAGACTTCCGCGGCCAGGGCCGGGATGGCCTCGCTGCCGAGGACCGCGACGGCCCAGGCGAGCCGGACGGCGGAGGTGCCGAGCCGGCTCAGCCGGTCGGTCAGGCCGCTCTCCTTGGCCGTGGAGACGAGCTCGCGCAGATGGGCGAGGTTGTCCGACTGCGGTTTCAGATCGCGCTCGCGGACCTTGGCGGTGAGCTCGACGACCTCGAAGGGGTTGCCGCCGGTGACCGCCCAGCACTCGCGGCAGAACGAGTCGTCCGCCCCCGCGCCCAGCACCTCGCGCACCATCCGGCCGACCGCGCCCGGGGTGAGCGGCGCCAGCAGCCGGGGCCGCGAGCCCTGCCGCCCGGTGAGCCCGCGCAGCGCCGCCGCGTCGGCGGACAGCTCGTCAGGGCGGTAGCCGACCGCGAGCAGCATGGGCAGATCCACGGCGCGGGGCGCGAACCGGGTGAGCCAGTCGAGGGATTCGGCGTCGGCCCAGTGGGCGTCGTCCAGGATCATGACGACCGGGGCCCGCTGGACGGCGAAGCGGGTCACCAGCCAGTCCAGGCCGTCGCGCACCCCGTGCGGGTCGGGCGAGCCGCCTTCCGCCGAGACCACCAGACCGACGGCGGGCGCGACGATGTCGTACCAGCCGCCGAGGATCCTGCGGTGGGTCTCCTCGCCGGTCGCCGCGAGTACGGGCTGGAAGAGCTGGCGCACGACATGGAAGGCGACGCCCTGCTCCTGCTCCCCGGCGCGTGCCGAGAGCACCGTGCAGCCACGGGCGGCGGCCCGCCGCCTGACCTCGCCGAGCAGCGCGGTCTTACCGGCGCCGCCCGGCCCCGCGAACGCGATCACCCCGCCGGCGCGCGGCCCGGCCGGATCGCCGGCCGGCTCCCCGCACAGCTCGGTCAACGCATGGTCCACCGCGCTGAGTTCGGGCTCCCGCTCCAGCAGCGTCCGGCGCCCCCGGCCCTGTCGTGTCATGTTCTCCGCCACGCTCGTACCCCATTCGGCAGGTACTGCTGAGCGTAGCCCGCTCGGGACGCTCCGTAGCGCGGTATGCGGGGAATTTTCTGACGGCATTGCCACTGGCACACGCCAATTCGACAGGCGCCCTATCGAAGGGAACAGCGGCCACGCCACCATGTCCGGATGCGGCGAGGACCATGGCGCAAAGAGGGCCGGTCCCCGGCTCCGGCGCGGTCCCGTATGTCCTGAGGGGGCGGATACGGACCATGGACAAGGCAGGTTCACCACCACCAGCGACCCGGTCGGCGGCGCTCTTCGGCTTCCCGCCGGCCGATCTGGTCAGCCCGGACGCCGAGGCCGCGCGGCGGCACACCATTGCGTGGCTGTCGCGGTACGGCGTCTTCCAAGGGGACGCGTCGGTGGCGGAGTACGACGCGCTGCGCTTCGATCTGCTGGCGGCGTACTTCTACCCGGGCGAGACGGGCGCCGACCTGGCCTTGGGCAATGATCTGTGCGGGTGGTACTTCGTCTTCGACGACCAGTTCGACGGGGAGCTGGGATGCCGGCCACAGGAGGTGTTACGGCTGCTCGACGCCCTCGTCCAGGTGACGCGCGAGGCGGAGGAGCCGACTGGGAGGGCCGCCGGGGACGTACCCGGCGGCCCTCTCGTCGAGAGCTTCCGCGATCTGTGGCACCGCATCCACCAGGGCAGGCCGAGGGTGTGGCGGGAACGTTTCCGCCACCACTGGATGGAGTATCTGCACTCCTACCACCGCGAGGCGCTGGGCCGCACCGGGAGCCGCCCGCGCTCGGTGGAGGCGGTGGTGGCCCTGCGCCGCCACTCGATCGGCGTGCAGCCGTGTCTGGATCTCAACGAGCGGTTCGGCGGATACGCCCTGCCGGAGGCGGTGCACGGCGGCTTCCCGCTCGAGCGGATGCGGGAGGCCACCGACGATGTGGTGGTCTTCACCAATGACATCGTCTCCCTGGCCAAGGAACTGGCCGCCGGGGACGTCCACAACAGCGTGATCGTTCAGCGGGAGCTCACGGGCTGCACCCTGGAGAAGGCCGTGGAGCACATCGCGCGCCTCGCCGACGCCCGCTACCAGTGGTTCGAGGAGACCGCCGCGCGGCTGCCCGCGCTCCTCGCCGGGGCCGGGGCGGACACTCTGCGGCACGTCGCGCACTATGTGGACGGCATGCGGCAGGTGATGCGGGGCAATCTCGCGTGGTCGTATCGGACGGCCCGGTACGACGAGCGCGGCATAGCGGCGGTGAGCAGCGGGCGGCAGCGGCCGTGGGCGGGCCTCGCCGCGTATGCGGCACCGGCGCGCTGACGACCGGATCGTTTCGGCTCCAGCGGGACTGGGCTCCGGACGGGTCAGGACTCCGTCCGGTGGCGGCGGTGGTGGCGGGCGACGCGGGCGCGGTTGCCGCAGGACGGCTTGCACCACTCCTGCCGGGGATGGTCCTTGACGAAGTAGCGCACACAGCGCGGGGCTGGGCAGGCCCGCAGCCGCTCGCGCTCCGGCCCGGCGAGAAACCCGATGGCGTCGCGGGCGAGCGCCGCCACCAGCCGGTCGGCGTCGGTGAAGCCCGGCGGCCGGGCGGCGCGGACCACGGGGGCACCGCCCTCGGGCCACTCCAGGCGCGGGGCGCCGGGCGCCCGGGCCGCCGCCGCGTTCAGCCGCGCCATGGCCTGGTCCTCGGGCAGCAGCCGGTGGGCGTCGGCGGAGCTCGGCGGGCCGGGCCGCACCGCGCGGGCGAACAGCGCGCGGACGGCGGCGCGCAGCTCGCGGACGGCGTCGAGCGCGGCCGCGTCCGCGCTGAAGTCCTCGGCGTCCAGCGCGTCCCGCAGCGGCTCGGCCAGCTCCCGCACCCAGGCGGTCAGCCCTTCGGGCGCGGCCAGATCGTCGGCCACCCCGCCGTTCCCGTCGTGGCGGATGGTGACGGCGAGTGCGAGGGCGAGTCGATCGGCGGCCATGAGGGTTAATGGTAGCCTCCCGAATCAACCATTAGCCTGCTGGGGGACGTATGAACGAGAAGAACGACCGGACGAACGCAGACACAGGCACAGGCGCCGATACGGGCGCCGACGGCGCGGCGCGGGTGGTCGCCGCCGTACTCGACGGGCACCAGCGGCTGCGCGCCCTGCTGGACGGCCTGACCGAGGCCGCCGTCCGCGAGCCGAGCGCGCTGCCCGGCTGGAGCCGCGCGCATGTGCTGGCGCATATCGGGGGCGTCGCATCGGCGCTGGCCCGGCAGGCCAGATTCGCGATGCAGGGTGAGCTGATCGAGGTGTACGACGGGGGCCGCCCGACCCGGGACGCCGCGATCGAGGCGGGTTCCAAGCGCTCGGCGGACGAGCTGCGGCACACCGTGGCCGAGGCCCTTGCGGAGGCGGAGGGCGCCTTCACCGCGGTGGGCCCGCGGGACTGGGAGCGGCCCGTACGCTACCGCGACTCGGACGTACGGGGCGTTCTACTGTGCTGGTGGCGGGAGTTGGAGATCCACACGGCGGACGCTCTGCTCGGCTCCGGCCCCGGCGACTGGTCGCGCGACTTCTGCGCGCACGCGCTGGACTTCCTCGCGCCGCGCGCACCGCTGGACACCCGGCTGACCCTGGAGGCCACCGACGGACCGGAGCGACGTACGTACGGCTCCGGCGAACCGCTGACCGTACGGGGGCGGCTGGCCGATCTCACCGCGTGGATGGCCGGACGCACCCCCGCCGGCCCGCTGGACAGCGGCCCGGCCCCGCTCCCCGAACTCCGCCCCTGGCCTTAGGCCATACCGGCGCGGCCCATAGAGTCCGCCCTCATGACGGATGTACTCAACCTCTGGAAGGCGGGCCTCGGCGAGGTACCCGAGGACGTATGGGAGCGCACCGGGCTGCGGGTGCTGATCCTCGCGGACAATGGGCTCACCCGCCTCTCCCCCGCCATTGGCCGCCTCCAGCGGCTGCACACCCTCGACCTGGGCCACAACCAGCTCGCCGAAGCACCCGGCGAGCTCGGCGAACTGCGGGGCCTGACCCGGTATCTGTATCTGCACGACAACCGCATGACCCGGCTGCCGCCCGAGCTCGGCCAACTGGACGAGCTGGCGTATCTCAACGTCGGCGAGAACCGGATCGGTGAACTGCCGCCGGAGATCGGCGACATGGCGGGTCTGGTCGAGCTGCGCGCGCAACACAACGAGCTGACCGGGCTGCCCGAGTCGATCGGGCGGCTCGGCCGGCTGCGGGAGCTGTGGCTGCGCGGCAATCGCATCGCGTCCCTGCCCGCCGCCTTCTCCGCGCTCACCCAGCTGCGCCATCTCGAACTGCGGGACAACGCCCTGGAGTCGATGCCCGAGCCGCTGCGCGGGCTGCCACTGCTGCGCCATCTCGATCTGCGGAGCAACCGGCTGCGGGGGATTCCGGACTGGATCGCGGGCCTGCCGTCCCTGGAAAAGCTCGATCTGCGCTGGAACGGATTCGAGGAGCGAGGAGACGAGCTGCGGCCACTGCGGGCGCTCAGAGAAAGGGGCTGCGCCGTGCTCACCTGAGGGGTCTCCGGGCGCGGAAGCTGATACGCTTCTTGACTTGACCAGCGAACTTCAAAACACAGAAGCCGCTAAAACGGGAGTGTATCAGCACGATGAAAGCCCGTCAAGCCGCCCCAACGGCCCCCGTAACCTCCTCTGAGCCCTCCTCCGCCCTCGCCGAGGCCCTGCGCACCGAGCAGAACCATGTGACCGCCCTGTACGAACGGCTCGACACACTGCGCGAGCGGGAAGAGCAAGCCCTGAGCACGGTGCTGCGCGACGGCGCGCACGGCGGGACGCGCCAGGCGCTCGTCGAGCGCGAGGTGCGCGCCGATGAACACGCCGGGAGCGTCGCCCGATTCAACGGGGTCGAGGGCGGCCTGTGCTTCGGACGGATCGACCACGCGGACCACGCGGGCGGCGCCAGCCACTACATCGGCCGGATCGGACTGCGCGACGACGCGCACGAGCCGCTGCTGATCGACTGGCGGGCGCCGGCCGCCCGCCCCTTCTACGCCGCCTCCCCCACCGCCCCCGGCACCCTGGTGCGCCGCCGCCATCTGCACACCCGGGGCCGGAGGGTGACCGGCGTCGACGACGAGGTGTTCGACCTCGACGGCATGGCCGAGTCCGAGCGGCGCGGCCTGGTCGGCGAGGCCGCGCTGCTGGCCGCGCTGCGCCGGGGCCGTACCGGCCGGATGACGGACGTGGTGGCCACCATCCAGACCGAGCAGGACCGGGTGATCCGGTCCGGGCTCCAGGGGGTGCTCGTCGTCCAGGGCGGGCCGGGCACCGGAAAGACCGTGGCCGCGCTGCACCGGGCCGCGTATCTGCTCTACACCTACCGCGACACCCTGGCCCGCCGCGGCGTGCTGGTCATCGGCCCCGGCGCCGCCTTTCTGCACTACATCGGCCAGGTGCTGCCCTCACTCGGCGAGACCGACGTGGTGCTCACCCCGCTGGGCGGGCTGTTCCCCGGGGTGTCCGCGACCGCCGAGGACGGGGCGCGGGCCGCGGTCGTCAAGGGCGATCTGCGGATGGTGCAGGTGATCGCCGCCGCCGTACGGGACCGGCAGTTGCCGCCCGCGGGCCACGTCGACATCCCGCTGGAGGACGAGGCGCTGCCGCTGCGGCTGTCCCGGCGGGCGTGCGCCCGCGCCCGCGAGCGCGCACAGGCGCTGCGCGCGCCGCACAATGTGGCCCGTAAGCGCTTCATACTCGATCTGCTCGACGCCCTCGTACGGGAGCGGGCTCGGCAGCACGGACGGCCGCTGGACGAGGAGGAGTTGCGCCACGGCCCGGCGGAGCTGTGGGCACAGCCGCCGGTCCGCGCTGCGCTCGACGCGCTGTGGCCACCGCTCACCCCGCGGCGGCTGGTCGCGGAGCTGCTTTCGGACCCCGACCGGCTGCGCTCGGCCGCGCCGCTGCTGACCGACGACGAGCGGGCCGCGCTGCTGCGCGCGCCGGACGCGCCGTGGACGGTGGGCGATGTCCCGCTGCTGGACGAGGCCGCGGAGCTGCTGGGCACCGACGACTCCGCCGAGCGGGCCAGGGCCCGGGCGGCGGAGGAGGAACGGCGGGAGGAGGAGCGGTACGCGCGGGAAGTGCTGCAGATCGTCGGCCTGGACGAGGGCGAGGACGACGGGCCCGCCCCGGTGGACGCGGCCGCCCTCGCCGCCCGCCACCTGGACACCGGGCCGGTGCGCAGCACCGCCCAGCGCGCCGCCGCCGACCGCTCCTGGGCCTACGGCCATGTGATCGTGGACGAGGCGCAGGAGTTGTCCGCGATGGCCTGGCGGATGGTGATGCGGCGGGTGCCCACGCGGTCGATGACGGTGGTCGGCGATGTGGCCCAGACCGGCAGCCCGGCCGGGGCGGCCTCCTGGGGGCAGATGCTCGACCCGTACACCCGGGGCGGGTGGCGCGAGGAGCGGCTGACGGTCAACTACCGCACCCCGGCGGAGGTGATGGACCTGGCCGCGGAGGTACTGGCCGAGGTGGCGCCCGAGCTGTCGGCCCCCGAGTCGGTGCGCCGGGAAGGACGGCCGCCGGTGGCCCTACGGGCCCCACGGGGCCGGCTGGCGCGCGAGGTGGTACGGGCCGTCGAGGCCGATCTGGCGGACCTGGCCGAACAGGGCGGCGGCCGGCTCGCGGTGGTGGCCGCCGACCGGGCGGTGGACGCGCTGGCGCGGGCACTGCCCGGCGCCGTCCGCGGGGACCGGCCCGACGCGCTGGACTCCCCGCTGGTGCTGCTGACCGTGGCGCAGGCCAAGGGGCTGGAGTTCGACCGCGCGGTGGTCGCGGACCCGGCCGGGATCTGGTCCCAGTCCCCCAAGGGCGGGCACGATCTGTATGTGGCGATCACGCGGGTGACGCGGCGGCTGACGCTCGTGTACGAGGGCGAGCTGCCCGAAGTGCTCGGGCGGCTCGCCCCGTAACGCCTCGCCCCGTAACGCCTCGGCCCGAATCGGCCCCGGCGCAGGTCACATCAGCTCAGGTCAGGTCGAACTCACCGTCGCGCGCGCCGATGACGAAAGCGCGCCACTCGGCGGGGGAGAAGACCAGGGCCGGGTCCTGCGGCCGGCGGCCGTGGCGCATGACGATATAGCCCTCGACGAAGGCGATCTCCACATCGCCCACGCCCTGACTGCTCGACCTCCACTGGGCGGTGGTGAGATCGAGGTCGGGCTTCTCGGCGCTGCCTGCCAGGGGTTGTTCGGTGGTGGTGTCGGCCACGTGGTTGGCTCCTCCCGGATCGTCGTCCCCGCCCCACCCTAGCGATCGCGACCGGCGCCGCACAGGCCGCGAAAGAAGGACGGCACCGCACACGCGGGCGTACGGCGGGACGGCGGCAGACATCGGGCGGGGGCGGCCCGGGACCGGGTCAGCCGGCCGGGGGTTCGGCCGCCACCAGCCACATCGAGAAGAACTGCGAGCCTCCGCCATAGGCGTGGCCGAGCGCCTTGCGCGCGCCCTCCACCTGGTGCTCCCCCGCCCGCCCGCGCACCTGGAGCGCGGCCTCGGCGAAGCGGATCATCCCCGAGGCGCCGATGGGGTTGGTGGACAGCACCCCGCCCGACGGGTTGACCGGCAGATCCCCGTCGATCTCGGTCACGCCCGACTCGGTGAGCTTCCAGCCCTCGCCCTCGGCGGCGAAGCCCAGGTTCTCCAGCCACATCGGCTCGTACCAGCTGAACGGCACATACATCTCCACCGCGTCGATCTCCCGGCGCGGATCGGTGATCCCGGCCTGCCGGTAGACATCGGCCGCGCAGTCCTTGCCGGCCCGCGGCGAGACGAAGTCCTTGCCCGCGAACAGCGTCGGCTCGCTCCGCATGGCGCCGCCGTGCACCCAGGCGGGCGGGGCGGGCGCACGGGCCGCACCGGCCCGGTCGGTGAGCACCATGGCGCAGGCGCCGTCGGAGGACGGGCAGGTCTCCGAGTAGCGGATGGGGTCCCACAGCATCGGGGAGGACTGCACCTTCTCCAGGGTCAGATCCTGCTCGTGGAGGTGGGCGTAGGGGTTGCGCAGGGCGTTGCGGCGGTCCTTGTACGCGACGAGCGAGCCGATGGCGGGCGGGGCGCCGGTCCGCCGCATATAGGCCCGGACGTGGGGGGCGAAGAAGCCGCCCGCCCCGGCCAGCAGCGGCTGTTGGAAGGGGATGGGCAGGGAGAGGCCCCACATGGCGTTGGACTCGGACTGCTTCTCGAAGGCCAGGGTGAGGACGGTGCGGTGGACGCGAGCGGCCACCAGGTTCGCGGCGACCAGCGCGGTGGAGCCGCCGACCGAGCCCGCGGTGTGCACCCGCAGCATGGGCTTGCCGACCGCGCCGAGCGCGTCAGCGAGGTAGAGCTCGGGCATCATCACGCCCTCGAAGAAGTCGGGCGCCTTGCCGATGACGACGGCGTCGATGTCAGCCCAAGTCAACTGGGCGTCTTCGAGGGCGCGTACGGCGGCCTCGCGGACCAGCCCGGCGATCGACACATCCCGGCGGGCGGCGGTGTGCTTGGTCTGGCCGACCCCGACGACGGCGATGGGCTCCTTGCTCATGCGCACGCTCATGTCTGGTCCCCTTCCGATTGACCGTCCCGTTCTCCTTCCAGGACCGCCACGAGGTTGTGCTGCAGACACGGCCCGGAGGTGGCGTGTGCGACGGCCCGGTCGGACTCGCCGCGGTGGATACGGGCCGCGGCCTCGCCGAGGCGGATCAGCCCGGCGGCCATCATGGGGTTGGCGGCGAGCGCGCCGCCGGACGGATTGACGCGTACGTCCTCGCCCAACCCCAGCTCGCGGCGGAGGATCACCTCCTGCGAGGTGAACGGCGCGTGCAGTTCGGCGGTGTCGACGGGCGCGGCAGCGTCGTCGAACAGACCGGCGTGGTGCGCGGCGAGCCGGGTCGAGGGGGAGCGGGTGAGGTCCCGTACGCCCAGTGCGTGCGCCTCGATGCGGTGGTCCATGCCGTGGATCCACGCGGGGCGGGGGCACAGGCGGCGCGCGGTGTCGCCGGCGGCGAGGACGACGGCGGCCGCGCCGTCGCCGATGGGCGGGCAGTCGTGGCGGCGCAGCGGCCGCACCAGGTAGGGGTCCTCGAGCAGTGCGTCCGGGGCGGCGGAGCCGGCCAGTTGGGCGTGCGGGTTGTGTTCCGCGGCGCCGCGGCTGCGCGCGGCGACCCCGGCGAGGGCGCGCTCGTCGGTGGCTCCCTCGTCGATGAGCGCCTGGGCCTGGAGGGCGGCCAGGGACACCGGGTCCGGCCACAGCGGAGCCAGGTAGTAGGGGTCGAGCTGGCGGGTCAGGACGTCGCGCAGCTCTCCCGGCGACGACTTGCCGTAGGAGTAGACGAGCGCGGTCTCGGCCTCCCCGGCCAGCAGCTTGACCCACGCCTCGTACAGCGCCCAGGCGCCGTCCATCTCCACATGCGACTCGGAGATCGGCGGCCAGGCGCCGACGCCGTCGAGCGCCATGGTGAACGAGAAGGCCCGGCCGGCCAGATAGTCGGAGGAGCCGGAGCAGGTGAAGTCGATCTCGCCGGTGCGCAGGCCGACCGCGCCGAGCACTTCGTGCAGGACCGGCATCAACATCTCGACCTCGGAGAGCTCCGCGGACCGGCGCCGGTGGCGGGTCTGCGCGAAGGCCACGATGGCGACGCGCCTCGGGTTCACAGCAGCTCCTTGTACGTGTCGTAGTCCGCGTCGGGTTCCCCGGTGGGGCGGTAGTGGTCGGGGTAGCGCCCGTCCTCGGTCCACACCGGCTCGACGCGCAGGCCCATCCGCACCTGGTCGTAGGGGATGCCGCCGATGCGGCCGTGGAGGGCGAGGTCCGCGCCGTCCAGGGCGATGTGCGCGTAGACGTACGGCACCTCGATATCGAGGTTCTTGGCCTTGATGTTGACGATGCAGAAGGTGGTGACGGTGCCGCGCGGGCCGACCTCGACCTGTTCGGCGGTGGCGACGCCGCAGGTGGGGCAGGCGCCGCGGGGCGGGACATACACCTTGCGGCAGGTCGGGCAGCGCTCCCCCACGGTCCGCTGGTCGGCGAGGGCGGCGATGTAGCGGGAGGGGGCGCGGCCGGGCGAGTACACGTAGTCCAGGCGGGCGGGCGCCACGATGCCCTGCACGGGATCGGCGAACTCGCCACTGGGTGGGCCGGGTTCGCTCTGGTTCGGCTCGCTCTCGTACGGTTCGAAGCAGGCGATGTCGGTGATGGCGCCGACCCGCTCCTCGGCCCATCGGATCCGCACCCGCATACCGGTGCTCACGGCGTCGGGTCCTGGTGCGTCGAGGGCGTGGAGCAGGGCGGTGTCGGCGCCGTCGAGCCGCACCAGCACCCAGGCGAAGGGGGTGGTGAGGGGCTGTCCGCGGCGCGGGGCGGGGTTCCAGGCCCAGGTGGTGACGGTGCCCGTGGTGCCGACCTCGACGAGGTCGCGGATCTCCTCGGCGGTGTCCGGGTCGTACTCGACGGGGGGCACGAGCACCCGGCCGCCCGCGCTACGTACGCCGAGCACGGCGCGCTCGCGCAGCCCGGTCAGGAAGGCGCTCTGGACGGGGCCGAGGGAGCGGGTGAAGGGAAACTCGACGACCAGAGGGGCGGAAAGCACCTCGGGCGCGGGAGCCGGATTCATCGTGTGCCTCTTCTTCGTCGCGGCCGGGTGGGGATGGTGCGCTCGCGAGGTGGGGTGGGTGTTCAGGCCCGTCGGTAGACCGGCGGTCGCTTCTCCGCGAAGGCCTTCGAACCCTCCTTCGCGTCGGCGGTGGCGAAGATGGGCCAGCCGCGTTCGAGTTCGGACTTCAGGCCGTCGGCTTCGGTCATCTCCGCCGTCTCGTACACGGACGCCTTGACGGCCTCGACGGCGAGCGGGCCATTGGCGTTGATCAGCTCGGCGATCTCCAGGGCCGTCTCCAGGGCCGTGCCGTCGGGTACGACCCGGCCGATCAGCCCGATCCGCTCGGCCTCCTCGGCGGTGTACGGCCGCCCGGTCAGCAGCATCTCCAGCGCGTGGGTGCGCGGGACCTGGCGGGCCAGGCGGACGGTGGAGCCGCCGATGGGGAACAGGCCGCGCCTGACCTCGAAGAGTCCGAAGGTGGCGCCGTGGCCCGCGACGCGGATGTCGGTGCCCTGGAGGATTTCGGTGCCGCCCGCGACACAGTGGCCTTCGACGGCGGCGATCACCGGTTTGCGCGGCCGGTGATGCCGGAGCATCGCCTTCCAGTGCAGATCGGGGTCGGCCTTGAGCCGGTCCCGGTAGTGCTGTCCGGCCATCCCGTCGCCGCCCGCCAGGGCCTTGAGGTCCATCCCCGCGCAGAAGACCCCGCCGGCCCCGGTGAGCACCACCGACCGGATGTCGTCGTCCTCGTCGGCCTGCGCCCAGCCGTCGTGGAGGCCGACCAGCATCGGCAGCGAGAGCGCGTTCTTGGCCTCCGGACGGTTCAGGGTGAGCACCAGCGTCGCGCCGACGCGCTCCACCGTCAGGTGTTCGGTCCCGGTTGTCACGGCAGTCCTCCCGTCTCGACCTAGAACAGGTTGCAGGAGGCGCCGGACGACTTCAAGAGAAATCTGATGCTCAGTCAGATTTATTGGCCATGCGCCTTCACATCTCTTCCGGACGGCGCTCCAATGACCGCCAAGGCCGCCCGGTGTCAGGTCAGGAGGAGCCGTGGAGTACAACCTTGCCGACCTGTTCGAGTCGATCGTCGACACGGTGCCCGACAGAGAGGCGCTGGTGTATATCGACCATCCCGGCACCGGGGCCGAGCGGAGGCTGAGCTACGCGCAGCTCGACGCGGCCGCCAACCGGCTCGCCCACCATCTGCGGGACACCGCCGGCATCGCGCCGGGCGAGCACGTCGGCCTGCATCTGTACAACGGCGTCGAGTATCTGCAGACCTCCCTCGCCTGTCTGAAGATCCGGGCCGTGCCGGTGAACGTCAACTACCGCTACGTCGAAGAAGAACTGATCTACCTCTACCGGGATGCCAACCTGGCGGCGCTGGTGTACGACGCCGAGTTCGGCGACCGGGTGGCCGCCGCGCTCCCCCGCACCGACACCCTGCGCCATCTCATCCGGGTCGGCGCACCGGCCGGGGACGGCCCCACCCCCGACCCCGCGCCCGTGCCCTTCGCGGAGGCCGAGACCTCGGGTTCGCCCGAGCGCGACTTCCCGGCGCGCTCGGCCGACGACCGGTTCATCATCTACACCGGGGGCACCACGGGCATGCCCAAGGGCGTGCTGTGGCGGCAGGAGGACCTGTTCTTCTCGGGGCTCGGCGGCGGCGCGCCGACCGGCCGGCCGGTAGACCGGCCCGAGGAGCTGGCGGAGCGGGTGGCGGCAGGCGGCGAGGGCCTGGTGTTCTTCCCCACCCCGCCGCTGATGCACGGCACCTCCACACTCACCGCCTTCATCGGCTTCAACTTCGGTCAGAAGGTGGTCATCCACCGTAAATTCAGCCCGGGAGACGTGCTGCGCACGATCGAGAAGGAGAAGGTCACCAGCGTCTCGCTGGTCGGCGACGCGATGCTGCGCCCCTTGGTGGACGCCCTGGCCGGCCCCCTCAAGGACACCGACTGCTCCTCGCTGTTCAGCGTCAGCAGCTCGGGCGCGGTGCTGTCGGACACGGTACGGGCCCAGTTCGCCGCGCTGGCGCCGCACACCATGCTGCTGAACAACTTCGGCTCCTCGGAGTCCGGCTTCAACGGCACCGCCACCGAGGACGCCGGCCCCCAGAAGGGGTTCCGGCTGCACGTCAACGCCCGTACCTCGGTGGTCGACCCGGCGACGTACCAGCCCGTGGCGCCCGGCGAGCCCGGCCGCATCGCCCAGCGCGGCCATGTGCCGCTCGGCTACTACAACGACCCGAAGAAGACCGCCGAGACGTTCTTCGAGGCGGACGGCGAGCGCTGGGTGCTGCTCGGCGACATGGGCACGGTCGACGAGGACGGCGTGATCACGGTCCTGGGACGCGGCTCGCAGTGCATCAACACCGGCGGCGAGAAGGTCTATCCGGAGGAGGTCGAGCAGGCGCTGAAGGCCCATCCGGACGTGTACGACGCGCTGGTGGCGGGCGTACCGGACGAGCGCTGGGGCAGCCGCGTCGCGGCCGTCGTCCAGCCCCGCGAGGGCGCGGCGCCGCTGACCGCCGACGCCGTACGGGCGCACTGCCGCACCCGGCTCGCGGGCTACAAGATCCCGCGTACGGTCGTCTTCAGCGACCACATCCAGCGCTCGCCCAGCGGCAAGGCGGACTACCGCTGGGCGAGGGAGGTCGCGGCGAGCGCCCCGGCCGACTCCTGACCGTGCCGCCGGTAGCCGCCGGGCGCGACCCCGTACTCCCGCTTGAACGCCTTGGCGAAGGCGAATTCCGAGGCGTATCCGGTCCGTGCGGCCACTGCGCGCAGCGGCAGCTCCGACTCGCGCAGCAGCCGGGCCGCCACCGTCATCCGCCACCAGGTCAGATACGCGAGCGGCGGCTGCCCGGCGAGGGCCGTGAAGCGCCGGGCGAACGCCGCCCGGGACAGCCCCGCGGCCTGTCCCAGCGTCTCGACGGTCCAGGGATGGGCGGGGTCGCGGTGGATGGCGCGCAGCGCCTCGGAGACTGCGCGGTCGTGCAGGGCGGCGGCCCAGCCGGTGCTCATATGGCCGGACTGCTCCTCGTACCAGGCGCGCAGCACATACAGCAGCAGCATGTCGAGCAGTGAGGTCAGCACGGCGCTCGTGCCGGGGCGCGCCCGCTCCAGCTCGCCGCCCAGCAGTTCGACGGCCGAGCGCAGCTCGGGGTGGCGGCCGAGCCGGGCCGGGATGTGGAGGGCTTGGGGGAGCTCGCCGAGGAGGGGGTGCGGCCGGGCCCTGTCGAGGAAATAGGCGCCGCAGAGCAACAGGGTGTCCGGGGAGGCCGTGTCCGGGGAAGCGGCGTCTTCGGCGAAGGGGCCCAGGAGGGAGCCGCGGAACGCGGCCAGTGGGGTGTGGGGGCTGTCCGCGAGGCCGTGTCCGCGCCCGTGCGGCATGAACACCACATCCCCCGGGCCCAGGGCGATCGGCTCGCCGTCGCTCGGCAGCATCCAGCACGTCCCCTGGAGCACGACGTGGAAGCCCGCGCCCTCGGAGTCGGGGAAGCGCACGCCCCAGGAGCCGTGCTGCTCCGTGCGCCCCGCGTGGGGCCGCCCGGTGCGCATGGAGGTGATCGCGTCGCTGAGGACATCCATGCGCGCACCATATCGGGGCCGCGCCGCACGCGAGACGAATGGACATGTTCCGAATACGGTGAGGCATCGGGAATCTCTCCGGGTCTTCCTACGGTGGATCACAAGCCAGAAGGCACACCCAGAGGAGAACGTTGTGAAGATCGCCGTCTTTGGCGCGAGTGGTTACACCGGCAAGCTCGCGGTCGCGGAGGCGCGGCGCCGCGGCATCGACGTGGTGCTGGTGGGGCGCGGCGCCGAGCGGCTGCGCGCCGCCGCGTCGGAGGCCGGATTCCAGGACGCGGAGATACGGGTCGCGGAGCTACGAGTCGCTGACGCCGAGGACCACGACGCGCTCGTCGCCGCTTTCCGTGACACCGACGCCGTCGTCAACTGCGCCGGTCCGTTCACCCGGTGGGGAGAGGGCGTGGTGCGCGCCGCCATCGCCGCGGGCAGTCACTATGTCGACATCACGGGCGAACAGCCCTACATCCGGTACATCTTCGACACCTTCGGCGCGGACGCCGAGCGCGCCGGGGTCGCCGTCGTCCCCGGTGTCACCGACGACGGCCTCCCGAGCGATCTGATCACCGCCTTGACCGCCGCGCGCGTGGACGGCGAGGCAGAGGAGATCGCCATCGCCGTCGACATCGTCAGCGGCGGCGCCTCGCGGGGCACCATCCGCTCGATGGGCGCTCTGCGGGAGACGCTGCTCGACGGCGGTCTCGGCTACGAGAACGGGCAGCTGTCACCGGGGGCGACCGCCCGCCGTAAGGAGATCGTGCTGCCCGGCGGCTCGGCGCCGACGCCCGTGGTGCGCTTCGCGCTGCCCGCGGTGGTGACCGTGCCCCGCCATGTGCGCACCCGGCAGGTGGAGGGCCTGGCCTCCCAGGAGGTGTACGAGCTCTTCACGCGGCTGTCCCCCGAGATGGCCGAGCAGGTGCCGGAAGGCCCGACAGCCGCGCAGCGCAACGCGATGCGGTGGGCCTTCGCGGTGGAGGTGCTGGGCGTCGACGGCCGGCACGCCCGGGGCGAGGTGCGTGGTTTCGACGCGTACGGCACCACCGCCGTGATCGCCGTCGAGGCGGCCCGACGGCTCGCCGCCGACGGCGCGCCCGCGGGGGTCCTCGCCTCCGCCCAGGCCTTCGACGCCGCCGGGTTCCTCGACTTCCTGGGGGACCACGGCGTCAGCTGGTCCGTCGGCGGGGGTGCGGAGGCATAGCCCCCGCACCCCGTGGGAGGTCGCCGCGGTCAGGCCCCGTTCGGCGGCGCGCACACCGACGGCAGGGCGCGCTCCAGTGCCACCGAATGGAGCGCGTCCAGCTGCCTGTCGTGGCGTACGCGCAGCGCGGCCACGGTCAGCCGGCCCGTGCAGGACCGCTCGGCCCGGGCCCGCTCCGAGTCGGCGATGGCCCGGACCAGCTCGCCATTGATCCGGTTGATCTCCAGCCGGACCTTGGAGAGGTCGGGGCGTTCAGTGGGCGCCTGGGCGGGGTCGGCGTCCCATCGGCGGTACAGGCCGCGCTGGACGAGCTTGTTGGCCTCGATCTGGTCGCGGAAGATCCGTACGGTGGCCTCCGGGTCCGCGCCCAGCGCGCGGGCCTGTTCGGCCACTGCCTCCAGCACCTGCCGCTCACGCTCGGGGTCGTCGATGGGGCTGTCGGTACCCCACTTCGCGGCGGCCACCTGATCGGCGGTCAGCAGTCGCTGGGCGGACAGGTCGGCGATCGGCAGCAGCCGCCCGTACGGAGGCGCCGGTACGGAAGCCGAGGCCGGAGCGGCGACGGAAACGGCCCCAGCCGCGGCCGCGCCGGGCGCAGCCGTGGCCAGCAGCCCGAGGGCCGCGACGGCGGTCAGCGCGTGGCGCAGCGTCCCCTTCGGCATCGGCGTCATTCCCCTGCCTCCAGAAACGGGCGCACCTCGGCCAGGAACTCCCCGGGGCGTGTCTCGTGGACGAGATGCCCCGCGTCGATGGTGACCAGGCGGCAGTCGGGTATCCGCTTGGCCATGTCGGCCAGCAGCTCCTGCGGGATATGGCTGTCCGGGCCGCCGCCGATCAGCAGGGTCGGGGCGGTGATCGTGGAAAGCCCTTCGATCCACCGTGGATCGGGCGCGTTGCGCTGCTCGGTGAACTGGGTCTTCACCGCCCAGTCGAAGACCAGCCGCCCCGCCGGGCGCTCGGGCACCTCCAGCGGCGGGTCCTGGGGCCACAGCGGCGGGGCGTCCTCGATCACCAGCCGCTCGACGAGGTCGGGGTGGCGCTGGGCGAGGAGGTAGCCGACCACGCCCCCGTAGGAGTGCCCGACGACCGAGACGCGGGGCAGGCCGAGGGCCGCGAGGAAGCCGACGATGTCGTCGCTCACCCGCTCCAGGGCGTAGTCCCCGGGCCAGTCGCTGGCCCCGTGGCCGCGCAGGTCGAGCGCGTACACCCGCCGGGTGCGGGCGAGTTCGGGGGCGATTCCCAGCCAGTCGACGCCGTCCGCGCCGAGGCCGGCCAAGAGCAGGACGGGGGGAGCCTCATGCTCCCCCCAGACCCGGTAGGCCAGCTCGATCCCGTCCACCTCGACGGTGTCAAGTGTGTGCATAGGGCAGAGGCTACCCGCGTCACATCGCTCGCTCACGCCCTTCCCAATACGGCTCGCGCAGCCGCCTCTTGTAGAGCTTTCCGTTGGGGTCCCGCGGCATCTCGGCGACGAAGTCGACCGACTTGGGGCGTTTGTATCCGGCCAGCCGCCCCTCGCAGTGGTCCAGCAGCTCCCGCTCCAGCTCGGGTCCCGGCTCATGTCCCGGGGCGGGCTCCACGACCGCCTTGACCGCCTCGCCCCAGTCGTCGTGCGGGATGCCGAAGGCGGCGGCGTCGGCGACGGCGGGATGGGTGAGGAGTTCGGCCTCGATCTCGGCCGGGTAGATATTGACGCCGCCGGAGATGATCAGGTCGATCTTGCGGTCGCGGAGGTAGAGATAGCCGTCCTCGTCGAGCAGTCCGAGGTCGCCGACCGTGAAGAAGTCGCCGATGCGGTTCTTGCGGGTCTTGGCCTCGTCCTTGTGGTACGCGAAACCGCCGGTGCTCATCCGCATGTAGACGGTACCGAGTTCACCGGCCGGGAGCCGGTTGGCGTCGTCGTCGAAGATGGCCAGTTCGCTGATCGGCCAGGGCTTGCCGACCGTCCCCGGCTTCTTGAGCCAGTCCTCGGCGGTGGCGAAGGCGCCGCCGCCCTCGCTGGCCGCGTAGTACTCCTCGACGCAAGCACCCCACCAGTCGATCATGGCGCGCTTGACGTGGTCGGGGCAGGGCGCCGCCCCGTGGATGGCGTGGCGCATCGAGGACACGTCGTAGCGCCCCCTGATCTCTTCGGGCAGCGCCAGCAGCCGGTGGAACTGGGTGGGGACCATATGGGTGTGCGTGCAGCGGTACGCGTCGATGAGGCGCAGCATCTCCTCGGGCGTCCACTTGTCCATGAGGACCAGCCGGTGGCCGATGTGCAGGGAGGAGGAGGCGAACTGGAGCACCGCGGTGTGGTAGAGCGGTGAGCACACCAGATGGACGTTGTCGGGCTCCTCGTCGCGGGGTTTGATGCCGAAGAAGCGCAGAAAGCCGCCGAGGTGGGCGTTCTCGGGGAGGACGCCGGGCAGCGCGCGCCGGATGCCGCGCGGGCGGCCCGTCGTACCGGAGGTGTAGTTCATCACCCAGCCCACCTCGCGGTCGGCGGGCGGCTGATCGGACTGTCCCGCCAGCAGTTCGGCGTACGGGCGGAAGCCGGCGACCTCACCGACCGCGTAGCGATGGGTGGCGGGCAGCCCGGCCTCGTCGGCGGCCAGGGTGGCCTGTTCGCCGAAGCGTTCATGGGCGATCAGCACTTTGGCGCCGGAGTCGGAGACGATCCAGGCGATCTCGGGGCCGACCAGGTGGTGGTTGACGGGCACCAGATAGAGCCCGGCCTGGGTGGCGGCGAGCGCGGCGGTGAAGAACTCGACGCCGTTGGGCAGCACCACCGCGAAGGCGTCGCCCCGCCGCAGCCCCGCGGCGCGCAGCCCGCCGATGAGCTGGTTGCAGGCGGCGTGCAGCCGGGCGGCGGTCCACTCCTCGCCGTCCGGGGCGATCAGGACGGCGCGGTCGGGTTCGAGCGCGGCCTGGGCCCAGAAGCCGTTGGGTGTACGGGACATGGCGGTCCTCCGGTCCTCCATCTGTCGCCGTGGGCTCAGGCCCGTCCGGCGATACGGTTGACACGGTCGATGGCGCGTTCGAAGCCGCGGGTCAGATCGTCGAAGACGGCCTGCACCGGGCGTTTGGTGTCCATCCGGCCGACGATCTGCCCGACCGGCGTGCCGAGCAGCGGCTCCACCTCGTACTTCTGGATGCGCGAGACGGCCTCGGCCACGAGCAGGCCCTGCAGCGGCATCGGCAGCGGGTCCGGGCCCTCGGGGGCCTCCCAGGCGTCGGTCCACTCGGTGCGCAACTGCCGGGCGGGCTTGCCGGTGAGGGCGCGGGAGCGGACGGTGTCGCCGGACCCGGCCGCGAGCAGCTTCTGGGTGAGCGCGGGCGACGTGAGCGCGGCCTCGTCGGTGGTGAGCCAGATGGAGCCGAGCCAGACACCCTGTGCGCCGAGCGCGAGCCCGGCGGCGATCTGCTCGCCGCTGCCGATGCCGCCGGCCGCGAGTACGGGCAGCGGGTCCACCGCCCGTACCACCTCCGGGGTGAGCACCATGGACGCGATCTCGCCGGTGTGGCCGCCCGCCTCGTAGCCCTGCGCGACCACGATGTCGAGCCCCGCGTCCTTGTGGTGGAGCGCGTGGCGCGCGCTGCCCGCGAGGGCGGCGACGAGGATGCCGTGGCCGTGGGCGCGCTCGACGACATCGGGGGGCGGTGAGCCGAGGGCGTTGGCCAGGAGCTTGACGGGGTAGTCGAAGGCGACGTCCAGCTGGCTGCGGGCGACGTGCTCCAGCCAGCCGGTGATCCGCCAGCCGGAGGCCTCGCCCTCGGCGAGCTCGGGTACGCCGTGCTTGGCCAGGGTCTCCTGGACGAACCGGCGGTGTCCTTCGGGGATCATCGCCTCGATGTCCGCCTCGGTCACCCCCTCGACCTTCTTCGCGGGCATGACGACATCGACGCCGTACGGTTTGCCGTCGGTGTGCTCCTGCATCCAGTCGAGGTCGCGCGCCAGCTCGTCCGCCGCTCCGTAGCGGACCGCGCCGAGCACGCCGAACCCGCCGGCCCGGGTGATCGCGGCGGCCACGGCGGGGAACGGCGTGAAGCCGAAGATGGCGTGCTCGATGCCCAGCCTGTTGCTCAGCTCCGTCTCCATGGGCGGCAGGATGCCGCAGGGCGGCGGACGAAGGAAGAGTTTTTCTGACGCAACGTCAGATTCTTTGGCTGTCCGGTCGGCTGCGGCCCGGGTGCGACTACCGGCCCAGCACCGCCATGGCCGCGTTGTGCCCCGGGATTCCGCTCACCCCGCCGCCGCGTACCGCACCCGCCCCGCACAGCAGCACATTGGCGTGGCGCGTCTCCACGCCCCAGCGGCCGGTGCCCTCCTGGGCGTACGGGAACGCCAGCTCGCGGTGGAAGATGTTGCCGCCGGGCAGCCGCAGCTCCCGCTCGAGGTCCAGCGGGCTCTTCGCCTCGATACAGGGCACGCCCTCGGAGTCGTACGCCAGACAGTCGGCGATCGGCTCGGCGAGCTCGGCGTCGAGCAGTTCGAGGGTGGCCTCGAGCAGCGTGGCCCGCCTCGTGTCATGGTCGGTGGTGAAGAGCCGCGCGGGGGTCTGCAGCCCGAACAGGGTCAGGGTCTGGTAGCCCTGCCGGACCAGGTCGGGGGCCAGGATCGACGGATCGGTCAGCGAGTGGCAGTAGATCTCCGAGGGAGGCCGCAGGGGCAGCCCGCCCGCCGCGGCCTGGCTGTAGGCGGCCTCCAGGTCGCCGTAGCCCTCGGCGATGTGGAACGTCCCGGCGAACGCCTCGCGCGGGTCGACGTCGGGGTCGCGCAGCGCGGGCAGCCGGCGCAGCAGCATGTTCACCTTGAGCTGTGCGCCCTCGGCGGGCGGATCGGGCGACTCGTCGCCCAGCAGCACGGCCAGCTCCTGCGGAGCGGCCCCGACGAGTACGTATCGGGCCCCCACCAGGCCCTCCCCGTCCGCGTCACGGAACATCACCTCCGCGGACTTCCCGTCGGTGGCGATGGCCGTCGCCTCACAGCCGGTGGCGATCCGGGCGCCCGCCGCGAGGGCCGCGTCCCGGAGCGCGTCGGTCAGCGCGCCCATGCCGCCGACCGGCACGTCCCAGTCGCCGGTGCCGCCGCCGATCACGTGGTAGAGGAAGCAGCGGTTCTGACGCAGCGACGGATCGTGGGCGTGGCTGAAGGTACCGATCAGGGCGTCGGTGAGGACCACGCCCCGGACCAGGTCGTCCTCGAACTCCGCCTCGACCGTGTCGCCGAGGGGCCGCTCGAACAGCGCCCGCCAGGCCGTCTCGTCGCCGATCCGCGCGCGCAGCGCCTCGCGCGTGGGCAGCGGTTCGGTGAGGGTCGGGAACACCCGCTCGGCCACGCGCCGGGTCATCCCGTAAAACCGCTGCCAGGACTCGTACTCCCGGTCCGAGCCGGTCAGCCGGGCGAACGACTCACGGGTACGGGCCTCGCCACCGCCCACCAGCAGCCCGGTGGGGCGCCCGCCGCGGACGGTGGGGGTGTACGAGGACACGGTCCGCTTGGCGACGGAGAAGCGCAGCCCGAGGTCGTCCACGATCCGCCGGGGAAGCAGGCTCACCAGATACGAGTAGCGGGAGAGCCGCGCGTCGACCCCGGCGAAGGGGCGCGTGGAGACGGCGGCGCCGCCGGTGTGGTCAAGCCGCTCCATCAGGAGCACCCTGCGGCCGGCGCGGGCGAGGTAGGCGGCGGCGACCAGGCCGTTGTGGCCGCCGCCGACGATGACGGCGTCGTACGCGTCGCTGTGAGGCATACCTCCTGAGTAGCACGCGGTGATCGCCGGGGCCAGGACGCGGCGAGGCGCGGCTCGGGGCCGCCGGGGGCCGGCCGGGCCGGGCCGGCGCAGCCGCCGCCCCCGCCGGGCCCGGCACAGCCGACCCCCGTCTGGACACGGGCGACACATCCGAGGCCGTCCGAGGGGCCGTTTGCCCACCGCACCGACTGGGCACACTGCGGCGGAGCCGCGCGGGGGACGCGGCTCGGGCGCCGCCGACGGCCCGCCGGACCGGGCCGGAACAGCCGCCGCCCCCGGCCGTCCATGGGCCCGCCCGTCCACCACACCGACCGGGCCCCACCACGGCGGAGCCGCGCAAGAGGCGCGGCTCGGGCGCCGCCGGGGCCGGGCGGCCCCGGGTCTCACTCGTGCCGGCGCCGTACCGCCGCCATCCGCCGGTACAGCTCGACGGCCTCCTCCCGCCGCCCCAACTGCTCCAGGCACTGGGCCTCGTCGCCCAGGCTGACGAGGGTGTCGGGGTGGTCAGCGCCCAGCACGTCCGCACGGGCCCGGGCGACCCGGCGGTAGAGCTCCAGGGCGTCGGTCCAGTTGCCGAGCCAGCCGAGGGCCACCGCCACCTCCCGCTGGCTGACCAGGGTGTCGGGGTGGTCCGAGCCCAGCGTCCGCTCGCGGAGGGCGGAGACGTCGCGGGCCTCGGCCAGGGCCTCCTCCCAGCGGCCGAGGCGGCCCAGGTTGACGCCGAGGCCGTGCCGGGCGCGCAGGGTCTCGGCGTCGGTGGAGCCCTGGGCGCGGGTGCGGTCGTCGACGAGGGCGCGGTACAGCACCAGGGCCTCCGCGCTGCGGCCCAGCCGGGCCAGGCTTATGCCGACCTCGTAGCGGGCCGCGAGGGTGTCCGGGTGGTCGGGGCCGAGGGTACGGCCGCGGGCGTCGGCCACCTCCCGGTAGATGTGCAGCGCCTCGCTCCAGCGGCCCAGCTGGCCGAGGGCGTACGCGACCTCGTAGCGGGTGACCAGGGTGTCCGGGTGGTCGAGGCCGAGGGTACGGCCGCGGGCCGCGGCCACCTCGCGGGCCACGCGGTGGCAGTCCTCGAACCGCCCCAGGCGGCCCAGGTTGAAGGCCAGATTGTGGCGGCAGCGCAGCGTGTCGGGGTGCTCGGCGCCCATCGTGCGCTCGCGGGCCGCGAGTACGGCGGCGTAGATCTGGTGGGCCTCGAAGTGACGGCCGAGGCGGCTCAGCGCGAAAGCGGTCTCCTGCCGGGCGGCCAGCGTGTCCGGGTGCTCGGGTCCGAGCGCCCGAGCGCGGCCCGCCGCCACCCGCCCGTACTCGCCCAGCGCATCGCCGTGGCGGCCCTGCCGCCCGAGCGCGAAGGCCGCCTCGTAACGGCTGGCGAGGGTGTCGGGGTGGTCGGGGCCCAGCACGCGCTCCCGTTCGGCGGCGACCTCCTGGTGCGTCTGGCCGGCCTCCTCCCAACGGCCCTGGAGGGCCAGGCTCATCCCGATGGTGTGCCGGACGGCGAGCGTGGCGAGCAGATTCGGCGGCGGGGGCGCCAGAGCAAGCCCGGGCGGCCCAGCCAGCGCAGACGGCCCAGCAGCCGCAGACGGCACGGCGGGCCCGAGCGGCCCAGCAGCCCCGGCCAACGCAGACGGCACGGCGGGCCCGAGCGGCCCAGCCAGCGCAGACGGCCCAACGGCCCCGGCCTGCCCAGGCGCCCCAGCCTGCCCAAGCGGCCCGGCAAGCGCGGGCGGCGGCGCCGGGCCGGCGGCCCACGCCGCGGTCAGCCCGCCCGCGCCCGCGCCCGCTCCCCCGCCCCGGCCGGTCCACGCGCCGGTGAGCCCGGT
>NZ_JBHWES010000063.1:0-73181 GCF_042734105.1 Streptomyces sp. NPDC059679 | reverse complement strand
TCACCCCCCTCCGCCCCCCGGGGGGGGGGGGGGGGGGGGGGGGGGGGCCCCCGCGGGGGGGGGGGGGGGGGGGGGGGGGGCCCCCCCCCCCCCCCCCCCACCCCACTCTGTCGCGCCGCTGGGACATTCCGGGCGGGATCATTCGATGACGGCCCGCACGAGGCACGGGGTTTCCGTGATTCTCCTCGTGCGGGCGGACGTACCGGTGCGGTTCCCGCCAGTACGGGCGTGAGTCAGCGCCGGGGCCGCGTCGCAGCCGGGGCCTTGACGTCCGGGACCTTCGCCTTCTCCGGCGCCTTGGCCTTGGCCGGGGACTTCGGGGCGCTCGGAGACTTCGGCGCCTTCGAAGCGGCTGGCGTCTTCAGGGTCGGGCCGGGAGCCTTCGGGGCGGCCGTCTCCGGGCGGTGGTCGCCACCCGCCGCCGGGGTGCGCGTGCTGCTCGGCTTCGGGCGCGGGGTGGACAGGATGCACGGCCGGGCTCCGTCCGGAACCAGGTCACCGCCTGCCATGCGGACAGGCTTCGGGCACGGCGGCGGGCTCGCGGGAGAGTCCTCGTGCTGGCCGCATCCGGAGAGCGTGAGTGCGGCGGCCAGGGCGGCCGCCGTGATGGCGGCGGCGCGGGTGTTGTTCATCGGTACCTTTCGCGGAGGTCGGGTTTCGAGTGGTGATGTCGACCGGGATGCCACCCCTGCCAACATGAAGAATAATACTAGTTTTGAACCTGCTTCGCAAGGTGTGCGTGCTCGGCGGAGGGATCAGCAGTCGCAGCGGGCGCACTCGACCTCGTCGGCCGGGGTGTTGCGGTAGGCGTCGGCGAGCTCGGCCACGGAGCGCACCGGCGTCCAGGCCGGCCCGGGGCATCCGGGGGTCGGGCAGGGGACGCTGGCCTCGAACCGGATGTCGAAGGGGTCGGCGTCGTCCATCCACCGCACCGTCAGTGATTCGCTCGCGGCGGCGAAGGTGCCGGTGCGGAATCGCTCGTCGCGGCTGGGGGTATCCCAGTCGAACAGCTCGGCCGCACCCGCGCCGAAGACCCGGCGCACGTCCTCCAGGTCGGCGGTACGGGCCTCCTTGGCGGCCAGCCGCCGCAGCGCCGTACCCAGGGCCGGGAGCGTCTCGGCGAGGACCACATGGTCGATACCGTCGTCCTTCGGATCTGCGGTGCGCAGTTCTGCGGCCTGCTCGTCGACGACGTGCTCGGGGACCCTGATGGTGCCGGTGCGCGCGGCGTTGCGGGCATGGACGACACCCAGGGGGGTGTTCAGCACGACCGCGTAGGAGGAGAGACCGTATTCGTCGGCGAGCTCGGCGAAGTGGCGGCGCTGGTCCTCGTCGGCATGGGTCGCGTCCAGGACAGTTGTCCTGCCCAGGTCGAGGCGCTCACGGAGGACGGTTTCCAGGGCACGCCAGGCGGCGGGGCTCACCCGCTGGTTGCCCGGATCGTCCGAGCACATCTTGCGGAAGTCGTCGGCGCGCAGGACCTGGCTGGGATCGAACATGCGCGAGAGCCGGGTCTTGCCGCTTCCGCTCGGCCCCAGAAGCAGGATCAGCGCGGGCATGTGAAACGGCAGGTCGGTCGGAGTCGTCATCAGGCAGCGGCCTTTCGGAAGGGAAGGACGTCGGCGAGGCGCCGAACGGGCAGGGACAGCAGGCGGGCCGGGCGGCGGCCGCGGCGGCCGCGCCCCTTGGCGCGGTACATCGCGGTGTCAGCGTTCTTCAGCAGCGCGGACAGCAGGGCGCTGCTGGTGCTGGCGGGCCCGGGGTCAGTGTCGGCGGTGCGGGCGGCGCCGATAGACACCCCGACCGTCAGGCGCAGGCCCTCGTGCCGGACGGGCTGGGTCAGCAGGGCGTGCAGGCGGGCGACGCGCGCGGGCAGGTCGCCGGTGTCCGGGAGGGCGACGGCGAACTCGTCGCCGCCCAGGCGTCCGGCCTCGGCGCCCTCGGCGGCGGCCCACTCGGCCAGGCGCGAGCCGACGGCCGCGAGGACGGCGTCCCCAGCGTCATGCCCGAACCGGTCGTTGACCGGCTTGAACGCGTCAAGGTCGACAAGGAGGGCCGCGGCCGGGCCCGCCGCGACGATCTCCCGGGCCCGTGCGGTCCAGGCCGCTCGGGTGGGCAGACCGGTGACCGGGCAGGTGCGGGCCTGGGCGAGCTGGCCCTGGAGGTCGGCCACCTGGGCCAGCAGCTCCTCGGCGGCGGGCACGACCTCGGCGAGGGCACACCTCAACTGCTGGGGGCTGGCGTCGGGGCGGCCGAGGTCGGCGCGGGCACGGTCGAGCAGGGCGCGGGTCTGTATGGCGGGCTGCATGGGGAGGGGGGTCCTTTCGGTCGGTGTGGGTTTCGAGCGGGCCCGGGGCGGCGGTGCCATCCGCCGCCCCGGCGGGCGGAGTCAGCGCAGGGCGGCGCGGATCGCGTCGGCCTGCTGGGAACTGCGGGCGTACGGCAGGGCGGACCTGCCGACCAGTTCGGTGGCAGGACGACCCCGGAAGCGGTCGCCCTCGGCGTCGCGGTCGGCCAGCAGCTGCTCGCGCAGGCCCCCGGGGATCACGGCGTACGGGGCCACGAGCTCCAGCACGGTGTCGACGTCGCTGATGTCGTACGGTGCGGCGCCCGCGAAGACCAGGTGATCGTTCTCGCCGTCCTTGCCGTCGGGCTCGTCCCAGGCGGTCGCGAAGAAGCTGGCGAGCGGGGCGTCCCATCCGACGCGGACGGTGCGGCCGACGGGAGCTCCGCCGAGCGGGGTCAGGGTGTGGCTGGACAAGGTGTCTCCGTTCTGCGGTCTCGCGGTCCGGGCGGTCCGGCTCCGCCCGTGCTGCCCGGACCGGTCGGGGCCGGGCAGCACGGGCGCAGTCAGCTGTGCCGGGAGGCGCGGTCGCACTCGGAGGCCCAGGGGCCGGGTCCGTTCAGGCGGACGTTCAGCAGGTCCTCACGGATCTGGACCGGGGTCCACACCCGGCCCCGGCGGCACTCCTCGCGGCGCGGGCAGTCGCTCGCCGCCTCGAACCCGCGCCTGCCGTGCCGGATCACGAGCACGGACCCGCGAAAGACGATTTCCCCGTACAGGTGCGTCCGGTCGATCTCGGTGGTCACCTCGGCCAGGTGGTGGGCGACGTCGTACCCGAAGCGGATCGCAGCCTGCGCCCACACCTGGAACCAAGGGGTCGGGGTGTAGTGGTCGGCGAGCAGCTCGATGATCGGGTCGACGGACGGCAGCCACTGGGTGCTGGAGGTGTCGAACGTGCCGCAGTTCGGGCAGGAGTGGCGGACCGGCTGGCCGGTGCACCCGCTGGCGAGTCGCTCGCCGCAGCACGGGCAGTGGTGGCTCCGGCGCTCGTAGTCGCTGCCTGCCGGGGCGTCGCAGCCCTTGCAGATCCCCGTGCGATAGGTGGGGTTGTGCGGCTGCACCGGCTCAAGGGCCGGGGTGGTGCGGTGGGTGGGACAGGTCGTCATGCCATGGCTCCGTATGAGGACGGGGCCGGGGCGGCCGCCGTGCTGGCGGTCCGCCCCGGATGAGCGGTCAGGGGTAGCGGGTCAGCTGCGCGAGCCGGCGGCCGCGTTGCCGTTGGTCTGCGTCTGGCCGCGAGCGAGGCGGACGGCCACCGCCATCTCCGGCGTGTTGTGCTTCTTGTAGGCGGCGGCAGCCTCGGCGTGGAGCTTCTTGACGCTCTCGCTGGGATTGGACACGGATGCCTCCGGTATCGGGTTTCGAGTGGTGGTGCCGGTCGGAGTGCCACCCCCTTCCAACAAAAAGAACATTACCAGCCTTGAACCTGATTCACAAGGGGTTCGGTTCGCGCCGGTTCTGGAAGATCAGCGGGCAGAGCTGGCGAGCTGCTCGGTCAGTTCGCGCCACAGCAGGGAGTCCCGGCCCCACTGGGGGTCAACGAGGGTGACCTGGTGAGCGGCGACGGCGGCGCGCAGGGCGTCGCGGTGGCACCCCCGGTAGATCTGGCGTATGTCCCGGCGGCGCAGTCGGCTGCCGAACGCGGCATGTGCTTGCCCGCCCCAGGTGGTGGCCAGGATGTACGGGACCGGGCCGAGGCGGCGCACCTGGTGGACGGAGTACAGCAGGCCCGCGTCATGGGCGGTACGGACGAGCCGTTGAGCTCCGGCCGCGTCGATGAGGCAGTCGACGGCGGCGCGCTGGCGCCACATCCTCCCGTCGAACGCCGGGCCCTCGAGGCCGGGCTGTGAGTCGTGGGTCACGATCCCGGCTCGGTTCAGGGCGACGAGCACGGGCACCAGGGGGCCGGTCTCCTCGTCGGGGCCTCCCTGGTAGGCGCCGCCGGGCAGAGCGGCCAGGGAGCCCTCCAGCCACTGGGCGGTCAGTTCACCGAGGTCGGCCAGGGTCCGGGCGGTGGACCAGATACGTGCGGCTGAGCGGGGCATGGGGTCCTTCCCAGGACGGGAAGGGGCGGCCGCCGCTGCGGCCGCCCCGGGGGGATCGGTCAGTGGGCGGATGGGGGTAGCAGCGGCTTGTCGACGTCGCGGTGCTCGATGGCCGTCTGGCGGCCGGTGAGCTGGACGAGCTCCTGGGTCCGGCGGGCCATGCCGACCGAACGGTGCCGGCCGCCGACACAGCCGTAGGCGATGGTGATGTCCCCTCCGCGGGCGGTGTCGTGGAGACCGACCGCGAGGAAGGAGGCGACCTGGGCGAGGGAGTCGGCGCCGCGCGTCGCCAGGACGTGGTCGTACACGGCCGCGTCCAGACCGGTGAGGTTCTTCAGCTCGGGGTCGTGGAACGGGTTGCGGAAGAACAACGCTCGCAAGTCGTAGGTGACCTCGGCGGCGGGGGGCGCGGCGTGGCCGTAGCCGAAGGAGATGATGCGTATCACGGGATACCTCTCGTGGTGCGGTCGGGGTTTCGAGTGGGTCCGGGGCGGTGGTGCCAACCACCGCCCCGGGGTGGGGTGTTCAGTCCAGGGGGCGGACCGTGACGTCCAGGTCGCGCGGGTCGGCGGCGGCCGCCTCCTGGAACTCCCGCAGTTCCTGGTCGCTGTAGATGGCCTTCTGGTCGCTCGGGCCGCCGGTGACGGTGTTGACTTTTTGGCCGGTGCGGGACGTGGCGGTGACGACGAACTTCGCCATGGGGCGGTATCTCCTCGGTCGTGGGATGCGGAACCCGTGCCGTACTGCACGGCTCCCCTTGGCCCCGGCGGTGCGCGCCGGGACCGCGGGCAGCCGTCAGGACCAGGCGCGTTCCGCGTCGGCTTCCATCTCGCGCGCGGCGGCCGTCAGTGCGTCCGCCATCCGCTCCTGGGCGAGGGCTTCCTGGGTGTCTCCGGCGGCCTCGGCTGCCTCCTGCTCGGCCCGGGAGCGGAGCGCGAGGGCGCACAGGATGCCGATGACTGGGTACACCCCGCCGTACCGGTTGAGCTCGTCGACGGCCGCGGCCCGGTCCTCGCTCCTCGCCAGCTTCGCCTCGGTCTCGCGCAGGGCCTCGGCCGCCTCCTGCCAGGTCGGGCCGGGCGCGATCCACTCGGCGGCGTCCTCCAGGAGGTGCACGGTGCTCTGGGCGAGGCCGTAGGCGGCCAGGGCCGGGACCAGGTCGACCAGGCTGGCCTCGGCGCCGCGCCGGACGAGAGCGACGGCGGTGAACAGGATGAACGCCGCGCAGCCGATCGTGTCGGCCAGGCCGGCGGCCCGCCGCACGATCCCGGCGGCGTGGGCCTGGAGGCGGGTGACGCCGGGCATCGGCAGCAGGCAGACCATGCAGGTCAGGCGGAGCGCGTTGTTGTAGGTGTCGCAGTGTGTGCACTGACGGTTCTTCAGGATGCGTCGGATACGCACGGATTCCTCCGGGTGTGGGTTTCGAGTGGTGTCGGTCAGGGCGCCACCCCCTTCCAACATGAACAACAATACCAGCTTTGAGCCGCATCGACAAGGGTGCGCCACCCCGGACCGGAAGTTCGGGGGCTGGTCCGGGGTGTCACGGCTCGGCCGTCGCGCCCCGGGGAGTCACTCGTTCTCGCTGTCGCCGTCGTCGCCGTCGGAGCTGCGGTTGTCGCGGGCGAAGCGCCGGGCTCCGGCGTTGTCGGCGGCCTTGATGGCGGCCTGACCGGTGCGGAGACCCTCGCGGCCCAAGTCGAAGCCCTTACCTACGGCGTTCGCGGTGGCGCCGACGGCGTTGGCGGCCGCCGTAGCGCTGCCGGCCACGGCGGTGACCATGCCCAGCGCCGCTGCCAGGGTGCCGCCCTGGCGGCGGCCGCGGGTCCCGCCCTGGGCGGCTGCCGCCTTCTTGGCCGCGAACGTCTGAGCGGCGGTGCTCTGCTTGGCAGTGGCGGCGGGCGCCGCAGGGCCGCGCTTTCCTTCAACCACCTTGCCGTCGGGCATGGCCAGGCGGAAGCGTCGGCCGGGGGCCGACTTCTGGTCGAGGGTGCGCACCATGCCGGGGGTGATGTGCTCCAGGGCGAAGAAGCACTTGGCCTTCGCCGCCTGGCGGCCGCCGGTCACCGCCCGGTGCTCCTCGCCGCAGGAGGCCATGACGGTGTTGCCGGATACCAGCAGCGTGAGGCGCCGGGGCGCCGGAGCGCCGTCCCGGCCGGGGCAGCGGACCGGGACACCGTTGATGGTGAGCGGTCCACGGAGGGTGAGGGCGAGGGTGGCAGTCACAGATGGAACTCCTTACTTGCTCTGGGCGATGGCGGTTGCGGTGGAGGTAGCGGTGACCTTCCCGCCGAGGAGGGTGCGGCCGGTGGCGGTGGCGGTCGCTTGGGCCTTTGCGGTGGTGGGCCCGCCCGTGCGGCGGACGGCGCTGGCGAATACGCCACGGACGACCCAGGCGACGACCGTGACGCTGACGCTGAAGGCGGCCAGGACCAGGGCCAGAGACTCCAGCCAGGGACCGGCGAGCCGGAGCCCGTACCCGGCCAGGACGCTGCCGCCAGAGGCGGACCACATCAGCAGCGCGGCGGTCTTCGCCCAGGCCGGAATCGGCTGACCCGTGGCCGCTACGGGAGCGGGGACCTCCCGGGGGGACACGTAGGCCAAGACCTGGTCCCCGCCGGGCAGGGTGACCAGTTCGACCCCGGGAATCGGCGCCTCGGCGGGCGCGGGCGGGTTGGTGGCGTAGCGGACGACGGCGGGCGTCTCCTGAGGGCGGGTGGTGATGGTGTAGACGGTCTCGGGGTCCCTGCGGGCAGGGGAGTTCATGATCGGGGACGCTCCTTGGCGTTGATCGTTTTACGGTAGTTTGTGATCGGGATGGCCGCCGGTACGGGTCGGGTCGCTGCAGGCCAGGGGCCCGTACGCGGCCGGTACGCGGCTCCGGGGACCGGTTCGCGTACCGGCCGGGGCGAAGGGCGTACGGGGGCCGTACCGGGGGCTGACCTGCGGCAACCCGACCCGTACGGACCCCGTACCGAGGGTCATTCCGGGGCAATCCCGGCGGCTGCTCGGACTTCGCCGAGGTAGTAGCCGTTCGCTCGTCCCCCCGCGGTCCAACCCCTGGCGGCGAGCTCCCGGCCGGTCCCCTCCAGCTCCGCATCAATGGCCCGGCGGAGTTCGGCCCCTCCGGTGCGGGCGTACGTGGCGTCGTCTCCCTCGGCAACGCCCAGCGCGGCCGCCGACCAGCTGTCGCGGTCCAGCTCGGCCAGGCCGGCGAGCAGGTGGGAGGTCCGCATCCGCTCCGGGTCGCCCGCGGCCCGGAAGGCCGCGAGCATCTCGGCGAGGATGCCCGGGCGCTCGTTCTCGGCCGCGGGGCCCGTGGGAGCTCCGGCCGGGGCTGGGTCGCCCAGGCCGTCGAGACCGCCCTGTACCGAGCTGAACCCGGTCAGGGCGATGAGCGCCTCTTCGATCGGATCGGACCGCTGACCGGGCAGCGCACCGACCTGGGCCCGGACGTTGGCCGCTCGGCCAATGAGCCGGGCCGCCTCGCCCTTCTTGTTCTGGTCGATCATGTACGCCTTGGTGAGCAGCTCTCCCTCGGCGCCCTTGCGGATCCCCAGCGGGGCCTGCTCCCGGGCGATGTCCTGCGGGCGCATGCCTTTGCCGACCGATCCGGAGCCGAGCACGGCGTTGGCGGACGTGGCATCTGCCACGCGCAGCGCCCACCGCTCCAGCAGGTTGGCCAGGAGACGGGTGTCGACCATGCCCTTCTTCGGGTCCTGGATGGCGATGACCAGGTACACCCCGACACCGGCGCCCGCGCGGGCGATGGAGTCGAGCTTGCCGGTCAGCTCCTCCGCCATCAGGTTCCTGGCCTTGTTGGGGGTGTTGCTGTCCAGGTAGTCGGCGGCCTCGTCGATGATGAGCAGCTCGATGCCCATTTCCGCGAGGTCGTCCTGGTCGGGGGTGGAGCGCCCCTTGCGGGCCAGGTAGCGGCTGCGGTCGTCGATCTCCTTCTCGTACAGGTCCAGCAGCAGCGACAGCCGTGGACCCTGCTTGTGGATGTACGTCGACAGCACGGGCGCGTAAACGCTGTGCTCGGCGGGCTTCTTGCCGGTGGCGATGCGGATACGGACCCTCGGGTCGAATGCCGCGCCGCACACCAGGTTGCGCAGGACCAGGCCCTTGCCGGCCCGGCTCGCGCCGCCGATGAGCGCCATCAGCTCCAGCAGCTTGAGCATTGCCGACCGGCCGCGCTTGTCGAAGCTGGCGGGGATGCCGTCCTCGACTGCGTCGATCGGACCGTTCAACTCCATCAGGGGAGACGGCCGGTGCCCGGCGAAGGGGTCCGTGTCCGTCATCCAGAAGCTGATGTGCCCCGGGCTGCTGATCGGCTTGACGTCGATCCAGTCCTCGGAGACGTCCAGCGCGGCGGCGATCTGCTCGCTCTTGGCGCGCAGCATGGACACCGTCACGCCCTTGGCCCGGAATCGCACCTCGACACCGCCGTCTGCGGCCAGGACGGGAGACGTCAGCTGGATCGTCTCGTCCTCGCGGAGGATGCCCGCCGTTCGCAGTGCCTCGTTGAGCTTGGTGTCCGTCAGCGGCGCGTCGGCGGCTTCGGCGGGCTGGTCGAAGAGGACGACCGGACCACTCCGGTCGATCTCCCGCACGCCGAACACCGCCAGCACACCGACCAGCGGAAGGAGCGCGGGAACGGTCAGGGCCATGCCCCACAGCTCAGCGATGGCCACGACCAGCGCAACGTAGGAAGTGACACCGGTGGCGGACAGAGTGGTCAGGTTCTCCCGACGGCGGGCCTTGCCGATCGTCCGGCGTTCCGCGCGCAGGTTGGCGACGTCGGTGTTGTCGTAGACCCCATCCTTGTTCTTCACCGACTGCCGGGCTTCACGGATCATCCCGCCGTACTCGGTGACGAACAGGTAGCTGTATGCGGCGCTGACCTCGCTCTTCAGGCCGATGGACGACAGCTTGACGAGCCGCCAGAGGTAGACCGGGCTCTTGGCCGTGTGGTAGGCGGCGGCGTGTGCCAGAACGTCCCGCCGGTGGCGCCACACATCGGGGTTCGTGAGGGAGGCGGGAACCAGCGCCCTCAGACCCGGGCGGCGCTGGTCGTCGAGCTGCTCGATGACCGGCAGGGCCTGGTCGCCGACCTCGTCGGACAGCCGGACGGTGCCGCTGGTGGCGTCGACGATCCCGGCGGCCGTGGTCTGCGCCTCGGCGCGGGCGGCCTTCTCCAGCACGTCACGCTGCTGGGGCGGCAGGCGGTCGAGGAGGTCGATGACCTTTCCGCCGGTGGCGGAGTGGTCGGTGGGCTGCGTCATGATGGGTGGTGTTCCTCTCTTTGGGGGACAGGGGCCCGGCCGGGTCGCGTCAACTTCTCCGGCCGGGCCCCGTGGTGTTCGGGACGGCGGCTACTTGCCGTCGTTCTTCTTGCTGTCGTTCTTCTTGCTCTTGCGCTTCCTGACGGCCGCCTTGGCCGTGCCCGCCGCCATGCGCGGCATGTAGGGCAGGGACAGGACCGCGAGGAAGACCACCGCGGCGGCGATGGCCGAGTCCCGCAGCGTCCAGCCGTGGTGTTCGGGCAGCACCCAGAGGGTGGTGATCCCGGCAGGGGCGGCGAGGATCAGCAAGGAGGGCAGGGGCCGCTGGGGCGTTCCGCTCATGCAGTGGTCTCCAGTTCCGTGTCGGTCGTGTCGGTCAAGTGCCTGCCGGACTGCCGGGTGCTCACTCCTTCACCCCCCGCTCGCGCTGGACGGCCTTGCGCGCCCGGACCGCGTACTCGTTGGCTCCTCCGCCGAGGACTTCGCGGACGTTGCGGGCGGACAGCTTGTCCGCTCCGCCGAGGGCGTCAGCGAGCTTGCGCACCTTCTCCAGATCGGCCTCCGTCAGGGGCCGCTCGGGGGTCTTCCCCGAGTTGCGTCCAGACCCTTGCTTCCCTTTACGCCCAAGGGTTGTAGGGCCCTGGGAAGGTCCGCCGGGACCCCTGCCGTTGGGGGCGTTGCCGCCCCCGTTTCCGCCGCCCTCGTCCTCGTCAAACACGTCGGCCAGGAGCAGCTCGACGGCGGTCGCCTCGGGGGTGCGGCCGGCGGACTGCATGACCTCGTCGACAGCGGCCCGCGCGGCGAGCTCGGCGGCGAGCGTCTCGGCGGTCTGCCCGATCGGCAGGCCGTGGACGCTGCGCCATGCGGCGGCCCACAGATCGGTGGCCCTGATGTTGGCGGGGGAGGCGGCCAGCAGCATCTCGTAGCGGTCCCACACGTCGAGGAAGGCGGCGGCGCGGCGGGCGTCGGTCCATGCGCGGTCCCGGCTGATGCCGCCCAGCGGGTGCGCGGTGATGATCTGCTCGTACCGTTCCCATGCGCTGGGGAACAGCTCGCTGCGACGCTTGTCCTGGTTGGCGATGGCCTGCTCCTCGGCCATCTTGGCCTCGGCGGCGCGGGCCTCCGCCGTCTTCCGGCGGTCGGCCTCCAGCTGGCGGCGGCCCTCGATCTCCGCGCGCTTGGCGGCCAGTTCTGCCTCGGCCTTGCGTGCCTCGGCTTCGGCCGCCTTGCGCAGAGCCCGCGGCGTCTTGCCGTGGCGCTTGGAGATCCGGCCGTGCTCATGCAGGTCCCACATCGCAGGACCGGCCACGGAGCAGAAGGCACCGGCTACGGCGGTGGCGGTGCCGTAGACCTCACTGCCGTGGGAGAAGTTGATGTACGCGGCGAACAGGGCGTTCAGGAAGGCGCCGGTCCGGTAGTGCCAGCTGGGACGGTTCTCGTCGATCGCGGCCGCGGCGCCCTTGAGCAGGGCGTAGGCCCCGCCCTCAAGGACGAACGGCGTGATCACCAGGAACCAGGCGTCGGGGTCCCAGAACGCCAGGACCTGGAGAGGCAGGGAGACGACGACGCAGGCGATCATGAACGCCCGGGCCCAGTTGCGCCAAGTGGCGGCGGACTGCTCGGCCCGCTTCTTCGCGGCGGCCTCTTCCGCCTCGCGGACCTCTTCCTCTTCACGGGTCTTTGCCGCCTCGCGCTTGATCCGCGCGGCCTCGGCCTCGGCGGCCGCGATCTTCGGTGCGTTGCGGGCCTCGGCCAGCTGCGCGTCGAGCTCGGCCTTCCGGGCTTCGGCCGCCGTCGTGGTGCGGATCAGGTCCGCGTGCGCGGACTGCTCGGCCCACGACGGCGAGCTGTGCTCTGGGGTGCTCATCGGGTGGGGTCCTCCTGGGGCGCGGGGGCGGTGGTGCGAGGGGGGCGGGGGGAGCGCAGGAACGCCGGGTCAAGCCGGAAGGCGCAGCGGGTCATGTCGTCACCGCCGGGCGCTTGTACGTGGCGGCGGCGTTGATCCCGCGGCGGGCCATGAGGATCACGCCGAGCGCTCCGGCGACCAGCGTGACGGCGGCCGCGATGGCGATGAGCGCGACGGCGGCGGCGCCGACGATGATGACGAACAGCGGGATGACCAGGAAGAACAGGCCGGTGTGCAGCTCGTCCACGCGGACGAGGAACAGGCGGATAAAGGCGTTGATCGCCTCGATGGTGCGAGCGTCGAACTTCACGCGGCCCACCCCCCGGTGATCTCGTCGTCCAGGCCGGGGCCGGCGGTGGTCTCCTCGGCCTGCTCCAGTTCCTCGACGAGGGCGAGCAGCGCCGGGCGGGAGGCGGTGCGGCGGCGGGCGGTGATGGCCTCGGGGTCGTCCAGATCCAGCAGCAGCGTGGCGACGAACTCGAGGTACGCGCCGCGAGCGCGGGAAGAGTCGGCCGGGCTGCCGAGGAAGAAGCGTTCCGGCTGGCCGGTGAGGGCGGACAGTGCGTGAAGCGCGGCCCCGTAAGGGGTGCGCACAGCAGATTCGTTCGTGGACACGTCAGTGCCTTCCTTCATGCAGGTTTCGAGTGGGAGGCCCGGCGCCCGGGGTGCCACCCCCATGAGCCGGGTCGGTGCGCGCATCAGGCACGCACCATGTCGCTCCTGTCCGGCCGCGCCGTTCAGTCGCAGGATTAATCTTGCACTGCAACACGATCATAGTCAACAGTCCTGGGACTCATTGACTGATCTTTTCTACTGTCCTAGGATTAATCGCATGCCCAGCCTGCTTGAACGCGAAGAGTTGCGGTATAGATTGCCGCCCATACAGACGGACGACACGACAGGAGCCGCCACGGTGGCGACCCCCCGATACGAAGAAATCGCCGAGGACTTGGCGGCCCGCATTACCACCGGCGAGTTCCCCGCCGGCTCGACACTGCCCGGCTACAAGGACCTGGCGTCCCCCACCCAGTACGACGCCAGCAAGGCCACCATCGAAAAGGCTCTCGGCCTGCTGGAGGCAAGGGGCCTGGTCCGCCCCGTGAAGAGGGGCGGCCTGCGCGTCCGCCACCCCGGCCCCCGCCGCGTCATGGGAACCACGATCGACCGGCACCCCTCGCGCGGGTACGCCTTCCCTTCGGCCGCCTCAGCGTCCGAGCCCTGGCAGGTCCACGGACGGCCCCAGGTGGCCCGTCTGCCCGTGCCCGGCCATATCGCGGAGCGGCTCGGTGTTCCGGAGGGCACTCATACAGTCCGGCGCCGCATGGTGACCTCACCGGCCGGGGAAGGGCCGTACCAGGTCAGCGACGACTGGGTGCACCCCGACCTGCTTCAGCAGATTCCGCAGCTGGGCGAGCAGCTCATCGGCCCAGGAGGTGTGCCTGACCGAACCGAGCAGGCCGGCCACGGCCCACTGACCTGGCACCGCCACACCCGCGCGCGCCAGCCCGAAGCGGACGAGGCTCAGCTCCTGGAGATCCCGCAAGCCCTGTGGGTCATAGAGATGGCCTACGTCGCAGTATCCGGCCGGACCAACCGTCCGGTAGCGGTAACGGTCCGGGTTGCGCCCGCCGATCGTGTCGAGCTGGCCGACACCATGCGCCGCGCCCCCTCCGCACGGTGGCCGGTCACCCCGATCGAACCGCCCAGCGAAGCCATCGCTCTCGGCTGATGCGATCACCGCACGTGCACCTGCCGTCCCCGTCCGGCGCTTGCCCGGATGGGAGTCAACTGGGGCCGCCTGCTAACGGTTTGGTCCACCCGGCGACACACCGGTTACGGTGCGTGTGGTCGGATAGAACGTGCGAGGAGGAGCATTCGCCTCAAACGCAACAGGCCCCCGAAGAGGCCTGTCGTTCCGCACGTTCCGCCGCGCCTAGACCACGGGGAGGTGCGCTTTCGATGAGCGTACGGATTCAGGCGATATCACCACAGCATCCTTCGAGCAGCACCACGCCCAACAGCCAGCCACCATGTTCCGGCCTCGGCCGCAGATGGCACACCGCCCCACCCAGCTGAAAAGTCTGGTGGCCGCCCCGACAAGCGGAACGGCCACCAAAGTTCGACTCGCCCAGAGTCTGCGCCCCCGAGGGGGCATCGACCCACACCCACAGGTGGGGCCTCTTACTGGCGTGTTGCCACACGCCAGTAGCGCCAGAATAGACGCGGCAGCACGTGATCACGCAGCTTGCCCACTATCTGGCCAATGAGGCTCCCCGAAACGCTCTAAAGGGAAGCACTCTTGCCACTCCAGCACCACCCATCCACATACCCGACGAACTGCGGTTTCATCGCCACCCGATGGGGTGTGAGCCGATGAGCCTCACCCCGATGCTCTGGGCGATGAAGGCCGCCCCCGTCGCCGATACGACCGAAAAGCTGATCCTGATCTCCCTCGCCGAGCGCGCCGACGAGGATGGATGCGACGCATTCCCATCCAAAGCCACCCTGGCGAAGGACGCGATCTGTGATGAGAAGACCGTTCAGCGGAAGCTCGGAAAGCTGGTCGACCGCAAGCTGATCGGCCTGGGCGACCAGCGGGCCGCGCAGTACATCGAAAAGCGCTACCGGCCGAAGGTCTACGACCTGCTCATCCCGTACAGCTGGTTCCCGGACGTGGACGAGATCAACGAGTCCCGTCGGCGGCGGGGCCGAGGTCTCCTCACTCCGGAGAACCGCCCCGACATCGTGCCTGCTCCGACTCGCAGAGAGCGCTCTGACAAGGGAAAACCTCGCACAAAGCAGGAATCCACCCCTCCCAGGGGGGACACAAAGTCCCCCCTCACGAAGCCGGATTCCGCTCCCGCACCAGGGGGGACTGACAGACCCACCAGGGGGGACTCTCAGTCCCAGCAGGGGGGATTGACAGACCCCCAAACCTCCCCTGTTAAACCTCCCCACTCAAACCTCCCCGGGGCGCCTTCGGCGCGAAGCGCTGGTGACGGCCGTAGGCCTTCTACCGGTAGTAGCGCACGCGGGACCTCAAGCGGCGCTGCCGCGACCGGCAGCGCCAAGGCGCCGCAAAGCAAGTCCACTCGGAAGCCCGTTCTTGTCACCGCTCAAGTGCAGCAGGTTCTGAATGCGTACCCGCCCCGGCTGCGGGAGGCGATGATGACGGTGGCGCGCACTGACCGGCCGAAGAGCCTCGTGAACGCCATCCAGGCGGAACTTGGTGGCCGGGGTGAGGCTCAGGTCGAGCGGCTGGTAGCACGTGTTCAGCGTCGCTGGAGCACCCACCAGTACGCGGACCTGGTGGCAGACGGGAGGTTGGCCAAACCCGTAGGTGCCGCAATCGCGATGGTCAAGGCCGGACCCTGCCCGTCCTCACGCTGTGAGGACGGAAAGCTTGACGACGGAACCCCTTGCTGGACCTGCATCGAGCGAGAGAAGGACTTCCACGCGGAGCGCCGGGCCGCGGCCGAGAAGCAGGCGGACGAAGTGCGGCGTCGGGCTTGCCCGTACTGCGAGCGGGACCGGGGCACGGCCGGCAAGCCGTGCCCTGAGTGCACCGCGACGCTGGAGGGGGCCCAGCGGGACATTGCGGCCTTTGTCGACCGGGCCCTGGCCGACTACGCCGCGCTCGGCGCCGGGCGGGACACGGTCCAGGTTCGCGAGCGTCTCGGGAAAGTCGTGGACCAGGCATATCGAGAGGCAGCGGCCGCCGGGGCGAACTCGGTAGGGCAGGCCTTGGCTGCCCGGTTCGCCGTCCACACCGAAGCCAATGCGATCAGGAGGGAGCTGGAGGAAGTAGCGATCAGAACTGAAGCTCTGGCTGCATCCGCAGATCGCACCGGCCACTCAGCAGCTGCCGCCATCCCTGCCCTGATGTCCACGGAGCGGCGTGGGTGCCCGGGGCACGATGGAACAGGCTGCCCCACGGAAAGCCCCGGCGTCGGGAGTGACGGACTGTGCGTCCGCTGCCGGTCCGTCGTCCTCACCCGGCCCCCGCACTCCTCCGTCGACTGACCCGTGCTGTTGGTGGGGCCTCGAAGAACTACCTTCGAGGCCCCACCGCCTTCCTGCCCATTTCGTCAGGCGACCAGGAATGTGCAGCAGTAGGTGGTGCATCGCGCCGCTGGCGCGATTGCGGGGGCCAGCCCCCGAACCCCCGCCAGCGCCCAGGCGGCGCTGGACCCGCCACCGCGCGGGGGGCGCCTCCCCCCGCACCCCCCACCAGCGCCTTTCGGCTGCGCTGGACCAGCCACTGCCGCCTGCCCTCAACCGCGCAGGCCCGTTCCGCAAGCTCCACGGGCCCACGCGGTTGACCCCTCGGGCCCTAGGGGGCCCTCACTGGGCAGTTGCCCCAGGGATTAGTGGCTGGTCACCATCGTGGTTCCGGCACCACCTGAGGCCAGTAGCCGTCATCAGGTGCATTGAGGTGACTGGTATGGGCTGACGTCGACGTGGGAGCCGGAACAGCACAAGGCCGATACTCAGGTGCAGCAGAGCTGACGGTGAGGAACGGCTTCCGTGAGCGATTCGCGTGACCCGACCATCGCCCGGCTCAACTGGCTGCCCAACCCCCGGAACCTGCTGAGCGGCGCAAGACTCAGATCGACCTGCTTTGCCTTTTGACGCGCGGCGAAGCCGCCTTACGGCCCTCGGCCCCCGCCGGGGGAACCATGACCGACGGCCGGTGCGGGATGAACGCGCCGACGGCGCATCCATCCCGCACGTCGTCTGCGGCATCTACTACGTATTTAGAGGCGAAGATCATTCCCGCAGGTCAGAGCGTTTTGATCTGTACGTATCCCGACAGACGAATGTACGTTGCTGCACCACCCTTCCCGATATCGGGAAACGGTCTCGTGCGCGACACGCCAAGCGAGATGCTGGGCGTTTCCCGATTCCGGGAAGGGTGTGTAAGGTGGCGCGCACTGATTCCCGTACATGGGAAAACCCGAGGTGGGAGGCTATGGCAAGGCGCACCGGAGTCGTTCGCGAGACTGGCGAGCTGATGCACGTCGACATGCTGCCCGGCTTCGAGGATGAGCAACTCGCCAAGAGGCCTCCCGTCGGGTACAGCTGGCGCGGCCGCCACATGAACGTCTCCAAGGAGATGGGCGCGGCGGTGTGGCGCAAGGACTCGGGCTATGACCGCAACGACCGGGATGTGCTTGGCTTCTACCTCTTCAACTCGGGCGAGAGGGCAGCCCGTGTGGAAATGACCTTCGACCAGATCGGCCAGGAGCTCGGGATGAACCCCCGGGCGGTCTCGAAGTCGGTCAAGAAGCTCCACGCAGGTGGCTTCCTCTTGGAGGCTGGCACGATGGCCAAGGTCACCCTGTACCGCCTGAACGGCCGCTTCGGATACGACGGGCCCGCTGAGGAGCAGGTGAAGGCGGTGGCGGACATGAGGCATCCTGTAATCCCGGCACCCGAGCCGGAGCCCGCCAAGTCGCGGCCCTCCAAGGAGGTCAAGTGATGAGCTCCCCGGCTGAGCAGTTGGACGCCGAATACTGGCTGAACCGCGAGCAGCTGCACGAGCTGCTGTGCAAGTCGGGAGACCTACCCGCCGCCGCATCCAAGATCCTGATGTACGTCGCGACGGGGGCCCCTCTCGGCCACCGCGTCGATGAGTCCGCTTCCGCGATCGGTGGGAAGCTCCGGATGAGCACCTCGGCAACGTCACGTGCCGTCAACGCTCTCCTTGCAGATGCGTGGCTTGAGCCCGCGGGCCGACTCGTGGGTGTGCAGACCTATCGGGTAGGGCCGGCCGTGTACGAGGCCCTCGCCATCGGCAGGGACGGAGCTCCGTTGGAGAAGGAGGACCGGCCGCTCGCGACCGTCCGGCATCTCCCGGTGCCCACACCGATCGACTGACCTTTTCTGCGCTCAAGGCCCGCGCCCCCGGATCGGGAGGCGCGGGCCTTCGCCTTTCCCGCTCTCCGCTGGCGCCGGGGCGGGACTTCCCCGCTCGCCGGGGCCGACGGCGGTCCGGCCGCGTAGCTTTCACCCACGACGTACGGGCGTCCCGCACCCGAGCCGGGCCGGGACGCCCACCGAAGAAGGAGCCTGTCTCGATGGAGAACACCAAGACCGACATCGATGCTGTCTCACAGAAGATTGACGTTGAGATGTACGACCGCATCGACACCTTCGTCCAGGCCCGCCTGGACGAAGCCCAGGCGGGCCTGCCGGCCGGGAGTGACGTGGCGCATGCTTTGGACGCTCTGAGGTACTTGGCCAGCAGGGCGGCGTCCGTCGGTGACCTGCTCCGGCTCGGCCTCCGTTCGCATCCCGACGAGGCTGTGCGTCAGGCCAGGGCGGAGGAGGCGTGGGAGACCCTGCGGCACATCTCCCGACGTTGGGACAAGCATCCTGACTATGCCGCCGAGTACGGCCAGACCTGGCGAGACCTAGTCGTCGCGAAGAACCGAAACCCAGACCTTCGTAGTTGACCGCTGCTGCGGACCCGCTTTGCCCAGGCCCATCTCCCTGATTCTCGGGAGGCGGGCCTTCGGCCGTGCGCGCCCTGTACGGCCTTCGAGCCGGCCAGGGGATAACGAGTCCCGGCAGCACCCTTCCTCCCTCGGGTCCGTGGGCCTGCTCGGCCCACTCCCCCTCGGGACACCCCCACTGACCAGGCGCGACGAGTCTCCGCGACGTAGTAGCGACGTCCCGTGCGTTACTACCGTGGTGAGGACCGGTGGGCACCGGCCTTGACCCACGGCGACGGCGCCGCACTCGAGGTGCGCAGCGGCGGGCCGGGGCGATTTTCGGTGGTGCGAGGACTCGTTATCCCCCTCAGGAGAGAGAGCGCGCCGGAGGCGCGGAAGAGGGGCGGATGGGTGGGGCGGGGCTGGGCAACGCCCGTGGGCACCCCTCCCCGCCATACGGGGCTGAGCAGGCCCCGCCCCACCCATCCGCACTGCATCTCGTCCGTGCTCCCCCACCCCACCGTCGGCAGCTTCCCCCCGTGGAAGGGATACAGAAAGGGCGCGCTTCGCGCGGCGACCTACAAGAACAAGGCGCCTAGCTCTGAAGGCAGTACGGCATCCTCGGGCCTCAAACCCCCAAGAAGGGTCCTGGCATGGGCATTCGCGGACGCTCAGCGCCTCCGGGCCCGATTCCTCGCACCACCGCCTGCCGGGCGCTCAGCGGGGCTTGTGCGGCTTCTGGCTATGGTGGGGCGGGAGTTGACCTCTTTGGCCTGTCCCGGGAGCGGGGAGGGACGACTGGACATCGCCCCGGGCACCGTCGCCAGGCGGCCGCGTCTCGACCAGGCTCGCGGGTACCGTCAAGCGTCAGGCTGGCCAGACGGTCGGCCTGGTCACCAGCGCCACCGTCCAGAACTGACGAAGGAGGAATGCCGTGCTCGACCAGTTCGCCATCGACGATGGACGTCACCTGCCGGCGGTCGTCATCGACGAGGACGCCTCCACCGTTGCCGGAACGGCCCGTTTCCGGGCCACCTCGCCCAGGCGGGCCTGCCGGCCAGGCCCTGGCCGCCCACATCGCCCACGTCAACACCAAGATCGGCCCCTCCAAGGGAGCGGAATGGCTCCCCGTCGGCGCACGCGTCGTCATCCTGGCCGTGACCATGCTGATCATCTGGGGCGCCTGCTACGCCACCGGTCAGACCATCACCCACAGCCAGGACCTCACCGGCACCACCGCCATGGCGGTCGTCGGCGGCTCCCACATTGCCGGGCTCTTGCTGGCCTTCGCCCTCATGGTCGGCATGCGCCGCTACATCGCACCCACCCGCACCTGACAACGACGACTACCGCGCCCTGCCCCCGCTGATTTGTGCGACATCCCGAAGCTACAGCGAGGTGACCAGTAGCCGAGGGTGACGCTCTGGGGATGATTCCCCTGGAGGGGTCGGGTCCCGATAACGTGCCGCCGGACTGCGTAATGCGAAGGGCGGGGCTGGTGGCAAAACGGTGGGTCCGGTACGTGATGCCGATCATGGTCGAAGTCGACTGCGACGACGACAGGGTGACCCGGGTGGTCACCCTGCCCGAGGAGGTCCGCGAGGACCGCGACGACATGGGCCACTTCCTCATCTACGACGAGGAATTCGTCCGCCGGAACAGCGACGACCAGCCCGAGGTGCACGCGTTCTGCGTGGGCGAGCCGCGCTGGGAGTCCCAGTTCCGGGCTGGCGGCCCGGTGAACTGGCTGAAGACCGAGGAGTGGGAAGAGGGTTTCGACCTGACAGAGGCCGACGACCAGTACGGGGAGATCAATCCGTACGAGCTGCGCGAGCGGTAGACCCCGTCAAGGACCCCGTGCTCCCAAAGCTGCGGCGAAGTGCGGCTCAACATGAACAACTGCCTGAAGTTCATCCAGGCTCGTGCAGCAACAGAGAAACCAGGAGTCCGCTGTGCCCACCACGTACCCGGTGACCCTCCCGTCAGTCCCCAACGATCCCGAGACTGCCTGGAGCGCCGAGCGCGTCGGCGAGACGGTTCTCGAGCATCCGGATGAGGGCTGGGCCTCGGCAACCACCACCTACGCGATCGACGCCGGCAGCAGGTCCGAGGCCGAGCTGCGGGTCCTCGCCTGGATCGACCACAGTTACGAGGACGACCTTCGCCAGGCCACAGCCACAGCAGTGGAGCAGGTAGACCCCAACCGCTGGCATGTCTCCCTCCGGATCCTCGGTGAGTTCTGAGGACCCACCCGAACCGCGTACCTGACGCAGGGCTCGGCAGCGATCGGCCTCTCGCAGACGCGGCCGCGGTGGCCCTACTGGATGTGCACCCGGCCGTACGCAGGATCCCTCTGCGGGACGATTTCCATGGACGTAAGTTGACATGCTCGATCTGGACACGGCACGGTCCAAGCAAAAACGTCCGTTTTTGTTTCTCTCCCATTACTGTGCTGTCCCTCACCGTGAGTCTGGATTGTGTGACGGAGGAGTTGGCGATGGCCGCAGAGACCGACGCGCTCGATACGGCGAAGCGGCTGCGCGCGATCACGGAGGAGGTCACCGGGCGCTTCTACGAGCGTGATGATGTCGTGCGGACGCTGGTCGTGGCGATGCTGGCTGGCCAGCACTCTTTGGTGCTCGGTCCTCCGGGGACGGCCAAGAGCGAGCTCGCGCGGGAGCTGACGGGCCGGATCGAGGGCGCGAACCTGTGGGAGATCCTGCTGAGCAAGTTCACGGCGCCGACGCGCATGTTCGGCCCGATCGATGTCGCGGCGCTGAGCCAGGGAGAGTACCGCCAGGTCTACGACGGCCGCGCGACGACGGCGCATGTCGCGTTCATCGACGAGATTTTCAAGTGCTCCGCCGCCGCGCTGAATGAGACCTTGGGCCTGCTGAACGAGCGGCTCTACCACCCGGAGAACGGCGGCGCCCCGATCTGCTGCCCGCTGATCAGCGCCATCACTGCGTCCAACGAACTGCCCTCCGGCGAGGAGTCCGCGGCCATCTACGACCGGCTCCTGGTGCGTATGGAGGTGGGCTACCTGGCCGACCCGTCGAACTTCGCCGCCCTCATCCGCTCCGCCGTCGCCGCAGAGGCCGCGCTGTCACGGACCACGATCACTCTGCCGGAGCTCCAGCACGCGGTGACCGCGGACGTCCCCGCCGTGGACGTCCCCGACCTGATCGTGGATGCCCTGTGCACCCTGCGGGCCGCCCTGCGCCGCAAGGAACTGGTCTCCTCAGACCGGCGATGGCGTCAGTCCGTCCGGCTGCTCCAGGCATCGGCGTTCCTCGACGGCCGGGACGCGGTCGGCGAGAGCGACCTCACCGTGCTGACCCACGTGCTGTGGGACTCCCCCGCCCAGCGCCCGCTTGTCGAGCGCGAAGTCCTCCAGATGGTCAACCCCGATGCCCGGGAGGCACTCGACCTCGCCGACGCCATCGAGGAGCTGGAGGCACAGCTGGACGCGAAGGCAGGCCAGTCCAAAGAGGCCCTGTCCAACTGGGCGATCAAGGAGGCCAACGGCAAACTCGCGCGGGCCGGCAAGAAGCTGGCGAAGCTCCACAAGGAGGCACAGGCCAGCGGGCGCTCCACCATCTCGATCGACCGGGTCATCACCCGGCAGCGCGCCGTCCACGCCCGCGTGCTGACCGAGGCGCTCGGGGTCGACGCATCCATGGTCCAGGCCCAGCTCTGAGCAGCGGAAGGAACGAGCACCATGGGCAAGACCCTGAGCAAGCTCAAAGACCTGGCGAGCAGGGCCGGGAGGTGGCTGGGCCTGGCCCAGTCTCCCCCCGAGCCGAAGGCGACCGGCGCGGTCGTCGCCGACCGCTTCGATCAGATGGCCTGGCACGAGACACACGACCAGGCGCCCGCACTGCAGGAACTCGCTGAGGAGCTGAACGAGCGGTACGACTACACCGACGACCTGCTGCGCGATGTGTTCCTCGCCGCCTACAAGGTCACCCCCCAGGTCCGCGGCCGCGCGGAGATGGCCCCCTCCCGGCGGGTCAACCACCAGGTCATCACCTCGATCATGACCAGCCCCGAGTTCGAAGAGCTGCACCGCGAGACCGCCGGCAACCCGTACGCCGCAGCCATGGCCGTCCTCGCCCAGGCCGACGCCCTACGCCGGACGCTGGAGGACTCCCGCACCGCCCGCGAGCAGGCCCAGCAGGCCAAGGAAACCGAGGACGCCGCACAGGAAGCGGCGCACGCCGTGGCCGAGGCGCTCCAGCAGGCCACCGAGGCCGCGGACGAGGAGGGCGCCGTGCCCGACGAGGAAGCCGACGCCGTGGGGCAGGCCATCGGCCGGGCCGAGGACGCCGACCGGGAAGCCGAGCAGGCCGCCCAGAAGGCAGCGCAGGCCCTCGCCGCGGCCGCCCCCGGAATCCGTGGGGCGGTCCGCCGGGCCCTGGCCGAGGCCGCCGACGCCACGCGCGAGGAAGCCGCGCTGATGCGGGCGTGGGGCGTGGAGCCCGGCCAGCTGGAGCGGATGCCGTTCGAGCAGCGCGCCCAGCTCGCCCAGCGGCTGCGCTCGGGACGGCTCGGGCGGTTCGCGGAGCTGATCGGCCGCTTCCGGCAGATGGCCTTCGGCGAGCGGGCCCGCCGCGTGGAAAACGCGCCCGGCGAGCTCGTCGGGATCACGCTGGGCGACGATCTTTCACGCGTCATCCCCTCCGAGCTGATCCACCTCGGCATCCCGGCCATGCGCCCGGTGTTCGCCGCCCGGTATGCCGAGGCCCGGCTGATGCTGTACGACAGCCGCGGCGAACAGCCCACCGGGCAGGGCGCGATCATCGCCTGCGTGGACTGCTCCTACTCCATGGACACCCCCGCCGACGGACAGCCAGGCGGCATCACCGGCGAAGCATGGGCCAAAGCGGCCGCCCTGGCGCTCCTGGACCAGGCCCGGCAAACCAAGCGCGACTTCGTCGGCATCCTGTTCGCCTCGCAGGACGAAGTCAGCGTCCACCGCTTCCCCGCCGACCAACCCGCCCCCATCGCCGATGTGATCGAGTTCGCCGAACACTTCTACGGCGGAGGCACGGACTACCAGGCCCCCCTCTCGGCCGCCGTCGAGCTGCTGGAAGCCGAGTTCAACGACGCGGGACGCCAGCGCGGCGACATCGTCATGATCACCGATGGGCAGTGCGACATCACCGAGGAGTGGATGCGCACCTGGACCGCGGCCAAGCACGCACTGGACTTCCGATGCTTCGGCATCGCCATCGGCAACGGACCCGCCACCGGGCCCGGCTCCGTGCTCGACGCACTGTGCGACAACCTCCGCAGCCTCGACGACCTGACAGACCCGCACGCCGTCGCCGACATCTTCCGCATGATCTGAGCGCCCGCACCCTCCCGCCCCGCACCTCCCCATCTAAAACGCCCGTTTTCGCTCTGGAGCCGTTCATGTCCGTACCCCAGCCCTCAACAGCGCAGGATGCCGAACTCAAGACCGGTGACGCGGTGTTCGACAGCTATGCCGAGTCGATGGACGCGGAAGGGGCTCCGCTCCTCGGCCACCTGGTGCTCTACTCGATCTTCGACGGCCAGGTCACGCGGGACGACCTTGCACGCTGGTTCCGCGAGCTGGACCTGGACGAGGCGCTCCTGCCGCCCCCGCTCCGCAACGTCGACGCCTTCGAGCGGGTCACCGGCCCCGACGGGGTCCGCGTGGCCTACCCCCTGGACGATCCCAGAGCCACCGGCCCCGCCAGCCGCCACGGACGCCGCCGCGGACGCAACCAGCTGGTCAACTCCGCCACGCTGATGGTCCGCCCGGTCCGGCGCGACGGCGGGCAGATCGTCCGGCACGTCGTACGGGAAGTCCGCGACGAGGAAGCAACCAGCCTGGAGTACGACACCCGCCTCGCCACCTGCATCTTCCACCGGGACAACACCGAGGGCAGCCCTGAGGGGGCCGGCACACTGGAGATCCAGCCGAACAATGCGGCCATCGCCCGCCTCCCCGAGGCCGAGCAGACCACCGTGCGGCAGATGCTCACAGACCTCCACGACACATATCAGCGCCGCTGCACCTACCTCACCAGCGACAAGCTGCGCTCCGTCGTCCGGCGGTACGTCGAGCACCTGAGCGCGATCCGCGTGCGTCCCACCGGAGGGGTCTACTTCGTCCACCGCCAGCACGCCCAGACCCTGGGAGCCCTGCGCACCCTCATCAAACGCTTCGGCCAGGACAGCCACCTGGTGCGCGTCCCGCTCCCGGACCAGGACGAGATGCGTGAAATGATCATCACCGCCTTCACGACCAAAGCAAAGGACGAACTCGACCAGCTCGCCCAGGACATCGCCGCGGCCCAGCGCAGCGGCAAGGCGAAGGAAGCGGCCAAGCTGTACGAGCGGTTCACAGCCCTGAAGCAGGCGACCGATGAGCACTCCGACCTGCTCTCGATCTCACTGGACGACACCCGCGCCGCCCTGGAACTCGTCAAAATCCAGCTCGGCGGCCTGCTCGCCACGGCAGCAGACGACGAGTAGACCGCTCCAGCAAGCCCCGACCAGCCCACCGTTTGCCTAAACGGCCGTTTTGGCAAACGGGCCGACGCCGCCGTGACGGTATCGGGCCTAGATCGTTGAGCAGAGCGAGCCGTGTGTGCCGGCCTGGCTCTGGCTGTAAACACTCGTGTCGTGGGCGTCAGTCCTAGTAGGCGATCGGGGTGGTCAGTTCTCCCGGGGGTCGCCCAGCGGGAAGGCCAGCTTCGTGCCGCAGTACTCGCACGTCTCGCCTTGGGGCAGGTGGGTGGTCCGGCCGGTGCAGGTCGGGCATTCGCCCAGCTCCAGGACCGGGCCGCGTCCGGCGGCGCAGGCCGGGCAGAGGTGCCCGAGCACGTCCGGCGCGTCCGGGTGACCGGGCAGCACCAGGACCGCCGGGCGGGAGACCCACCCGGCCGCCTCGATGGCGTCCTCGAACTCGGTGCCCTCCGGCATGTCGTCGCGCTCCAGATAGACGGCCATGCAGCCGTCGCGGTCGCAGGTCACGGCGTCGCGAATCATCGGTTCCCCTCACGGTTCTCGCGGTTGCTGAGTTGAGACGACTCGGTGTAACCAGGCCCCTGAGCTGGGCCGCTTAGCGTTGTCTTTTTCCGCGAGCAGTATGGGACCCCTCTCAGGACCGCTCCAGGGCGTCCAGCAGCTCCTCCTGGTATCCAGCGGCCGCCAGATCATCGGTGGCCAGCTTGGCCTGGCGCAGCAGCTTCAGGACAGTGGCGTGGTCCGACCGCGCCCAGGCGGCCCGGGTTGCCTCCCGTAGGGTGCGCCGGGCACGTGTCACCTTCGGGTCGGTCTCGTCCCCGGCCGCCGTGCGGGCCTGGTGGAGAGCATCGACGGCCTGGACGGCCTTGGCGAACGCGGCCGCCGTCTTCTTCCCGTCATGGAGCGGCCCGAGTACTACGGCCGGCCCCCACTTAGGGGTCTTGGCTCCCTCGCGCCGTCCGGTGGCGTACTGGCTGCGGCGCTCCTGAACGCCGCGGCGAAGCTGCTCCATCCGCTGCGGAAGCTCCCAGCCTGCCTCTCCTCGGTTCGTCACCTCGGCCTTCAGCGCCTTGACGTGGGCCCGGTAGGCGTCGGCGAGGCCGTGGGGCCGCAGCGGCATTCCCTTCTTGTAGATGCCGTGGCCGTTGGGGCCCCGATTGCCGGTCAGCACGACCAGCAGAGCCCGCGCACCGCCTTCCAGTTCCTCGGTCAGGCGCGCGCGAATGGGCAGCCAGTTCGCCACGGCGGCCTGCGTGATAGGCGACAGGGGCCAGACCTCGGTCGCCCGCGCGTCGGAGGCATCCGCCTGCGGGTTGCGGGTGATCTTCACCCAGGACAGATCCGGCGCCAGGTCCTCGATGTCCACGGAGCACAGCTCTCCGGCGCGGGCGGCGGTGTCCAGCACCAGCCCGATGACTACCAGGAGGCGGGCTCGGCCCGGGTCGGAGGGACGGGCCTCGACCTCCTTCTCCAGGCGGCTGTGCAACTCGCTGCGGGCCCAGGACGGCAGGGTCGGCTTCGGCGGCGGCTTCGGGTAGGACTTCGCGCCGCTGGGTACGTCAGCCGCGGCGGCGAGCCGCCGCAGGATGCTCGACCTGCGGCGCTGAGACGAGAGCACGTTCTTCGGGTCGGTGTCCAACTGCGCCAGCCGCAGCTCACCTTCCTCGGTCAGGCGACAGACCGCGGCCGCTCCGGGGCCGAGCAGGTCCCGCAGCGACTGCCCGTAATACGTACGGAAGTCCTCGCGGGCCAGGGCCAACATCAGGGTCTTCTCGACCCACCGGACCTGATTCGTCAGACTCTTGCTCCTGCTGATCTCTGGGTCGGCCAGAACCTTTTTCACCAGCAAATGCAGCTGTCCGACGGCCGGACAACGTGCGTCATCGACGGCGCTCGCAGGCAGCATCCGCTCTCCTTCACCTGTAGGACTCGTTATCCCCAATCCTCCCATCCTCGGAGCTGTCCCGTGCGGAGCTGGACCAGAACCAACTCAGGCACATCCCGATATCTCGTCACGCAGGATCTACATCAACTGAGATTTCCAGCTTGCCCATGTCTCAACTGGTCTGGCCGCCGCAGGTCACAGGTACGGGCCAGGGCCAGATGGTTTCAGAGGGAACAGTCGCGATAGCGCGCGAATGCGGGTCCCATACGCCGAATCAGGCCGGTTCTCGCGCATCACGGCCACGGCAGCCCCGGGGCGGTCTACGCTCGTGGAGGATCATTGAGACAAGGGGGCCCGAAGATGAAGTTGCCGGACATCTACGAGACTCGGCAGGCGAGGGCACTCCTGGTGGCTCTCCAAGCCGGAGACACGGAGCAGGCCCGGAAGATCGAGGATCATCTGCTCGCCGAGGCGGCCGACGGCCCCGGAGACCGCGAGGCTCTCAGGGAGGAACTGCGCGCCGCGTTGCTGTTCCGGGCCCATGTCGACGCCTCTGCCGCGGGGAACGAGCCGACGGCTCAGCTGTTCCAGAGCCTCCTCCTGGCCACCTGTTCGGAGCAGGTGATCAAGGCCACTATCGCGGGCGCCTACCTGCAGGTCGGGCTCGAGCACGGCAGCCTGCCCGCACAGAGCCACGACTTCCTGGCGGAGCACATGGCCGGGGCCAACGTCGGTGAAGAGATGAGGGAGCTCGCGGCCGGCATCAAACGCGTGCCGTAGACGTCTCAAAGACGCTGGCGCCCGGACAGCTGAACGTCAGCGTTTCGGCGACACTCGGGCGGCTTGTCTGCTGCTCACACTGCAACCATCGCCCTCCACCCGAGTCACGGCCCAGGACAAGCAGACCATCCCAGCAGTCCCTTGGCCTGCCCATTGCTTGCCAAAACGGCCGTTTTGGCGAAAGTCCGATGCCGGGCCGCGGGCCGGGCAGGCACGGTGCCAGGCACGCCATCCGCCCACCCCACATCGCCCTCGTGATCGCCTTCATGCCCCGGCTCTCCGGCGCACTGCTGCCACACACCGAAGATCTCGGCGTCGAACTGCTCAGCGTCGAAGGGGAGACACAGGGCGGTGCAGCATTCCGCATCGAGGCTCGCGAGGACCGGGGGCGGGGTGAACACCCCGGCCACGGCGAGGGCCGCCCTCACCATCTCCTCGGCCATCCCGTGGTCCACGTCGGGCCGGGGCCGGAACCGGTCCGCCTCGCGGCGGGCGGCGTGCACCGCGGCGTTGAACTCGGTCCAGTCGTCAAGGATGCGGGCAGGCGGGTCGAGCGGTACCGGCCCGAGGGGCCTCGACGCGGTACAAGTACCGGTATGCGGGTGCGCTGGTCTGAGGTAGAGGAACGGGCTCGGGCCGTGGTCGCCGAGTACGACGGCGGGGTCACGCTCCGCCAGGTCTGGTACCGGCTGATCTCGGCGGGAGCGCTGCCCAACCGGGCCTCGATGTACCGGCGCCTGTCCTCCCACTTGGCGCGTGCTCGCCGAGAGGGGCGGTTCCCGGACCTGGTGGACGCGATGCGGGAGATCCACCAGCCGTCGGCTTACGCGGACGTGGGCAAGCTGCTGGCGGCGGTGCCCGACCTCTTCCGCCTCGACCGCACGGCCGGCCAGGCGGAAGCCCTGTGGGTCTGCGCGGAAAAGGACACGCTGAGGGTTCAACTCGCCGGTTGGCTTGGACCGTTGGGCATCCCCGTCCTGGTGGTGCGCGGTTTTGCCTCGGAGTCGTACGCCGCGCTGGTGAGGGAGCGTGCTGCCCTTGATCCTCGGCCGGCGCGGTTGCTTTACGTCGGCGACCTGGACGCCTCCGGGGAGGCCATTGAACGAGACTGGGTGGACCGTACGGCGGGCTGCTGGGAGGTGGTGGAACGAGTGGCGCTGACCGTTGATCAGGTGAACCGGTACGGACTTCTGCCGGCGGTGGGCAAGGGCACCGATCCGAGGTGGCCGGCCTTCGCCGAGCGGCACGGGCTCGATCCGGCCCGGCCGGTGCAATGGGAGGTGGAGGCGCTGGAGCCGGCCGACCTGCGGAGCCTGGTCATGGCGGCGGTCCGGTCGCACCTCGACCGTGAGCGGCTGCGTGAGGTGCTGGCCGAGGAAGCCCGGCAGAGGGAGGCCCTGGCCGCGTTCCTGGCGACCTGGCGGCCGCCGGGCGGCCGGGAGGTGTGACGGCCCGGGTCCCGCACCGGAGAGGGCCTGACGCTGTCGAGTCCGCCCGCGTAGTCTGGTGAGGCACCGAGCGTCGCCGGACGCGGGCGGCGCGGCAGCATGCCGACACGACGACGGCCCCCGATCGGGGGCCGCTCGCTTCGGTGGCTGGTTGCTGCGTGGGTCAGGTGTCGGGGAACTCCCCGCGCTTGATGGCCGACACGAACGACGACCATTCGGACGACTCGAAAACGAGCGCTGGGCCGTGCGGGTCCTTGCTGTCACGTACAGGGACGGCGCCAGGAAAACCGTCGGCGACCTCGACACAATCCCCGTTCTCTGAACCGCTGTATGTGGACTTGCGCCACGTGCCCAGAATAGACGCTTCAGGAATACGCCTAACCTTCATTTCTGTACTCTTTCAGATATTGGTGGATTAGATCGAGAGATTCATTCTCAGGCAACGCCTTTGAGCACGCGATTTCAAAGTGCTGCACAAGCTCAGCTACCCTCTTAGGTGATTCTACCGATTCACCATTTTTGAAGCTCTCGACCAGGCCGACCGTCCCGCCCTCCTTCAAGGCCAGGAGAATCAGACTACCTCCTAGCATGGAATGCGCCCCTTGAGCAAACGGAAGTACCTGAACCGTAATATGGGGGTTTTCGCTGGCTTGGATGACAGATTCCAGTTGCGCGGACATGTGCCGACTACTCCCTATAGGGCGCTTTAGTGCCGCTTCATCCATGATCGCCCAATAAAAGGGTGGCTCTTGCGCCTCGAAAATACGCTGCCGCTTCATACGGGCATCAACGCTTGCCCTCAGCTCGTCCTCTGATTTTCCAGGCATACCGGTGCGGAACAGCTCCAGCGCGTAATCTTCAGTCTGGAGCAATCCAGGGATTACGCTACTTGTGAAAACCTGGATGCGAACGGCATCCCGTTCTTTCGTCACAACCGCTCGGCTGTAGTCCTGGATCACGCTATCCCGCGCCGCGTCCAGCAGGTCAGCCAGCACTCCATCAGTGTCGAAGAATTTATCTAATGCTTCTACCAAGGCGTCAGAGGGAAGCTGTTCCCCTAGCTCTACTCGGCCAAGGTAGCTGTGTGAGTAGCCGCCCACCCGTTCGGAGAGTTGGCGGAGAGATAGACCCTTCCGCTCCCGTAGGCGACGCAACCGATTTCCCAGCCGCACCCGTGGTGTGAGCTTTCCGCCCTCGTTGTTCAGCTCCACTCCGGTCGAACCTACTTTCGCTTAACTCGCTGTCTACACAGGTCTTTTGGTGACAGCTCAGATGTGTACCCAGTGTTCCCGACCGGGGATGGTGGTAACCACTCCCGCCCCGGGCCGGGCGACACGGTATGAGCCATCCCCACGGCTTCAACACCACCTGACGCGGCGCGGGTTCTCATACCCGACTGACCACATGCAAGACCCCCGCAACCCGCCTGCAACGGGCCCGGGGGCGTGGCCCCAACCCCGTGGAGGTTGCGAGCATGGATCACGCTATCGCGTGGATCTTCGAAAAGCTGCTGCGGCTGCTGTTGCCGTCGACCGGTCGTCACCGTGCGGCCGACGCTGCCGACGGCCGTCCTGCCGTGCGGCACCAGGACGCGCCGACGATACGCCCGGTGGGGGTGCCCGACGCGCCCACAGTGGCAGTGTCGGCGGCGCATGTGGATTCCTCCACCATCCAGTTCCGGGCGATCTCGGGGCCGTCGGACGGCCACGGGGCGGCCATGGTCCGGCCCTACCTCGTCGCGCACGAGCGGCAGCGGGGGCAGCAGCAGCGGCAGGAGCGTGCGGGGCGTCGGCTGAGGCGGCAGCGGCGGCGGGCGTTGTGGCTGGCCATGCACGGGGTCGATGTCGGACCGCGCCTGATCCATGGCGTGAGGGTGGTGGCGTAGATGAGCACGCCGACGACGCCCCCGCCACCGCAGCAGGGACAAGCGGGCGGGCAGGGCGGGCAGCAGCAGGGCAGCGACGACGGCCCTACTCTTGAGGAACTGTTGCAGCAGTCTGCCGCCCTCAGCGAACAGATCGATAAGCATCTGGGGCGGGGGTCGAGGTGAGCCACGCACCAGCCACCGGGGTCGATGCCCTGAGCCCTTGGGGGGCGGTGAACACGTCCGCAAGCGGGGCCCTTGAACCCACACCGGTCGAAGGCTGCCATATCTGTGGGGCGCTGGCGAGGCAGCGGGAAGCGGCCCGCAAGACGGGCAGCCCGGTGACGGTCCGCAGCTGCAGCCGGGAGTTGCAGAATCACCCGCACCGACGGGCAGGTGGTCGGAAGTGAACCCAGTCGAGATGGCCACGGATACGGAGGCGGCCGACCCGTACGCGGGCACCCCGTACGAGGGTTCCCCCGGAGGATGGTGGACGGAGTACGGCGGGGCGCTGGACGTGCGCTCTGGGGTCGTGTTCATCCCGCCGGGGGCCGACCTGCCGCCATGCCCCTTCCCGTGCGCCCGATGCCGCGCCAAGGGGAAGCAGTGAACGGCGCGGAGCAGGCCAGGGACCTGCCCCGTCTTGCCGTCGGCATGGTGGTCTACGACTCGCATTACGAAATGCCCGCGACCATCGCCGACTTCGACGGGCCGATGGTGTGCCTCACCCGTCCCACGGGCCTCGCATGGCGGTCGCGCTGTGTCTCGGTGCGCCCCGCTACGGAGTACGAGCGGCGGCAGCTGCGGGCCATCGCCCGGCTTCACGCCCAGCGCCAACGAGGCATAGCCCCCGCATAGGTCCCCGCCCCCGTTGCCGGATGAGCCCATGGGTTCTTGGTCTGTTCCCGTGTGGGTTCCGGCATCAGGGGGCGGGAAGTCCCCGCCTGTCTGCGCTCTCTCGCCCCCGGGCGCGGGCAGGCGGGGCATAGACGGATTTCTCAGAGCACTTCGCCGGATCGGATTCTTGCCCATGGCTGACGGACCCTGGCACGCCGAATGGACGTTCATCAGCACATCCGGCGTCACCACAGGAAAAGCCGACCACACACGGTATTTCGATATCCGCACCGCCATCTTCAAGGCGGCTGACAAGTCGCTACGCGACCTGGCGCACGATGAAGCGGCCGAAAGAGATGAGCCCTGGAAGCTCTTGGTCAGCGCCCTGTACTCCGAGGCGATGCTAACGGCCGATGAAGTCGGCGAATGGCAGTACGTGAGTGCGGACGGCTGGGCGAACGTGACGGTTCGCTTCGCCCCGTAGCGGCCACAACCGCGCCCGGAAACGTCGGCTGAACTCTGCTTCAGCACACTCCACCACCATGTGTGAAACGACTCCTGACGCTGCGTCTTGGAAGGCTCCCCAGCGAGACCTGCCTCGCTCCCACGGCTGCCGCTGAACGCAGGCGCTCAAACTGTGGCGGCCTGGGAGACGCGCGGGGCTCTATCCGAAAGAGGGACAGCCGTCTGGTCCGCGACCGCGACGGCCAGCCGGGTGTAGTCGAACGCAGTGGCCCACAGCCAGCGCGCGCTGTGGTTGTCCTGGGCTGTCATGGCGCAGGCGGCGTTGCCCGCTGCGTGGCCCCACAGGTCGCGTTGGCCAGCGCCGTGATCGGCTTCGGCGGCCCGCAGTGCAGCTGTGATCGCGGCGGTCGGTGGAGGTTCGCCGGTGTCCTTGGCCAGCCATGGGCGTACCGCTTCGGCGATGGCTACCGCGGTCTCGCACGAGAAGGCGTTCTCACTCATGACGGCACCATGCCGGAGAGCGCGCGCTCGGCGCCGCCGCTCGGCCGGGTGAGGGCGCGGCGCGGGGCATCACGCGGTGAGCGCGAGCCAGCGCCCCAGCTGGGTGCTGAACTTGTCGACTCCGTCGGCTGCGTGTCGGGCGCGGCGTGCCTGGTCGCCGCGGCGGCGGATGTAAGAGAGCGTCGTCGCTGGATCGCGGTGACCGGCGTATTCCTGGATCTCCTCCAGAGGTACCCCGTCGTCGTGCATGTGGGTCAGGCGGCTGACCCTGAGCACATGCGGGGTCAGGTCACGGCCGGGCAGGACTCCAGCCCGCTTCCCCACACGGGTCAGGATGCGGTCGACGTCGTGGCGGTCCAGGCGCCGCCCTTCGGAATCCAGGAGCAGCGGCCCCTCGGTCCTCCCGTCGATGAGGAGGACCAGGAGCTCGGCGAGCCGGGGCGGGACGCCCCACTGCCGGCCCTGGTTGCCCTTGCGGGTCAGGTCGATCACTGGGGCGCGGCCGTCACGGAAGTCAGTGACATCGGCTTCGCACCATTCGCTGACGCGGCCGGCGAAGGTGTAGACGAGGGACATCACCACGACGTCGCGCAGACACTCCGCCCAGTCGAAAAGGGCGGCAAACTCGTCGACCTCCAGCATGGGGGTGGCAGTGGTCTCGTCGTGTCGGTCGATCTTCGGCCGGTTGTGGCGGGTGACGGGGTTGGGGATGTAGGTCTGCGACTCCTCGGCGGCGAAGACGGTCAGGGAGGAGAGGGCGGACAGGCGGCGCGCGATGCTGCGGTCTGCCCGCTCGCGCTTCTCCTCGCTCAGCCGCCAGGTGGTGACATCCCCACGGGTGATGCAGCCGATGTAAAAGCGCTCGTGCCCGAGTTCCTTCGCGAACTGGTGCCAGAACCGCAGATCGTCGGCGTAGTTCCTCTTGCTGTTGATGCTGGGGATCGTGGAAGACGCCAGCCAGTTCATGACAGTGGTGAACGCTTCGGCCGTGCAGATGTCGCGCAGGATGTCCATGCGGTACCGGCGCTGGCCCAGCTCGCGGGTCACGGGATCGCGTGGGGCCACCTGGCCGAGGTCTTCCCTGATCTTCTCGAAGGCGTCTTCCGCCCTGGTCTGGGGGCGCGCAATCTCGCCGCCGGGACGTTCGGCGAGAGCTTGCCGGGGCATCACGGCTTGAAGTCCATCCGGAAATCCGGGTGCCCGGAGAAGGCCGCGAAGGCCGTGCAGCGCAGCGACCAGCCGAGCGCGTCAGCATACTCGGGAACCCCGTCCGCGCGCTGGGCCTGCGCTGCGTGCTCGAACTGGGCATCGAACGCATCCAAAACGCGCTGCACGCCGACGAGGAGCAAATGCTCGTGCTTGTCGGCGGCTTCCGCGCGTTCGGCAATGCGGGCCCGCATGAAGGCCACCAGCGCGCGGTCGCGGTCCAGTCTGGCCTCGTTCTGCACGATCATCTGAAACTTCAGGGACGGATCTTCCACTTGCCCTCTCCTCGGCTCTGGGTCACCACAAGCTACCCGCAGTCCCAGGCCTGGCAGGCCCAGGTCATTGAGCGTGTGACCGCCTTCCTCGGCTAGACAGATACAGCTGCCAGTGCCTGGCGCAGTTCCTGTACTGCCGACCGTCGGCCGCCAGTACGAGCGCGGTCAGGTCGTGGGCGCTTCATCGTCGTGGGCCTTCCGCACTGATGGCGAGGAGCTGTTCACGCAGGTCGCGCACGGCTGGAGCGGCTTCGTGGGGCGCTGCTTCGCGGGCCAGGTCCAGGAAGCGGCGGCGGACCCGGGTGGAATCCACTGCGCTGCCCACGTCGAGGGCTCGGCGGCCCGCGTCACAGGCGGCGTCGATGTCGCCGACGACGAGCAAGGCTCGCGCCGCTCCGACGGCGTCGAACGCTCGGGACCGCGCCCGGTCCGGGTCTCTTTCTGCGGCGGCTATGCCGAGCAGTTCGAGCGCTGTTGTCGCGTGCTGGTGGTGGTTGCTGGTGCGGGCGAGGAACAGCAGGACTTCGCCGAGGGTGGAGGAGAGTTCCGCGTGGTTGAGGTAAGCGACGTAGGCCGGTAGTTCGTCAGAGGTCTCCTCGTTGAAGATCTCCTGTGCGTGGCGTACGTTGCGCAACGCTTCTCTGCTCTCGTTGCGCATGGCGGCGAAGCGGGCAGCGAGGGAGTACAGGCCGGCGCGGAGTACGGGGTGGGCGCAGTTCCGTGTGCCGTACAGGGCGAGGGCGATGCAGTCGGCGGCGGTGTCGGGGTGGCCGAGGTAGCCCCAGATGCGGGCGAGGCATTGCAGGAGGTGGGCGGTGAGGTTGGCGTCGCCGCTCTCGCGGGCTGCGTGCACGGCCAGGGTCAGGTTTCGGATGGCGGCGGGCCACTGGGCGACGTCGTGGGACATCCAGCCGACGCATCCGGCGAGGTCTGCGAGTTCGCGGAAAAGGGCCCGGCCTGCGGCTTCGGTGTAGCGGCCGTCGCGGATCGTGCGGGTGGCCCAGGCCAGTTGACCAGTAGCGGAGTGCAGGGTGGAGCCGCCCCCGTGCCGGTTGTCCATGGTCCGGAACACTCGGGTGTAGTCAGCGATGAGGGCCGCGTCAGCGGCGCCCAGCCGCCGGCCGGGCGCGTCGGTCGCAGTGCCGGGGAGGCCATGGGGCTGTACGTACGCCCAGGAGTGCAGCCCGGTCAGCAGCCGCTCCGGGTCGTACGGAATCTCGAAGCGATACTGCTCGCTGTCCGGTACGGGCGGATCCGCTGGCGGGGACTCGTGTACGAGCCCGGCTGAGGCGGTACGGGCCAGGTCACCCAGGAGCTCGGCCGGGCCCCGGTAGCGGGTGAGGTCATCCAGAGAGGCCCCGGCGAACCCGAGGTCGGCCGGGGTGAGGTGGCGGCCGCAGCGGGCGGAGAAGACCTCGGCCAGCAGCTGGGGCACCGGTTCGCGCGGCTGCTCGCCGCCCAGCCAGCCGCGCACCCGGGAACCATCAGGGCGGACATGCGGAAAGCCGACGACACGAGCCCGTTCTGTGACGGCGGCCGCCAGCCCCTTCTTGGAGAAGCCGCAGATACGGAACCAGTAGCAGAACGCGGACTCCCCGGACTGCGGGAGCTGGTCGGGCACGGACTCGGACGGCATGGACAGCCTCCACCGCAGGCGAATTCTCGCTGTGAAAATGCCATAACCGACAGTAGTGCACCGGCTGGGGGCCAGGGAGCGCTTCCACGGTCCCGCCCCCTCGCGCTCCCCTCTTCCCAACCCCTCACGCTCCCCGCGACGCGCCGCGCCACACGCCGGGCAAGTACCACCGGTGCGCCCCCTGATGACACCCGCCGCCCCGGGCCCAGACTGCCGTCCCTGACTCCAGAGCGCTTCGGAGGGAGACCCGGGATGGGTGTGATGCCGCGACTGTCGTGGTGGCACTCCATGACGGCTTTACGGATACGGCCCTCGCAGCACGGCGGGCGGCGCTACCCGAGGCCCCTGGGCACGACGCGGCTGGCCCGGCCTGAGCCCTGCACACCTTCACTCGCCCCAGCCTTCGCGCCTTGCCCGTCCCGCGCCGCCGAAGCGGTAGCTTCCGGGCTCCGCGCCTCACCGGCCGCGGCCCCGATGCCGAGCGATCGAATGGTCCGCGAGTGCGGGCCCGAAGTGGAGATCACGTTGAACATGAGCCTGTCCAACCCCGCCGTTGAACTCCTCGGCGTCCCCGACCTCCACCTGGTGGAGACGGCACCGCCGGAACTCACCGGCGCCCAGAGGGCTGCGATGAACCGCAGGTGGGAGGAGATGGCCTCGGCCAACCCCACGCTTTTCGACGGGCCGGTGGTGGTGTGCACCAAAGTGGAGTGGAAGGACCCGGGGACGATGGTCCTGTCGTGGTGCCGCGCCACCTACCGGCTCCTGGTCCTGCGCCTGGACCCTGACCACGCTGTGCCGGCGCCCTCGCTGTTCGTCTCCGTCGCCCAGCCGACGAACGACGGTCACCTGTTGGTGGGGCGTATGGCGGCGTCGACCGCCGGCTCCGGGCGCTGGCAGCTGCCCGGCGGCACGATCGAGCCGCCCACCGGCAGTGCCGGGTTGGACGCGGACGCGCTGGCCCGGCATGCCGCCCGGGAGCTCGCCGAGGAAATCGGACTCGAGGTGCCGCACCGCGACCTGGAGTTGTGGGCGGTGACCCGCGGGAACCGGGGCAACATCGGCTTCCACTTCCGAGCGCCAGCCCGGCCGGCTGACACGCTCAAGGACGCTCACGCGGCGCTCGCCTCCTGCGAGGTCGAGCAGGGCCGCATCCCCGAGCTGGACAGGATCGGCTTCATCCGTTCGGAGGCTGACATCGCCGGGCTCGGCGGTCCGACGGCCGACTTCCTGCCGGTGCTCGCCGCCCTGCACGCCAAGGCAAATGCGGCCACTCGGCCCACCGGCGGGAGGTAGCCGATGCCCGCGAGCCAAGGCGCCGCCGGACGTCCGACCGCCCCGGGCGCGAGCGAAGAGGTCCTCATCCGGCTGGCCGAGGAACTGGCCCAGGCAGCACGGACCCGCATTCCCGTCCCGATGCTGTCGAGGCGCTTCCCGGAGCTGACCCTGGCGGACGCCTACCGCATCCAGCAGATCAGCACGGTGTGGCGCCTGCGGGCCGGGGCCCGGATCGCCGGCCACAAGGTCGGGTTGACCTCGGCCGCGATGCAGGAGCAGATGGGCATCCACGAGCCCGACTCCGGCGTCGTGCTGGACCACATGGTCGCGGCCAGCGGGAGCAGCTTGCGCACGGGCGACTTCATGAACCCGAGGATCGAGACCGAGATCGCCTTCCGGCTCGGGCACGATCTGACCGGGCCCGCCAACCTGGATGCCGTGCGGGCGGCGGTGGCCGAGGTGTTCCTCGCCTTCGAGATCCTCGACACCTGCTTCACCGGCTGGGACATCACGCTGATCGACAGCATCGCCGACAACGCCGCCTGCGCGGGCGTGATCACCGGCAGGCCTGCCCCGTTCGACCCGGCCTGGGACCTTGCCGCCGAGCAGATCACAACGACAGCCAACGGCACCCTCGCCGGGGCCGGGCGGGGCCGCGACATCCTCGGCGACCCGCTCCAGGCCCTGGTCTGGCTGACACACCGCCTATCCCGGCTCGGTACCGGCCTGCGGGCCGGAGACATCGTCCTGGCCGGATCGGTACACGCCAGCTTCCCCCTGACCCCGGGCACGAACTTCCGCGCCACCTCCACCTGCCTTCCCGCCATCCACCTGCACGTCTTACCCGCTGATCTTTGACCTTGGATCGGAGCACTCATGCTGACCACTGCCGTCCTGGGGACCGGACTCCTCGGTCTCGACCTGATCGAGCGGATACAGAACTCGCCGTCCTTCACGTGCGGGCTCGTCGTCGGTCGCACGCCGGGCAGCCGCGGGCTGGCCCAAGCCGTCGAGCTCGGCTGCACCACGGCGACGGGCGGCATCGACGCCCTGCTGGAAGCGGGACACTTCGACGTCGTCTTCGACGCGACCAACGCCTTCGACCACCCGGAGCACGCGCAGAAGCTCGCCGACACCGGGGCGGTGCTGGTCGACCTGACACCGACCGGCGCCGGGGCCCTGATCGTGCCGACCGTCAACGGTCACCAGGCCGCCGCGCACCAGCACATCGGGCTCGTCTCCTGCGGCGGCCAGGCCTCGATCCCCGTCCTGCACGCTCTCGCGCAGCGCTACCGGCCCTCGTACGTGGAAATGGTGGCCACGGCCGCGACCGCCAGCGTGGGCCGGGCAAGTCGGCTCAACCTCGACGAGTACGTCTCCACGACCCAGGCCGCGATCGGCCAGTTCACCGGCACCGAGCGGGCCAAAGCCATCCTGAACATCTCCGCCGCCCGGCCGGCGCCGCCGTTCCGAATCGCCATGACGCTGGTGGCAGCCGACGACGTCGAACAGGGCCCGGTCCGGACACTGGTGGAAGCCGCCGAGACGGCCGTGCGGGCCGTCATCCCGGGCTACCGGGTCACCTCGTGCACCGTCACCGAGACCACGGTGCGCGTGATCGTGGAGGTGGCCGCGACCCGCAGCCGGATCCCGGTGCACGCCGGAAACCTCGAAGTGATCAGCGCCGCCGCCATCCACGCGGCCGAACAGCACGCCGCCGCCACGATCTCCGGACTGAAGGAGCTGGCCTGATGACCGAGCCTGCCGTGATCGTGCACGACCCCACCCTGCGGGATGGCCAGCACGCCGTCCGTCACCAGCTCAACGCCCAGCAGATCCGCACCTATGCCGCAGCAGCCGACGCCGCCGGCGTCCCCGTGGTCGAGATCGGGCACGGCAACGGGCTGGGCGCCTCCTCTCACCAGGTCGGTCACGGCCGGCTCAGCGACGACGAGATGCTCACCACCGTCCGCCAGGCCCTCCCGCGCAGCAGAATGGCCGCCCTGATGCTGCCCGGCTGGGCCACCAGCCGCGACCTGCGCAACGCTGTCCGCCGCGGCGTGGATGTGGTCCGCGTCGCCGCGCACTGCACCGAGGCAACCGTCACCGAACGCCACCTCGGCGTGATCCGTGAACTCGGTGCCGAGGCCCAGGGCGTGCTGCTGATGAGCCACATGGCCAGCCCCGAGGAACTGGCCGAGCAGTGCGCGCTGATGGTCGGCTACGGCGCGCAAGGAGTCTGCATTTTCGACAGCGCTGGCCACTACCTGCCCCAGGACGTGACCGCCCGCATCACCGCCATCACCGCGGCGGTGGACATGCCGGTCGCCTTCCACGGACACAACAATCTGGGGCTGGCCGTGGCGAACTCGATCGCGGCCATCGAGGCCGGAGCTCGGGTGATCGACGCGTGTGCCCGGGGGTTCGGCGCGGGTGCGGGCAACACGCAGTTGGAGGTCCTGGTGGCCGTGCTGGAGCGCCTGGGTCACCACACCGGCATCGACCTGCGGCTGCTGGCCGACGCCGCCGATCTCGCGGAGCGGACCCTCATGCCGGCCCCGCCGACGATCGACTCCATCAGCCTGGTCTCCGGGCTGTCGGGGGTGTTCTCCGGGTTCAAGAAGCCCGTGCTCGCGGCCGCCGAGCAGGAGGGCGTGCACCCCTGGGACCTGTTCGTCGAGCTGGGCAGGCTCCGGGTCACCGCCGGGCAGGAGGACATGATCCCCGACGCAGCCCGCGATCTGGCAGCACAAGGGGCTCTGCAGTGACCCAGACCCCTGGCCCCGCCGGAACATGGATCATCACCCCCGGCCACATGTGCGCCCGGTTCCCTGCCGCGCACGGCTGCGGTGCGGATGTCGCCCTGGTCGACCTGGAGGACTCCGTACCGGCCACGGCCAAGCCGGAAGCCCGCCAGATGGCGCGCGCCTTCTTCACCAACCCGCCCACCCGTTCCGCGCTCGGCGTGCGGATCAGCTCGCCCACCACCCGCGACGGCATCCGCGACCTTGCCGCCCTCCACGGCTACCCCGCCAAGCCTCAGATCGTCCTGATCCCCAAGGTCGAATCCGCCCGCGACATCGAAGTCGTCGCCGGCGCCCTCGACACTCTCGGCTACGCCCCGCTCCTGTATGCGCTGGTCGAGACGCCCCGAGCGCTGGAGGAGCTGCCCTTGGTCGTGCGGGCCGACCGCATCGCCGGCGTCCTGTTCGGCACCGCCGACTACGCCACCGCCGCAGGGTGCGGCCGCGCCTGGGAGCCCCTCCTGCACGCCAGGGCCGCGCTGGTGACCAGCGCCGCCGCCGCGGGCATCCCCGCCATCGACTCGCCGTTCTTCGACCTGGACGACCTCGACGGACTGCGGCACGAAGCTGAGAAGGCCAAGGCCCTCGGCTTCACCGGCAAGAGCTGCGTCCACCCGGCACACCTCCCGGTCATCGACGAGGTGTTCCGGCCTTCCGAGGAGGAGATCGCCGCGGCCCGCGCCATCGTTTCCGCCGCCGAGAACGCTGGCGGGAGCATCGTCCGCGTCGACGGGCGCATGGCCGGCCCGCCCATGGTCGCCGCCGCCCGAGCCCTGCTGGCCCGCGAAGAGGCCCGCACTCCGAGCGAGGTGCGCGCATGACGGCCAGCATCCCCATGCCCGCGGGGTACCGACAGATCGCCAAGGGCCGCTACCGGGAAGTCGTCGGGCACGGCTACCACGAGCTGACGGTGGGCCTCGTCATCGAGCATCGGCCCGGACGCACCGTCACCGACGCCGATAACACCTGGCTGACCCTGCTCGGCGGTAACACGGCCCCGATCCACACCGACGCCCACTACAGCAGTCGCACCGCGTGGGGACGACCCCTGGTGTGCAGCAGCATCACCCTCCACCTCGTCGGCGGGATGACCGTCCGCAGCACCAGCGCTCTCACCACCGGCAACCTTGGCTTCGAAGAAGTCCGCTTTCGCGACCCGGTGTTCGTGGGCGACACCCTCTATGCGGAGACGGAGATCACCGGACGCCGCCTGTCCAAGAGCCGGCCGGACACCGGGATCGTCACCTGCCGCACCACCGGCCACAACCAGGACGGCAGCACCGTCATCACCTTCACCCGCAGCTTCTTCGTCCCCGTCGACGCCGACACCGTCCGCGACCACACCAACTATTAGGGGGACGCAGCATGCCCGATCCCGTCCGGATCGTGAAAGCCGACGAGACGCTGTGGCAGGAGTACAACGAACTCGCCACCCGCTCCTACGGCCATACCGTGGGAGACATCACCCGCCTGCGCGACTACGCCGACATCCGCGTCGCGGTCCGCGACGGCCGCGTCATCGCCGGGGGCCTCAGCTTCCTTCTCTCCCAGTTCTTCGGCGGCGCCCCCGTGCCATCGGCCATCATCAGCGCCGGGGCCGTCGCCCCCGAGGAACGCGGCGACCGCCTCGCCAGCCGCCTCCTCACCGAACGACTCCGCCCGCTGCGCGAGAACGGCGCGGTGATCTCCACCGTCTGGACGACCTCCAACGGCCACCTGCGCCGCCTCGGCTGGCAAGCACCGGTCCCCGTCTTCGCGTGGTCGATCGCCACCGAGGACCTCAAGCGGGCCTTCACCCGATCCGGCATGGACATTGAGCACGGTCGGGCCCAGGAAGGTGAGGAGCTGCAGCGGCGCTTGGCCCGGCAGTGGAACGGGCCCATCCTGCGCCCGGACTGGTGGCCGGCCTGGCTGGATGACAAACGAGAGCTGACCACTTACCGGTTCGGACCGTCTCGGACACCAACCGGGCTGCTGTCCATCGCCATGACGCGGCACCCGCGGCACGGCATGGACCTGGCCGTTCATGACTTCTGGGCCGCCGACACGGAAACCGTCAGCGAGATGATGGCCTTCCTCGGCGGCCACCACACCCGGGCCTCCGCCATCCACTTCCGGCGCTCCACCCTGCCCCCGTACCCCACCCTCCTCCACCACCTGCACCGATACCGGCTAACAGCGGAGGCATGGCACCCCTGGATGCTCCGCATCCTCGACCTCCACGAAGCCATCCGGCTACGCGGCTGGCCGACCGGCCTGGACATCTCCGTGCCCGTGGAGATCGAGAGCGAGACCGGCGGCACCTGGCAGTCGTACCTGCTGGAAGTGAAGGACGGCACCGGACGGATCGCCGCGGCCCCCGGCCACGGCGACGTCCGGCTCACCCGAGGACAGCTGGCCGTCTGGTACGCGGGCGGCTACCGAACAGCGGCCGCAGCGGACCTCGCTGGCGTCGCCGCCAAATCCGAGGACGCCCTGGCCCAGCTAATCCGGGCCACGGCGGACGTTGAGCCGTGGCTGCCGGACCACATCTGACGCCAACAGAACCGGCCAGGCCGGCCAGGGCGTCATCGCCTCTGCTCCCGATCGGTGTACTCCATGGCACCGTCGAGGATGGCCAGGAATGCGTCGGCATGACCAGCTCCGATACGGAACTGGTCGGCAAGATCCTTCGCCTGCTCATCACGCTGCGCGGACGTGAGGTTGGTGCGGAGCGTCTCGGCGATCTGACGATAGGCAGTAGCGGCCTGCGAAGCTTCCTCCGTCAGGGGATCCCCATCCTCGGCGCGCCGGTTGGTACGCCCCTGCCCTGTCCGCCCGGCATTTTCCGGAACGGCCTCCAGGGACTCCTGGGTGGAACGCGGTGTTCGTGCGGTGGTGTACTGCTCAGTCACTTGTTCAGCTCTCCCTTGCTTACTTCCGCCATTATTCGATCAGGTTGCATTCCAGCGCGCGACCCGATTGCATTCGAACGGCGGGCCCGCCTGTACAGCGGCGGCAAATGGTGTGCGCTGCAGGCGGCCGGGAACGACTGATATGAACTGTGGCCTACGCTTCCGCCATGGCCATCCACTTCACAGCGTTCGTCCTCCCAGCCGCTACCAGTGGTCTTTCTCACGACATGCCCGTTCTGGCTGTGGGAGCGGATACGGCCGAAGAAACGGAAGAAATCTCCCTCGTCCTGTCAATCCATCAGGCCAGAGGTATAGCCGTTCCGCTCTCGCCAGCGTTGAAGGCGCTTGCTGAGATCCCCGTATCCCAGGCATGGGTCACGGCTGTCGAGCAGCACAACCGCCGAGCCAGGGCCGTCCTACTCCGCGAAGCCATATCCGCCGATATCCCGTCCAGATACAAGGAATTCGCGGAGGAGCTGGGGCCCGATGTGCCGTCATGGGCGGGGATGCTTCTGTCGGGCCGGATCCTCGTCGCTACGCGCGACGTGCCGGTCACGTCAGGAGAGGATCCGCTGCTGATGAGCCTCGTCGACGCCAGCCGGAACAGTGCCTGAAAAGAGGGCACCAACGGCGGAGAACTAGGGCGGCGCCTCGCCGGGTCACTACTGCGTCGCCATCGGTGTGCTGCCGGCGCCGAGGACCGAAGCGTCGTTCTGGAGCAGCCAGCGACGGCGGCGTCCCGCCCGGGGAGCGGCAGTAACGGCGGGGCCCGGAAACCGGGTTCGTCTGAGTAGGCCAGCTCATGCATCCTGCGGTTCGGCGGCGTTGGATACCTGGCATGACCGAGGAGAGCCTGGAGACCCGCACCTACCGAGGGTGGAGCGCACCGCTGATGTCCACCCTGGTCACCCTGCCCATGGCGCTCTACGCCACCGCCCTTGTCGGGCTCTCGCCCATGTCCTGCGATCCCTGCGGTGATGCCGAGCACGACCGCTTCGAGAAGGACTGGGAGGCCGCTTGGACCATCTACCGGCTCGGCCTTGCCCTCCCGGTCGGCCTGCTGCTCGCCGACTACGTGGCGACGTGGCAGCGGCGCGAGGGCGCCCGGCTGTGGCTGGCCTTCATCGCCCCGATCACGGTGGTCCTCAACTACCTCCTCTTCGCTGGCATCCTCGAGGAGCCCGAGGTCTGATCACCCGGCTGGCGCTGTGCGGGGGGGACCGGCCGCACGGCGCGCGCGTGAAGCAGCCCTGTTATCTGCGGTATCGCACCGATCTGCCGTTGCCACACAATCCGGTTCGCGGGGCCCTGGAGAGGCCCCTCACCTGGAGGCTTCGGGGTTGGTTCCGGGCTCGAACTCCACAGCGCCGCCCTTGCGGTGCTGCCTGAAGCCCATGACCAGCATGCGGCTTCCGAGGCCGAACCGCTTGGGGCCGATCCACTCACGCATGCCCTTCCAGTCGTCCGCTTCGACGAGCTGGCGGCAGCGCGGACAGGCATAGAACCGGTCGCCGGACAAGAAGGTGCCGCCGGGGCCCTGGACGCCGAATTCGGTGACCTCGAAGTAGACCGTGGGGTTCAAAGCGGCGCAGAAGTCGCACTCGAGCTGTCCCTCCGCGGCCGCGCTGATGGCGAAGGGGGGCATCGTCTCCCCGCGTGCATGGGCGGCGTCACGCTCGTCGAGGGACGCCATGATCTGGTCGAACAGACGGGTCAGGGCGTCTCCGCCCTCGGCGCGGCCGTACTCCACCAGGCGGGAGGCTTCCTCGTCGTCTCCGTCGGCACGGGCGGAGCGGACACGCTGCACCAGCGTGTGTAGCCAAGGGGCGTCGGCAGGGTCAAGGTCGATGCGTTCAGTCACCTCCCCACTATGGCGCGCCGGGGTCTCCCCAAACGGTCAGGCGTACGACCGAGCGCGGACGCGTCGGCCGTCACAGCGGGGCCGACATCCGATCACATCTCGTCGGCCCACCCCACATGTTTTCGAAACAACGAACTTGTTGTGTGACTTCTTAAAGTTTGGCATGCTCGGGCGCACACAAGAGTCCGTGACCAATAGGGGAGCACAAGCATGTCGGAGATCACGCACTACACGGCGTGGCTCGTCAACGATCCGTCCTGCCTCGATCAGGGCTGCATGGACGTCACGGTCCTGCAAGACAAGCTCATTGGTGAGGACCCCTCCAAGGGCGGTGACTGGTCGACCGACAGCAGCAAGCCGCGGGCGTTCTATGCCGTGACCACGGTGGACGCTCGTGAGGGAAGCGTCGAGGATGCCATGAGCGAGGCCGAGGAGCTGATGGTGCGGGCCGGGTGGCAGACCGTCGGCAGTTGGGACGCCGTCGCCAACGCCTACATCGTGACCGTCGCCCGAGACGGCGACCGAGCCGCCAACTGACCCGCCAGCTCCTGGAGGCCCTTGCCCATGCCCCTGTTCCCATTGACGACCAGCCCGTGGATTCCCGTCTACGACCTGGACGCGCAGGCGTCCCGCAGCGTCGGCATCACCGATGCCCTGCTGCGCGCACATCGGTTGGTCTTGCCCGACAGCGCCCAGGACGGGCCGGTCCTGCTGCGGCTGCTCGCCGCGGTGTTCGATGCCGCCGCGGGCCCCACCAACTACGACGACTGGACCACCGCGTGGACGAGCCCGGCCCTGGACGCCGAGCGCATCACCGCCTACCTCGACCGGTGGCAGCACCGGCTGGACCTGTTCCACCCGGATGAGCCCGCCTTCCAAAGCGGCGCTCTCACTGAGTACCCGCGCGACGCGCGGGTATTGCACCCCTCCTACCTCGGCGGCGCCGGCGGAGCCCACTTCAATCACATTCTGTACGCCGCGGAGGAGGAGTTTCCCGCATGGGAACCCGCCGAGGCCGCCCGGAACCTCCTGATCCTCAATGGCTATGACGTGGCCGGCATCAAGAGGGCGGCGCCCGGTGATCCTGCCGCCAAGCAGAGCAAGGTCTACGGAGCGCAACTCGCCCACATCGCGCAGATCACCCATGTCAACGTACGCGGCCGAACCCTGAAGGACACTCTGCTGCTGAACCTGCCGCCGCAGCCGCGCCGCGCTGGCGACGCCCCAGTCTGGGAACGTCCCACGCCGGACGCTGCCATGGTCTCGCGGAAACCGACCGGCCGACTCGACATGCTGACCTGGCCCTCCCGCCGGATGCGTCTGCACGCCAACCCTCAGGGACAGGTCGACGTCGTCGCCTGGCACGACGGCGACCGCCTCACCGACGGCTGGCAGCAGATCGCACAGCTCGATCCGATGAGCATGTGGCGGACCGGCAAGGACGACCGGTGGATACCGCAGAACGTGACGGACCAGCAGGGCCTGATCATCCCCTGGCAGGTCGCCCAACTGGTCCTCGACCCGTCCGGCGACGAGAGCGGATGGGCGATGCACTCCGGAGCGGCTCAGCACCTCGCCCGCCTCCTGGATGACGGCGTGCTCGCCGACTACGGCCCGCTGTCCGTCGCCGTCTCCTGCGTACAGCACACCAACCCGCACAAGTCCGTCATCAGCGACGTCCCCAGCGCAACGGTGCCCCTGGCCACCGGTGAATTCCTCACCAGCCCCGAAGACCGGGCTGACCTGGCCGCGAGCGCCCGCACCGCGAGCGCCTACCTTGCCCGCATCCGCCACATCATCCGCGAGATCGCCCCACCACACACCCCCTACGACGCCCGCCTGACCTTCATGACCCTGTACGACCGCTGGCCGGAGGTTGCTTCCCTGCTGTTCGGGGAACCAGTTGACGGCCGACGGGCATGGCGGTCCATGCTCCGCGAGCACGCCGATCACATCGTCCAGGCGCTGCCCCTGCGCTCCTGGGACAAGGAGCAGGCTCTCGCCGAGATCCGGCATGCCCTGGATACCACCCGCTTCGTCGGCGAGGCCAGCCGGACCGAACGGGAATGGAAGACCGCCCCGGCCAGGAAGAAGAAGACCCGCACCGGCCGCCCGACCAGCCGCACCCTCACTGCGTTCGGCCAGACCAAGACCATCGCGCAATGGGTGAAAGACCCCCGCTGCCCCGTCTCCTACGTCACCTTGCGCCGTCGAGCCGCCGCCCTGCTCGACGGAGACGACGCCACGCACATCATCACCACTCCAGGCACCCGCGGCATGCAGCCCGCCCCTATCACACCCGATCCCGCCATAGCGCCCGAGCCCATCCCGGCACGGGAGGAGTCCCCGGCCCGGCCGCAACGCTGCGTCAACTGCGGCCGGTCTCTGTCCGAGAACGACTACCGATCCCGGTGCGAGAAGTGCCGCACCGAACGAGTCAGCCAGGACTGGGGCTACCGCAAGGAGCTCGCCGAAGCGATCTTCACCATCGACAAGCGCGGAGAGGTTCTACGACGTCTCGCCGCCGGCGACGAACTCGCAGACGTGTGCACCGACCTCGACCTCACCCCGCACCGGGTCCACGGTTTCCGCGCTTACGACGACGAGTGGGGCCAGGCCCTCGACCAAGCCCTCATGGCTGGCCGCGACCCCGACCTCGACCACGGCTCGGAACAGGCTTACCGTCACGGCCGCTGCCGGTGCCCCGAGTGCCGCGAAGCCCACGACGCCAGACGAGGTCCCCGACAGTGAATACCGCGTATGTGGCTAACGTTGTCCGCGCTGCCCCTCTCCACCGGGGCTCCGAGCCGACAAGCGCGCTCAGCGCCCTGGGCCGACCCAGGCCCGCAGCATCTACGTGACCATGCGGCCGTCTCTCCGGCACGCTTGAACCCTGTCACCAGCCGCAAATGGCGATGATCGGGCCTTTCCGTGCGGGGCTCAGAGGACGCCGCCCTTTGTGCGGAGCCGCCGGGTCTCCGCGAGGGCGATGCTCAGCGCGGAGCCGAGTTGGTCGGCCTCTTCGCCGGTGAGGTCGGCCTGCTTCTCGGCGCGGCGGAGCCGGTCCTCCAGGAGCGCGCCGCGCAGGGCCGAGGAGGCACCCGCGGGCATCACTGAGCGCGACGACCGTGCCGTAGAAGCCGTGCATCAGGTCGTCCGTGCTCTGCTGGCCGTCCGGGTCGCCCGGGACGGACACCGTCGTGCGGGCGAGGATTTCGGCGGCCGCGAGAAGGCGTCCGGCCGCGATGGCGGGGCGCTCGATGGCGCCGCCCCCTTCGGGGTCGATGTGGAGCGCCCGCAGCGCGTTGCCGATCATCTGGACCGCGCCGGGCCGCTCCGGGGCCTCGCCGGTCGCGTCGAAGGTGTCGTCCTGGTGCGTCATGGGCGGCAGCGTAGTGGCCCGGACCGGGCCGGTGAGCAGGTTCCCGGGTGTGCGGGTAAATAGATGACTTACCCGCACGCTTCGTCACAACGGCCCCAGGTTGCGGCTGGTGGCAGGGGTTCTTACCAGCACACATCGAGGTGTCGGGCCGCACCGAAGATTTCAGTCGGCACGGCTGTGACCTGGGCACTGAAATCTTCGGTGCGGTGGGTCACCTTGATCGGCATCCGGCCGTCGTTCCGATCGCGCCAGCGGGGATGAGTCCGGCGTTGATCGCCGATTCCAAGTAATTGCGGGCTTCGGGCAGCCCGGCGGCCTGCTCCTCGTCGGTCAGCTCCTCCCACGTCGGGAGGTGGGTGCAGTCGTGGGCGAACTGCTGGCGGGCCTTGGCCAGGGCCAGCACGCGGGGATCGTCGAGTGGGATCTGGGGCAGCACGGCGTTCTCCTCGGCGAGGCGGGGGCTGGTCGATGGTGCTTCGTCTTGAGGTACTGAAGTCTTCACTGCGGCAGTGAAGAAGCTACTGAAGTCTTCCTGGCGGCACTGAAGTCTTCGGTGCGGTCCGATACGAGTCTCATTTTCAAGATCATCAGAGCCGCGCATAATTCCGGTTATGCGCGAGTCTCAAAATGGCGTGGCCATGCCATTTCCTAGTAGGAAAAAATCGCGGAGAAGTAGGTAAGCTACCGAATGTGACCACCCGGCAACCTGATCAAGACCGGAAAGTCGCAGGTCAGAGCCCACTTCTCAGAAGTACGACGCGCGGGACGGCCCCCCGCGTCGCCGACACCGGAGGGCGTACGAGTGCACGCCAGCGACGAACTGCCCCAGTCCGCCCTCGCGCACAAGCCCCTGTGATCCGCTGACGGAACGACGACCGATGCGACGCCCCCGCAAGACCATGCCGCCACCGACATCACGGGAAACGCGCCCCGCGCGGCAGGCCCCAGTGGAGCCGCCGCGCGTGCTGGCCTCCCAGTTGTACGACCTGCACCGCAAGGTCAGCAGGGGCGAGCAGTATCTGGAGCGCTGGCCCGGCGATGCGGAGCTGTTCGGGGTGCTCCAGTTCGCCCAAGAGCACGCTGACCGGCTGAACGGCGAGGCGTACCAGGAGGCGGCGGTTCTCCGGATGCAGCTGGCCGAGTGGCTGCGCCTCGCCGCCGACCCCTTCCAGCTGTCCGCGATCGACGATGCCCGTGCTGGCGGCACCTCCTGGAGGGAGATCGCCCTCAAGCTCCGGTACCTCGACCGGCTGGGGGAGCCGAACCCCGGCAGTGCGATGAACCTGCGCAAGCGGCTGTACGTCGCCGTCAACGGCCGCCCCGGCGACAGGCGGCAGCCGCAGGTCGCGCACCTCATCGACAGGCGGGCCATGGAGGCACGGATCGCAGAAGCTCGCCTCATCGAGGTCGGAGAGGCGCACTACCCGGAGGCAGATGTGGCCGCGCGGGCCTTGCTGGAGTACTACAGATCCGGGGAGATCCCCGTCGACCCCGACGACGATGGGTTCTGGTGGGAGGAGCTCGCCGGGGCGGTTGACGACCGCCGAGATGCCTCCGAGCGCGCCAACCTTCTGGTGTACGTTCGCGGCGTGGTACGCGAGACGTACGCGTACGCCAAGCGCTCCGGTCAGCCCCCAGCAGTCACCGATCGAGCAAGGCAGGTCCTGAAAGAGGCAGCCTCGCTCGTCAATCTCGACGCTGGTTGACGCGCAGGCAATCCCCGCCGAGGCTGGCTGCGGCCAGATCGAGCCGCCAGCACAGGAATGAGGCACCTCACCACGCCTCAGGTCCGCCACCGCGCCACTCGATCATCGGCCCTTCCAAGTCCACATCGTCCGGGTTCAGGCCAGCCCGGCGCAGGAACTCCAACAGGTCAGCCGCACCGTAGGCGACCCCCAGAGCTTCCCCGCTTACGCGCACTCTTCGCCCACCGCCCTCCGCGGGCGGGTACACGACGACCGGGGCACGAGCCATGGAACCAGGCTCCGACGCGCCGCTCGTGGCCGCATCTCGGCCCGGCTCACCAGTTCTACCTGCGCGACCAACATCCACCCTGCGCCCGACAGCTGCGACCCGGGCCCGTGGTCGCACAGCCACATCGCCAGAAGGCACACCAACGAGTGCACCCAAACACCTCGCATGCCACACCGGAATGCGGTATGACTCTGGTATGACCGAACCCAAGGCGTCATCCAAGGCAGCAAAGATCGGTATCTCTCTCCCGCCCGAGGTGCTTGAACAGCTCAAAGCCCGAGAGACCGCAGGTGAGATCCCGAGCGTCTCCGGGCACATCACGACCCTGCTCCAGCGTGAGCAGGAAGCCGCCGAGGTGGACGCCGTACTGGCGCGCCTCTTCCCTGCCGGGCGCCCCGGGGATGAGCACCTGGAGTGGGCCGCCAAAGCGCTCGGCGTCGGCGACAGCACCGGACAGAGCAGCGCCGCGTGATCGGCGGCCGCATCCTCGACACCACGGCGCTCACGGCCGCCGCCCGCGGCAGCCTCTACATGCAGGCCCTGCTGTCCATCGCCCACCAGCGTGTGATCCCGCTCCTGGTACCGACGACCGCGCTGTCCGACGCGTACGCCGACCTGAAGCCGGACGCCGCTCACGCCCTGTCGACCATCGTCCAGTTCCCGCTGCTGACCGTCGCCTCACTGGATGAGGCAGATGCACGAGGGGCGGGGATCCTGCGCGCGAACGTCAACAACGAGGCCAGCACCACGGCCGGCCACGTCGCCTACCTGGCGGCTGCCCGGCAATGGCCCGTGATCACGGGCCATCCCGAGAGACTGCGCGCCCTGTACCCGGACATCGAGACCGAGGCGCTGCCGTGAAGGTAAGGCCCGACCACCCCAAGGGGTTACGCGGTCAACGCGGCATCGTGCCCATCCAGGCGGCCCTTCCGTGACAACCAGACCGCGAAACGAGGAGGACCAGCGGGAACTCCCATGGAGCTTCTCCACCTTTCCTCCGGACTACCTTGCTGCCGGTGTTTGGTCATCGACCGGCTGGGGGAGCCGGGCATATGGTGGCGCGCATGCTGATTGCCAGCCTAAAGCCGCGAACTATGGGCGGTACAACCAACACGGGGCTACTGGCTTATGCGCTGGCACGGGCTGGCCACCCCGTCACCTGCTACGACGCAGACGAATCCCTCCAGCTGGCCGCGTGGGCCCGCGACGTCGACGACTTCCCGTGCAAGGTGTACGAGGCCGACACCCCCGCCTTTGCCGAAACCGTCTACTCCACCATGGACCACAGCCGCATCAACCTGGTCGACGCCGGCCACGCTGAGAATCACCCGGACATCGTGGACAGCGTCCTCGAAGTCGCGGACCTTGCCATCGTGACGGTATCTCCGACGAAACCTGACTACGATCGCCTCACGCGCCCGGAACGGGGAACACCCCTCGCAAAGCTGATCAAGCGCAGTGCTGCCCTTCGTGATTCCGGGCAGCCGCCCACGACCGTCGTCCTCCTGAACCGCTGCCAGGCCAGCTCCGCCAGCCCGGCCAAGTACGCCGAGCTCCTGCGCAGCGGAGGCGAGACCGGCGCAGAGCCCCGGTGGGTCGTACTGACGACCCGCATCCCCCGGCGAGAGGGCATCGCCTCCGCAGTCGGAGCTCTCTGTGACAAACCTGAGCGTAGGGCGCCGTACGACACCCTGGTCACCGAACTTGCCCAGATGGGACACCTGCCCGGCCTGCAGAGCACCTCATGACCTCCGGAGATGTCGGCCGGCGGCGGGACCGGGCCCATGCTTTCGTACCCGAACTCATCCCCGAGCCCGCGGACCTCGACCGTACGGGCCCCCTGGACACCCGCGAACAGCGGGATCTGGAGCGTATCCACGCCGCCCGCGACAACCACCAGAACGCGCGGTGGATGCGCGGCAAGGCGCTGGAGGCCGCCTTCCGTCGGCGCCTGTTCCGAGGCGAGGACGGGACCCGCACACGCCAGGAGTATCTGAACGACGAGTGGGACGGCATCAGCGAGTCCGCCGCCTACCTGGAGATCAAGGAATGGCGTCTGGCCGCGCAGATCGCCCAGACTTGCGACCGTCCTGCCCCGGATTCCCACGTCCGCGCCCTGGTCGACGTCGCCCAGCAACGAGGCCACGAAGTGGCAGCGCTGCAGTACCACGAGCTACGCCTGTACGGGGCTGAGCGCGGGCTCAAGGTCACGGCCATCGTTGTCCAGAACCTCGCCACATACCTCGCCACGGGCGAAACTCCCGCCACAAAGGCGCCAGAGCTGCAAACCCTCTTCACGCCCCGGCAACTACTGCCACCGGCCAAGCGGAAGGACCCCATCGAGCCCACGGACTCATCCCCCAGGGAGGGAGTCCTCACCGGGGAGGCATCCGATAGTGCCCCCGAGGACGGATTCCAAAATTTTGGAATCCCTGAGAGCCGCCAAGCGTCCGCGGCAACAGACGGCGACCAGGGCCAGAGCACCCTCGACCTGTCCGCCGAGCAGGCAGCCCAGGCATCCGACATGCTCGACGGAATGTGCGTGGGTTTCGTGGAGGGTGGCCTGCTGCCTCACGCTCGCACGGACACGCTCAGGGCCATCCTTGCTTCGGCGCAGGCCATCGCCACGGCCGCTGAGGAAGAACTGAAGAAGCGGTAGCTCGTGTTGACGTGCGGAGGGGAGTCACGCAGATTGGCGTGCCTCCCCTCCGCGTCACTTGCGTGATGCGCTTGCATCTAGCCGGTCGGGTCAGTTCAGACCTGTCTCCGTTCTCCTCCGAAGGAGCCAGAGGTCGACGAAGCGATCCGCCTCGGGGCTGGTGGGGGTACAGAGCTGGAAGAGGATGCTGCGGTATCGGAGGCTGGAGGTGCGACCTCCTAGGGTTATGACACCTGAGCTCCAGAGACCGATGATCGGAGAGTCCATGCGTCACCAGGCGGCGGCCGCCAGTCGCAAGCCCAGCAGGCCCGAAGGCGCGGCCGCATGCTGGGGGAAGGGGCCCCGCTGATGAGCGTCGAGAAGTTCATGCTCCCCGCCGGCATCGGGTTTGCCGCGCTCTGCGTCCTCGCCACAGTGGGGCTCGTCCTGCGCTCACGCCGCAGCCGCGAACAGGACAAGATGTCCGTCGAGGATCGCGAACGGCTGGCCGAGGAACGACGCAAGACCTGGCGTCGGCGCCTGGCCGTGATCAGCCTTGCGGTGGCCTTCGTCATCATCTTCTGTATCGCAGGGATCGCGGCGTGGCTGAGTTTCGGCGCGCAGAAGGCATACGCCTTCGACCGCAACGGCGGTTCGTGGTCTGCTGCGACCGGCTTCGCCCTTCTCCTGGACGCAGGAGCGCTCGGCCTGTCGCTGCTGCGACTTTTCGAGGCGCTGACAGCCAGGTCCAGCCAGCTGACGCGCTTCTATCTGGTCGCGTTCATCGTGGCGAGCGCGACGATGAACCTGCTGCACGCCCCGCATGCCCCGGGTGAGACCGCCTCGCTCGGCGGGCGGCTCGTCGCGGTCATCCCGCCGCTGGTGTACGCGGTGTTCCTCGAGACGCTGTTGAAGAAGGTGGAGCAGCTGGTCCTCGGGAAGTACCCGAAGCGGAAGGAAAAGAAGAGCGTCGAGCGCGGGTACAGCCTGCTCCTGTGGGTGCCGTTCGTCGGCTACCCCTGGCAGATGTGGAAGAAGTGGCGTGCCGACCTGCATGGCACTCTCCAGTACGTGCGGGCCCCCGGCTCCAGGGCCCCACTCCCTCCGCTCCCCCAGCGGCAGGAGTTGCCTGCCGCCCAGCCGAGTGCCCCCGCACCGGACTCGGCCACTGCGGAGAGGCTGACGGTCCCGACCGCCGCCGATTCACCGCCCCCCGCCCCTGCGATACCCACCCCCGCGGCACCGGCCCCTGCTCCAACCCTGGACGCCGCGACCGCCCCGCCGTCGGTTGGAGGCCTGGTGCCTCGGCAGGTCCCAACTCCCACCGCCGCACTGCGGCAATCAGTCCAGCCGGTGCCGGCCGCCGCTGCGGCGGCTCTCACCCTTTCGGAGTCGGTCGCCGCTCCTACCCCGGACGCTGCAGCTGCTCCGGCTCCGATCGCCGATCCAGTTCCGCAGCCAGCAGCACCCGCCACTGCAGCGACTCCCGTCTCCTCGGGGCCAGTCTCCGCTCCAAATCCCGCCGCCCAGCCTCGCACCAAAAAGGAGCAGCTGTTCCTCGCACTCGCCGAGCAGATCCGTCAGGGTGACCTCCGGGTCCTCTCCGACAGCGCTCAGACCAGCAACGCAGCGGCCTACCAGGCGAACCAGAAGCTCGGTCGGCAAGCCGGGCAGCGGAATGGGGAAGGGCTGATGAAGGATGGAGCGGTGCGCACTGCGGTCAAGCAGTTGCTGCCCGCGTTGCGTCAGGTGAGAGATGAGACCGAGCGGCAGCGTGCGGCTGAGCCCGGGTTGGCTTCCGCTCCTGCGACGGCTTCCACTTCTCCTAGTGACGACGTCCAGGGGCCGGAGACGCCAGCAGCGGCCATCAGGCGGCAGGGCACGGCTGAGGAGGCAGACGCCGAAGCGGCCACAGAGCCGAAGGAGCCCTCATACGCATAGCAGCCAGCTTCTACATGGGCCGTGCGGTCGGCCCAGTACATGGGCAAGCCGCTGTGCATTCCGAGGCTCCCGGTTCCATGAGGTTCAGGTTGGCGGAGGAGCTCACGGACAAACCTGCTCTTGAGGCACAGGTGCCCTGGGCAGCCTTCCGGATCTGGGTGCCGAACAGCCGTACAACACGACGACCCCCGCCGGATGGTCGGGGGTCGTTCGCTGTAATCCCGAGTGCGCCGGGAGTACCGTCTGAGTGTCGAGTTCAGAACGGAGTCAGTATGCCGCACACTTCATCAGGCTTGGGAGACAACGTGCGTGCGCATCGGCGCGCCGCGGGCATGAGTCAGGAGCAGCTCGCCCACGACGCCGGCCTGTCGGTGTCGGTCATCCGTAAAATCGAGCAGGGCGGCCAGGCCCGAGTGGAGACACTTCACAACGTCGCCCAAGCATTGGGCGTCTCCACCTCCACCCTCTTCGCCGTTGATGCCCCGAACCCTGTGGTGGGGGATGAGGCCAACCGTCAGATGCTCGCACAACTCCGGCGCGCCCTGATGCCGCCGGTTGGCATCGACGAGACTCTGGCCGACCCCGGCGAGGCCGAGGATCTGTCGGAGCTTCGCCGACGCATCGATGACGGGCACGCCCTCTACCATGCCGATCGCTACGACTCGGTCGCGCGGCTGCTGCCCGGACTGCTGCGCGGCGCAGAGGCCGCCACCGCCGCGGCGCAGGGTGAGGAACAGCAGCAGGCATCCACCGTGCATGCTCAAGCTCTACTGCTCACCGGCAAGTACCTGACCCAGGTACGGCAGTACGACATGGCGTATCAGGCGCTCGCCGAGGGCATCCGGCTGGCTCGGGAAGCAGGACAGACGCTCAGTGCTGCGACGGGGGTAATCGGCATGTGCTGGCTCCTCCTACGCCAGGACCGGTTCGATGAGAGCGAGCACTTGGCCACCGTCACCGCGGGACAGATCGAGCCTCGGATCTCCTCCGCCGCCCCAGGGCAGCTCGCGGCCTGGGGGGAGCTGTCGCTCCGGATTGCTTCCGCTGCCGTTCGGAACAACCGGCCCGATGAGGCGACCGAAGCTCGGCGCATGGCCGCCACTGCCGCAAGTGCCCTCGACCAGGAACACGTCGACTACCGGACGCACTGGACCACGTTCGGCCCCGTGACAGCTGAGTTGAAGGCTGTCGAGGACCTATCGATCGCCGGGGACGCGCGGGGGGTGCTCCGCCGCGCGGACGAAGGTCTACTCTCCCAGAAGGCGCTGCGGAAGTTCGGCAAGCCCAGTGCGAACAACTGGGACCGGCACCGCCTGGATGTCGCTCAAGCACATGCCAAGCTGGGATCCACGCAGGATGCCATGGATGAACTGAACCGCATCAAAAGGTCGTCCGGCCACTGGCTCAAGCATCAGCCGATGGCGCGGTACGTCATGCGCGACCTGCTGAAATCACGAAAGCGGACGTTGACGCGTGACATGCGTGTGATGGCCGCTCACCTCGAAGTTCGCGCGTAGGTGACACGCTCCGTGGCAGTTCCATCTCAACCGGTGGCGAACTGCCACGCTACGCACATGGCTTGAAACACTACGTCCTCGTACGGTCCCTCACACACCATCGTGAAGACCTACGCCGGGGACGGGCCATGCGTAGAACCGCCAACGATCGTAAGCGACGTCAGGCGCTTGCCGACGCCTCCGTTACCGCAACCACGCCAGTGACCAGCCCGGGGCTCATAGCACCCGAGCCCCGCGAACTCCTGAACCGGCATGGCGGCCCGCGCGGCTTGGCGGTTGGGGCCTGGAAGACATACGTCGAACAGGGCGGGGCGGCGTGAACGCCATGGCCGGGCCGTCACCTGCTATCACTCGACCCTCTGCAATCGGAGCGCCGGCCTACACCGAAGTCCTGACCCGTGAGCCAGATTCCGCCGCCCGTGCCCGACGGCTGGTGCGGACCGTGCTGGAGACCTGGCACCTGCCCCACCTCGTCAACGACGCAATGCTCATCACCTCCGAGCTCGTCTCCAACACCATCAACCATGCCCGCGGCTCCTCTATTCGCTTCACCGTCACCCGCATCGGGGAATGCCGGGTGCGCATCGCGGTCGTCGACAAGAGTCACGCCAAGCCGGTCCTGAGGACTACCACTTCGAGCGAGGAGCGCGGTCGTGGCCTGGCCATCGTGGACGCGCTTGCCGTGAAGTGGGGCGTTGATCCGCTCCCTTGGGGGAAGCGGGTCTGGGCAGAATGCGCGCTCCCCTCGGAGGATGTCCAGTGATTCGTCGGACCGTGCCCCGAGCCTCCGGCGCGCCCGAGGCTCTGCCTGGAGCCACCCCTGAGAGCGTGGGCTCTGGCGTGGGTGCCCTCGACAGGGTGTCAGCCCTATTCGACGTCTTAGGGCGAGGCTCCGCCTCCCCGTCCGAGATCGCCGCTGCTACCGGTATCCCGCGCGGTACCGTGGCTCGGCTGATCCGGGCCATGACTGGTCATGGATTTGTCGCCCGGCTGGAAGACGGCCGGATCACCCTGGGGCCACGCATTGCCCAACTGGCGGCTGCGGCCGGAGGCGTTCCCCTGGCGGACTCAGGGGCCGAAAGGCTCGCCGCCCTACGAGATGCGACCGGCGCGTCTACCGTCCGTCTCTTCCGGCGCTGCGGTCCCACCGGGACCGTGCGGGTCTGCATCGCGGAGGTCCTAGACCTCCATGCACCGCACCAGTTGCAGCTCGGCGTACCCATTCCACTCCGAGTCGATCCCGTCACACAGACGTTCCTCGCCTGGCAGCGCCCGACGGACCGGCCCAGTCGCCCCTCGCGCGGCACCATCCCCTACACGGCCGACACGCTCGCCTGGACGCGCCGCCGGGGTTGGGCGCAGGGCTTCAGCGGCCAGGGCCACTGTGTCGCCACCGTTGCGGCACCGGTATTGGACCAGCGTCGCAGGCGGCTTGTGGGAGTCCTGGCGATCTCAGGTCCGGTCGCGGCTCTGACGAAAACCCCGGGCCGGGTCCATGGCAGAACCCTGATCGAAGCGGCGTCGGCCAGTGAAGTGATCAGCGAATGCCTGTACCGCAGCGGTGAGTCGGGGCAGCCCGTGAGCAGCCTGCATCTGCTGACGAGTACACGGCGGGGGAACGCGTGAGCCCGCGGTCCAAGACCAGCATCCGCCTCCCGCGTGAGGGCGAGGCTCCCGCCGCGGCGGCGCTGGTCGTGGGGGCCTACCTGCGGGCCCTCCGCCTCTCCCTCGGGCTTTCCGGCCAGGAAGCCGGGGAGGCCATCCGCTGCTCAGCTGCCACAGTGTCCCGCCTTGAGACGGGCCGCCTGCACCAGCCCGCGCATGCAATCGGGCTCATGGGGCGCTACGGCATCGATGAGCCACTCAGTCTTGCCGTGGTGCAGCAATTGCTCCAGGACTCCCAGACACACCGACACGTGATGTTCGACCCGGCGCCGGGGTGGCTGGACCGGCTCCACGCCTGCCAGCGTCAGGCGGAGAGCATGGTCATCCACACCGCGTACGCCATACCTGAGATAGCGCGAGTCCCGAGCTATCCGGTGGACGCGCTGACGCAACGCCTACGAGCTGACGTGCCGGTCCGCATCCCGCCACCTGGACCGCTGACCGGTGACACCGGCCAGACCGTGACACTGCTGCTCGACGAGATGGTGTTGCACCGACCCCTCGGCGACCCCTCGGTGATGGCGGACCAGCTCGCCCACCTCCAGCACCTCGCGAGCTCGGTAGGAGGCCCGCGAATCCTGCTGGTGCCTTTGCAGGCGCCGGTCATACCCCCCGCTGGCTTCCTGTCCCAGGTGACGCTCCACGGCCACGACCTGATCATCGAAGAGGGGCCGGCCTTCGCCTTCTACTACACCGGCGCGGAGATCTCGCCCCGGCGGCCCGGTCTCGAAGCTGCCCTTGCCGCCGGTGTGCCTGTCGAGCAGGTTGCGGTCTGCCTGGAGGGGGCGCGAGCCCGGTTCGCGGAGGAAGCTGCCGAGTGCGTCAGCGGCCACCGGCGGGCCTGAGAGATTCCGGCCACCTATCCGACAACGCCCCTGAAGGAGGGGAACCCTGTGAACACTCAAATTCTCCGGACTGGGGACGACCGCAAGTGGATCAGCCTCGGCATGCTGTTCGGAGGTCACTCCTACGAGGTCCGTAGCGGCCCGTTGACTGGTCCGGCTCCTGGCGAGGAGTTGCCCCCTCCCTTGGACGAGGGCGCGCAGGCCGAGTCGGCCGAGTGGGAGATGAGACAGGCCGGATACGACCTGGACGAGGATTACCCCGGCTCGCCCTCCATTCGATGGTCCGTCACGTGTTCAGCGTGCGGTGCCCCTCGCAAGGTGAGCTTGCAGTCCGTACGCCGCGGCGCGCGGTGCCGCTGCGGGTACGTGCCCTCACCCCGATAGCCGGCGGGCTGCTGTCTGTCCGGCCCCGACGGACGCACCCCTGACAGCGGCCCGCCCCCGGTCGCGAGCTTCGGCGGTCGGAAACCAGGCGAACGAAGGGAAACGTATGAGTGGGGCCGTGCCCGCCAGCCTCCTGCCGGATGCTCCGATTGGCATACGCAGAGCTGACGACACCTGGAATGCCGTCGCGACGCCGGATGACTGGGGCCACCAGGTCCTCAAGACTCTCGGTCATCACAGTGGCGCTGTCTTGCAGGACCCCGCACTCGGACATCTGGTGTGGTTCATCCCGCCGGGCGGCGCTGACATCTGGCCGGATGCGCAACAGATGAGCGTGGTCGTCTACCGGGCCGGGGACGTGCTGACCGTGCCCGGATTCAGCGGGTGGCGCGACGGCACCAGTTGGATCCACCGGCCGTCAGCCAGCCGGATGTTCACTGACCCGGGCACGCTGCGCATGGCCGTGGAGCACGTCGCCGGACCACTGGCTGAAGCCGAGGCGCTCGGCCCGGCGTGGGTGTGCTGCCGCTGCGGCAGACTCACGCGGGACCCTGTGCCGGTCGACAGTTGGGAGTCATTCAGCAACGGCCTGTGCAGGACCAGCTGGGCTTGCCGGCCGTGCTGGAGCGGCACCACCCAGGGTGGCGACGGCCGGCACCTTCACCTCGTACGCGAGGCACCGCAATGACCCCCGGTGCCGCACAAGTGCTGTACGTGGTGGTCCTGGCCGTGCTGCTGGTCGTGCTCGGCTACGGCATCACGCACCCATGACCGCCCACCAGGTCGGCGCCCGACGCCGGCCGAAGTGGGCCCAGGGCTCCGGCCGTCCGTCCGACCCCCGCGGGAGGGCGGCCGGAGCCGTCATGACACGACATGTAAAGGGGGCTCCTCCATGCCGAGGCGATGGACCACAGGCGAGTGCTGGCTGTGCGAGCGCACCGCGGTCCGGGTGCTCTGGCTCGGACCGGTCCAGTGGGATGGGGTCGGGCATGCTCCGTTGTACGCATGCGAGCCATGTCTCCGGCGGCTGGAGGCCAAACACCTGGCCGCCCTCATACGTGGCGGAGGATCGACGCCCCGGCGGCGGAGCTGGGCCCGCGCCGACTGCTGGCTGTGGTGCGAGCGCATCGACGTACCGACGCTGTTGCTTGGCGTGGTAGAGCGAGCCGGCCAAGAGGCCGCGCTCACCGTCTGCGACTCATGCATCCGCCATCTTGAGGACAAGGTGCGCGCCACTTTGGAGTACGTCCCCGCCTGACAGGCCCCCACCTCCCCGGTCGCGCTGACCCGAGCTTCGCCCGGCCGGGGCACGGGGCACCACACCGTCACCCAATGGACTCATTCCTTCGGCTTCTGAGTCCGTTCCGCTTCGACAGCCTCCTGACGGACGTACTCGCGCACGTTGGTGATGTTCCACGCCAGGTCGGTCGCCTGAATCGGGCCGCCCGTGCTGCCGTGAAGCGCGTCGTGCTCCCACAGCGTCAGCGCCGTCCGCTGGGCGTCCGATGCGGCGTCGGCGGGGTCGCTCCCAGTGAGCTCTGCCGCCGCAAGATGCCGTTGGGCGAGCACGGCGCGGCGCAGTAGATATTCGCGCTCCTGCTCCGGCGTGGTGGTGCCGGCCTGGTCACTGTGGCGCAGCGCCTCGATCATGCGCTGCACTTCGGCGGTCTCCCGTAGCAACTTCCACAGCTCATCGGACATCGACTGCACCTTCCTCATGGTGGGTGAATGTCAGGGTGCCGCCCAGGCCCCGGGCGGTAAGGGCTCGGTCGAGCAGCGCGTTCATCTGTCCTGGCGCGGTTGGTGGCGCGTCGTGACCGGCGCCAGGGCTCGGGTTAGGCACGGGCGATCTCCTCATCGGTGCCAGCCTCGCCGGGCGGTTCGTGGAGCTTATTGACGGCTTGGCGGGTCATGCGGGCAAGCCTGCCCAACGCGGCGTCACTGAGGTCAAGGCCATGCTGGCTCTCCCACGCGAACGCCCGGTACAAGCGGGCGTAGACCGCGGCCCGGCTGGCCTTCACCTGTTTCTCGGCGGCCGCGCGGGCTTCTCCGTAGGCGGCCAGCTCGTCGAGCACCTCCTGGCGGAGCCGGGTCCGGCGCTCGTGCGCGGCGGTCTTGGCGTCGCCGACCAACACGACGCCCTCGGCGGCCGCGGCCGCATGGGCCTTGGCGGGCATGGCCTCCAGCTCGGTGTCGGTGGTGTCGGCGGTCACGTGCACGGGATGCGTCGCGAGCCAATCGGCGGCGCTCAGCATGCGGCGGCCCTCGGCGGCCTGGGCGCGGTGCACGTACAGCCATGCCCGGGTGCCGACGAGTGAGGCGTCGCGGGCGTCGGGGGCGATGCCGAGGGCTTCGACGATGGCTCGGTTGTGACTCAGACCGGAGCGGTTGAGGTGCTCGGCCTCCCGGTCGAGCTGCTTGTCGTCGAGGGTGACCCACCTGGCGGAGGTGAGTTCGGGGTAGGCCGACACTGCCTCGGCCATGTCCACCAGTTCCGGGCGACAGCCCTTGGGCGGATGCTGGTGACGGCTGCACGCGGCTTTGATGTCCATGCCTGCGCTGGCGGCTTCCGGGCTCCAGTCGTAGCTGTCGGTGCCGGGCACAGGCCGCAGGTTCTCCAACAGCGTCTGGGCGAGCGGGGCGACCTTGCGGGCGAACGCGTTGCCCTCGTCGAGAGTGAGGAACGGGCGCTCAGCGATGTGAAAGTGCGCGTCAATCACCCACCAGATGACGTCCGGGACCTTCAACCAGTGGAAAGGGGCCCACAGGCCCTCGGACGGAGGGAAGTGCTCCTCAGCCGGGTTGCGGGCGACGCGCCAGTCGTCGCAGTGGAAATAGAACTCCCCGGTGCGCACGTGCAGCACGAGCTGTTGGTACTTCCCGGCGCCAGCGTGGATGCCGCCCTCCGCGTACCGGCCCTCGGTGTCGAGGTAGCGACGGGCCTTCAGCGGGTCCGGCAAGGGCGGCACCTGGTCGGGGGTGGTCTCGCGGACGGTCAGCCGGGCCGGCAGGGCAACGTCTTCCTGATCCTTCATCATGTCAATCAGATTGACATTTATAAGAGGGATGCGTCAACTCTGTTGACATGATTGGGTACCGGACCTCGTACGTGGTCGGATCCGCTGCTTCCGGTCCGCTCGCGCCACAGTTCCCCTAGCTGCTGTTTGAACTTTCGTGGCACTTCTCTGCTCGCGACGTTCGTCTCGCGCCCGGTCGTCCAACGGCTCGGCCGGCTCTACCTGCACGGTTCGTCTTCTCCTCCGCGGCCTTCCCCTTCCCCGCGCAGCTCCGTGCGCGGACAGCAAAAGCCCCCAGCACCGGGCCGAGGCGGATTCCAGCGCTGGGGCTTCCTCACCGAGTGCTATTGCCGTTTTGCTCCCATCCTGTCCAGGCGTGCGCGGACTTGCTGGGAGGCCTGGCTGTCCTCGCCGGTGACAACCGCCAACATGGCCACCAGTTCCGGGCCGAGCGCGATTGCCTCGGTGCGGTCCGTGATGCTTCTCCAGGTGTGGGCGGCACGCTGTGCGGATCCTTGCGTGATCGAGTGATCCGGTCCCCAGGCAGCCGTCTGCAATCCCGTGGTGTGCAGGTACCAGCGGGCGGCCACTGCCGATTGGCCCATCAGGTAGGCGATCCAACCGCGCAGTTCGCGGACGTTGATGGTATGCGTGTGGGCCGAGCCGAAACGAGCGGTGATTTCCTCGTCGAGCTTCTCTGCGTCGACGCCGGCCGAAGCGAGGAGCGCCTGATCCTCGGGGTCATTGAACGCGGCGGTGATGGCCGCGATCCGCTCTCCGTACTCCTCCGGGGGTGGTGGAGGCGCCGGCCGCTCCGCTGTGAGCGGGTGCTGTGGCTCGGCCTGAGCGGCGGCTTTCCCCTCGGTGCTTCTGGCGGCATCCTGCCCGGCGGCCCAGAAATCTGCTGTGACGATGCCCCACGGGCGCATCGGCTGATCGTCGTCGTGTATGGAGTGCCTCATCGTTTTGTGGTCACCAGTCCACTACCCGGATGACTTTGCTGATCCGGGTCATGTTGCTGGTGGAGTTGCGCCAGCTCTCGTACGTGACGATGCGGGTCCGTACTCCGGTCCGCGGTGCTTCGATGATCTTTCCATCACCGATGTACATGCCGACGTGGCCGGGCTCGGCGTCGGATCCGTCGGAGCCTGGATTGAAGACGAGGTCTCCGGGCTTGGGGTGGTCGATGTCCACCTCGCGGCCGATGTCTTCTTGGTCGAATGTGGTGCGGGGGATCGTTATTCCGGCGGCCTTGTATGCCTGTTGCATCAGCGAGGAGCAATCACACCAAAAGCGTTGGTCTTTGCCATGAGCGTTTGTGCAGTCCCCTCCCAGGTGATACCAGCCGCCCTTTTGTTCAAGTGCCCATGAAATGGCTTTGCGTATCTTGGCAGGGGCGTTGCCTGGAGTGTCTGCGGCGACTGTGTCGACGGTGGTAAGTTTGTCAACGTTCGCCATGATTATCTTGACGTAGTCGTAGGTCTGTCCCTGAGCGAAGGTTCTGGGAGGGACCCCGCTGTACTCGATGACACGCCCCCATCCGGCGTTGTATCCGGCGAGTGCGAGCTCGATCGGGCTGCCGTTGTATTCAGGGTGCTTCTTGGCTGTTTTCAGCAGACCGCACATCATCTTGCCCTGAGCCGGAATGGCATCCTCAGGATCCCAGACGTTCTTTTCTCCGTCACCATTTCCGTCTACGCCCGAACTCTTCCATGTGGCGGGCATGAACTGGGCTATTCCCTGGGCGCCTACTTCTGGCGATTCCGCGCGAGGGTTGAATTGTGATTCTTGCATGAGTTGGGCGGCAAGCACCGGCGCAGGAAGTCCGGCGTCACACTCTTCGGCAGCCTCGCTGATGAGTCCCGCGTATTGGGGAGGAACTGCTTCCTGGCCAATCCTCAGCGCCCCGGTGGTGAACTCAGGCCCGCTTGCCTCGTCCTCCTCGGTCGACGCCAGGAACACAATCACTCCGACCCCCAGCGCCAGCGGGGTTATCACGACCGCCGCAGCCCCGAACCTCAAGCCGCGCTTGATTCTCAAGTCCCCTCCGCCCCTTTGCCGTCCCTTGCCCCTCAGTGCAGCAGGCGCCCTTGGTGTTGCCGTTGGTTCTGGCCTGCAGACAGGGGCCCATTCTCACACCCCCGCCCTTCATCAAAGGCAGACCTCACGTACCGGTTCACCCGCCCCCGCAGATGCACCAATGTACCCCAATCGATCACTAATTATATGAAATCCTTGCCGCAGTCTCCGCATACTAAGCCAGTTGGCGTGACCCCACCACAAGGCGGCCCAAGTTAACGCATCTGTACCGGATTAGACTTCGACGGGCGCGCAACTTGATTGGCGCATGCCGCGGGGGTAGAAGCGGATACATATTTTTCTGGGGGAGCATTGGTCAAGAAGACTCAGCATGTCGTGATACCCCTGCCCGCAGAGGCACGTGTCACTGTTCCCGTGCTGGGTGCCGTCGGAGGAAGCGGCCGGTCAACAGTCGCCGGGCTGCTGGCCTACGCGCTGTCGCAACTGGGGTCAACAGCCGTACTGGATACAGGGCTGCGGCTCTCCTCACCATGGCCCTCGTGGCCCGCGGAGGCAGGGGCTGGCCTGGTCTCAATCCCTCCCGACCGCCCCGTCACACGCCGCCAAGTGCTGGCGGCAGCCTCACGCTGCGCGGGTCCCGAAGACCGTCACTGGTATGTGCTGACCGACCACCAGCAATGGAGCAGCTCCCCGCTGAACCTGCCCCATGCCCCGGAAGCCTGGTATCAGTTGGGCGCCGCCGGCGGCTGGCAGGCCCTCGTGGCAGACACCTCTCATCCCGTAGCCCATGACGTCGTATCCGCGCGCTGCGAGGGACACGGCGGCCTGACAGCGGCCTGGTGCTCGCTGCCGTTTTCGGTCCCGGTGCTGTGCACGGCCGCGACCGGCCAGGCTGTTCATGCGCTTCAAACCGCCGTCTCCGCGGCCGCAGCCGACGGATTGCCGCTGCAGCGCATGGTCTTGGCCGTGGTGGCGGTGAGCGAGGGGCGAATTCCTGCACCAGTCAGAGCTGCCATCACCATGCTTCAAGACCGCGTCTCCAGCGTTGTGATGGTGCCATTCGACCCGCATATCCGCGCCCACGGGATGACTCAGGTGGCTCGCCTCAAGCCTCGCACCCTCGGAGCCGGAACCCAGCTTGCACATAGGATCTTGGACTCCCTGCACAGCATGTGGGGCGATCCACTTCCTCCCGCCCCGGTCCCCGCTCTGGCGCCCAGCACCGACTGACCGCAAGTCCATCAATTTGTCCGAACCATCTGCAAAAGGGTATCTGCACTATGAGTCAGCTGCTTCACATCATGAACGAATTGCTCGCCGGGAAGGATCCGACGGAAACCCCGGATCCGATCGTGCCGGGTTACGAACCATCAGTCCCCGACCCTCTGAAGTCGTCGACCAGCACGATCCTGGGCTGGGCAGCGGGTCTCGGGATCGCAGCGGCTGTACTGGGCTCCTTGGTCGGCTGGCTGTGTGTTGCAGTCGGCCACAACACCGAGCGTGGAGCACTCGCGGCCCGCGGTAAGCAGGGCATCCTGTGGAGCCTCGTCTCCGGAGGTGGCATCGGAGTGACCAGCAGCCTGGTGCTCGCCTTCTACAACCTGACGAACTGAGCGAGTTCCCGTGGAATACAGCAGCAAGGCGCGCAAGGCACGGTTGCGGCTGGTGGGGATCAGCGTCCTGGCCGCGGCTGTAGTGGTCGGCGGGGGCGTTCTCGCAGTAGGCACCTTCGGAAGCTCCGAGAAGAAGGCGGACCATACTTCGCCGACCAAGGAGACAACCAGCCCCTCCCCTAGCCGGTCCAGCAGTCATCAGCAGAAGTTCACTCCTGCCACCGGTCCGCAGACTCCCCTACTGAAGCCCGCAACGACCAAGAATGGTATTGGCGTGGGCTTTGAGCACTCGTCACTCGGCGCCGAGTCCGCAGCGATTAACTACTGGCAGGACCTGGACATTCTCGATGACGGAATCACCCGGAGACAGCTGACCGCCGTCACGTCCCGCGACTCAATGGAATCCATTGACCAAGGGATATCCCAGGTGCGCAGTACGCGGGAGGACCTTGGCCTTCCTCCGTCAGGTGGAACTCCCGCCGGCATCACCATCTCCACTGTGGTCAAGGCATCCCTCAGCAGGTCTCTGGATGATGCCGGGGACGTTGTCGTGGTGTGGATGGTCTACGACCGGTACGCGACGGTTGCCGACAAGGGGGCGGACGATGCCCCCCTCAAGGACGAGGTGACCTCCGTCATCGTCAAGTGGCAAGACGGTGATTGGAAGCTGACCGAAGAGCCCAAGTACGTCAAGAAGAAGCGAGGCCCAAGCGCCTACGACCCGAACAGCACGTTCGCCTTCCAGGATGGATGGCGGGAGGTCGCGAGTGAATAGAGTCCTGGCCCGGCTCGGCACACTCTTGGCCGTCCTCCTGATCTTCCTGGCCAGCTCCACACCGGCAGCACTCGCGGCAGCGAAGCCTCCGAACCCTATCCCGGTGGAACTGACCGGAAAGAAGGTGGGGATCGACAAGAAGACCGGAGAATACTGCGATCGGTACGACCCGGATAAAAAAAAGCGCAGCCGGTGCCGTGCAGCCAAAGAATGTGAGGTGCCGGGGCAGACATGCAACGGGAAGGGCGCAGACTACAAGCGCGAAGTTGAGGCCCTTGAGAGGTGGCGGGCGAAGGCAAAGGTCGACTACACCCCCGCACGCTTCAGAGAGCTAGACATAGACATAACGAAGTGCGTCACAAAGAAAAAGAACAGCTTCAACCAGTGCCTGTCCCTAGCAATACTAGCTCACCCACACTTCAAAAGAATCGGCCCGATTGACTGGCTGACCGGCAAGATTTCCAAGGCCGCATCCGATGCTCTGGAAGAATCAGCGTCGCAGCTCGGGAAGTCGGTCATCTGGCTCCTCCAGGAGTTCGCATTCGAGTTCAACGAAGTCTCCACTATCTCCCTTGACAAGACCGGCATCGGCCGCGTCATGGGTATCACCACAGCCCTGTCGGCTCTGATTGCAACGTTCTTGCTTCTGATTCAGTTCGCCAAGCTCGCGGTCAGTCAGCGAGGCGGGCCTCTGGTAACAGCGGTCACCGGCCTCGCTAAGTGGGGTGTGATTCTGGGCGTCTACGTCCTGGCGACACAGGTGGCACTGACGTGGTCCGATACCTTCAGCACTGCGGTGATCAACCAGTCGTTTGGCGGGGATGGCAGTGATGACGCCGCCAAGGCTCTGCAGGAACGACTGGGGAATATGTTCGCCGGGCTGGTCGGCGGCAGCGCTGGAACTTCGCTGATCACCGGATCCGGGGTGGTAGCAGGGTCTATTGGATTCGTGATCGTTATCTCGATTCTGTGCATCCTGGCTGTGGGCGCCCTGTGGGTGGAGATGCTTGTCCGGCAGGCAGGGATCATGATCCTCGTTGTCACCATGCCGATCGCCCTGGCCGGTCAGATGTCGGATGCCACGCAAGAATGGTGGCCCAAGGCCCGGAACGCGCTCATCACGCTGATCTTGATGAAGCCGGTCATTGTTCTCGCCTTCGCTATCGGATTTGGTGCCATGTCCCAGGGCGAGGGTGTGCGCAACATCATCGTCGGCTTGATCATCTTTATCATCGCGGGATTCTCATGGCCTGCCCTGGCCAGGTTCATGACCTTCACCAGCAGCGGCGACGGCGGTAGTGCCGGCTCCGGGATGGTCAGCAGCCTGGGGTCAAGCGTGTCCTCGATGTTCGGCGGCAATCAGCCCTCGCTGGGAGGCCCTGGCATGGCCGGCGGCGGCACCTCCTACAGCAAGGCCCTGGAGGGCGAGAACGCCCGAAGCGCCAACGGCGCGGGATCCGGGGGCAAGTTCTGGACGCTTCGGTCCGGCCAGACCAAACACGACACCTTCGGGTCGCAGCTGAAGAACACCGTCGGAATGGGCCTGCAGCTGGCCGCGGTCGGCAAGGACACGCTGGAAAGCTCGGCAGTCAACACCGCCGCCAACGCCGGTCTCGGGCCCGGAACTCAAGGCGGCCGCCACGCGGTGGTACCCCAGCGCGACAGCGGCGGCGGCTCCGCGCCATCGGCACCCCCGCCCGCGCCGCCAAGTTCGCCGCAAGCGCCCCCGCCCGCCCCGGTCCAGCAGACATCCGAGGAGGGGAGCTAGCCCATGTCCGTATCGGCAGAACCGTCAGCCACCTACAGCGGGTGGCAGTCAGAGCGCTCCGGGTTCATGGGCAACCTCAGCGGCCTGGGATTCGTTCTCGTGGCCGCGGGTGCTCTCACCGCGATCGTCCCCATCTATCTCCGCTCCTGGGCGTCGGCGATCATCTGCCTCCCCGTGTCGGTTGTTCTTCTGCTCCTGGCGTACGGGCGGGTGCTGGGGCTGAGCGCAAACGAGTGGATCGTCCTCGCAGTTAGGCATCAGATTTCCGTGGCTACGAGAAAGAACCTTTTCCTCTCCGGCGTGTTCGCACCCCGGACCAAGGAGGGTGCCCAGCCGATGGACCTGCCGGGCACCCTGGCACGTCTGCACCTGCTGGATGCCCCCGACGGGCTCGGCGGTCAGCTCGGCGTCGTACACAACCCGGTCGCCAACACCTACACCGCCATCTGCCGGGTCACCTTCCCTGGCCTGGCGCTGATCGACACCGACCGCCAAAACACCCGCGTCCAGGCGTGGGAGACGCTCCTGCGCAGCCAGTGCAAGGAAGACGGTGCGATCACCCGCATCTCGGTGCACCAGCGCAGCCTGCCGGATGACGGCACAGCCCTCCGGTCGTGGACCGAGCGGCACATCTCCCCCGACGCGCCGGCGGCTGCGGTCGAGGCGCTGGATGAGCTGATGATGAGCGCAGGGCCTGCCGCGACCACACGCGAGACCTACCTGGCCATCACCCTGTCCTCCTCCCGTGCCCGCCTGGCGATCAAGGGGGCTGGCGGCGGGCAGGTGGGCGCGGCTGCGGTCTTGGTCCGCGAGCTGCATGCGATGCAGCCCACGATCGCCAGCGCGGGACTGAGCATCGTGGAGTGGCTGACTCCACGCGGAGTCGCGCAGGCGATCCGGACCGCCTACGACCCCGAGGCGCAACTGGCACTCGCCGGCCGCAATGCCGCGGCGGAGGATCCGGAGTGGAATGGCAGCAAGCCGGGCGTTGATCCCGAGCTGGCAGGGCCCGCGGCAGCGGAGACCAATTGGGGCGTCTACCGGCATGACGGTGCATGGACCGTCAGCTACCAGGTGCGCGGCCTGCCCAAGAGCGAGGTGTACGCCACGTTTCTCCAGCCGCTGCTCCGGCCCCGGCAGAACGCCCGCCGGTCGCTGAGTCTGGTCTACGAGCCGATCGGCCCGTCGCAGGCGCGCCAGACGCTGGCGCGGGAGAAGGCGAAGCGGGATGCCGCCCGGCAGTTGCGGGCGAAGACGGGCCGGGCCGAGTCGGAGGACGAGCGCCGGGAGGACGTCGCGGCACGAGACCAGGACGTGGCCCGCGCCGCGGGCCACGGTGTCCTGCGGTTGACGTGCCTGCTGGCGGTCACGGTCACCGATGCCACCGAGCTGGAAACGGCCTGCGCCGAGCTCCAGGCCGATGCCTCGCAAGCGGGCCTGGAACTGCGCCGGGCCTGGGGGGCGCAGGACGATGCGTTCGCCATCGCGGCCCTGCCGCTGGGGCAGGGGCTGCCCGACCGGAGGGTGGGTATCTGATGGCCTTGTTCTCCGGGCGCCGCGGCACCGACACCGCGCTGAAATCCGCGCCTCTGTCAGACCTGGTGGACGCTGCCGAGGCCCGCCCCGTCTCCCCTCAGCTCAGCGGCCGGGAGCTGCGCAGGGCCCGGCTTCTGGAAGACCCGAAGGCGGCGATGCGTATCGCCCCGCGGAAGGGCTGGCCTCAGCCCTTCGCCGGGCGTGCCGCCTCGCTCGCCAAGGCCGAGGTTTTCCGCGGCTCCAGCGAGCAGTTGTCCGGCGTCTACCCGTTCCTGCATGCCGCGAGCCTGCCGCCGATCGGCGTATACATCGGCTGGGACGTGATGACCATGCAGGCATTCAGCGCGCACCCGGCGGCCTGGGTCGGCGCTGGGCTGACCACGAATCCGAACGTGATGATCACCGGAATCCCGGGGTCGGGGAAGTCGGCGCACATCAAGGCGCTGTGCTTCCGCATGATGGCCCTGGGCACGCGCACCCTCATCGCCGGTGACGTCAAAGGCGAGTACCAGGCGCTGTGCAACCACCTCGGGGTGGAACCGGTCCGGCTCGGCCCTGGCCTCTCCGGCCGCCTCAATCCCCTGGACGCCGGCCCTCTGGGCCATGACCTGGACAAGATCACCGACAGTCGGGAGCTCACCGCCCGTCTGAAGGAGATCCATCGCCGCCGCCTGACACTCCTCAAAGCCCTCCTGGAGCTGCAGCTGCGGCGCAACCTCCAGCCGCAGGAAGAGGAGTGCCTGGACATCGCCGTCCGAGAGGTCACCGGCGAGCTGCACGGGCAGAGCCGTCTGCGGGTGCCGACCCTGCCGCTGGTCTACGACCGTCTCAAGGACCCCACCGAGACGATGGCGCGGGAGCTGCGCGTCCGCGGAGAGGACATCCAGCTGGCGCGGGAGCAGATGGCATCACTGCGCTCGGCTCTCGGCGGGATGATCACCGGTCACCTCGGCGGCATCTTCGATCAGGAAACCTCGATCGGCCTGGACTGGGACGCCCCGATTCAGAGCGTCGACATCTCTGCGCTGGAGCAGTACGGGGACGAGACCGTCGCCATGGTCCTGACGTGTGTGTCGTCCTGGGCCCAGTCGGCGATCGACCGGCCTGGTGAGCGCCCGTGGATGGTGGTCCGCGATGAGCTGTGGCGACAGATGCGCTCAGGCGGCAGCGCCATGGTCCGCAAGATCGACGCGGATCTGCGTCTGTCCCGGGCGACAGGCACCATCCAGCTTCTCGCGACCCATCGCCTCTCCGACTTCGAGGCGGTCGGCGCGGCCGGTTCCGAGGCCGTCGCCCTCGCCAAGGACCTGATCGCCAGCTGCGAGACCAGGATCCAGCTCGCTCAGGACACAAAGCCCCTGCACATGACCCGTGAGGCCATCGGCCTGACCGAGGCCGAATGCCAGCTGATCGGTTCATGGGGTGCTGGCGAGAGAGGCCGAGCCTTGTGGAAGGTCGGGCGAGGCGCCTCCCATGCGGTACAGCTGATCCTCTCCCACACCGAGCGGCGCCTGTTCGAGACGGACGAACGGATGGTGGTCTGATGTCCTCCAAGCCCGACAGCAGGGTGGATGACAGCACCTTCCTCGCAGGATTGGCCTTCGGCGTCGTGCTCCTCATGAGCGGCGTGATCCTCCTGGCCGCGCCCTTGGCCGGTCTACTCTCTGGACATGGGTGGCTGACGCCCAACCGCAGCGTGCCGGAAGCTGTGCTGCTATCCATCGCGAAAGGGCCATCAGCTGCCTACCGGCCAGCCCCTCCCGCGTGGCTGTTCTGGGCCCTGGTCACCGTCTTCATCGTGCTCCTGATCGTCGGCACCGTTCTCCTGCTACGCACCTTCGGTGGCAAGAAGAACCTGGGCGGCGCCCAGTGGGGCGGGGCGAAGACAGAACGGGAACTGACCGTCGACAGCGACCCCATCAACCGGCCCGACCGGATAACCGCTGGCCGGGGACAGCTCACGAAGAAGATCCTCGCCGCCGAACCGAACATCTCCGCCACGGTGTTCGGCACCCCGGGCTCGACGAAAACGACCGGGCTCGTGCTGGGAAACGCCGCAGAGTGGCGCGGGCCCCTCGTCGTGACCACGGTGAAAGCCGCCGACCTGGACGTGATCTACGAGAGCCGTCGCCATCTCGGACCGGTCTACGTCGTCGCGCCCGCGGGGCTCCCGGGCCACAGGACCGCCCGCTGGTCTCCCGTCGACTACGCCAAAGACCCCAGGTCAGCGGACCGGATGGCGGAGTGGCTGGCCAACGCGTCCACCTCCGGCCACGACAAGCGGGCCGCTCCCTGGATCGACCAGTCCCGCAGCATCCTCAAGGGCCTGCTGCTCGCGGCCAACCTGACCGGCGGCGGCATCACCTCATTCCGCCAGTGGCTCGCCCTGGGCAAGGACGCCGTTGAGAACGTCAAGGCGATCCTGGAACCGAAGTACCCCGAGGTCGCGCTGGACTACGCCCAGCCGTGGGTCACCCTGCACGAGGACGGCATCGGCTCCGTCCAGTTCACGCTGAACGTGATCGCATCCGTGTACCGGGACGAGGAGGTACGGGCAACCGCGTCGGGCACCGACTTCACAGTGGAGGACCTGCTCGATGAGAACGCCACCGTCTGCCTGGTCGCCGCGCCCAGCGATGCCGAGCGGTTCGCGCCGCTGCTGACCGCCATCATCGCGTCGATCATCCACGGCGCGGAGATGCGCTACAACCAGACCGGCAAGCCCCTCTCCCCCAGCCTGGGCGTCATGGTCGACGAGGCCGGCAACATGCTGCGCTACCCGCAGCTGCCCGGGGTCCTGACCACGGGCCGCGGCATGGGAATCACAGTTCTGACCGTCTGGCACGACCTGTCTCAGCTGCGTTCCCGCTTCGGGCACGACGCCGCCAACACGGTGCTGAGCGCCTCGGGTATGCGGATGCTGCTGCCGGGCTGCGGTGACCCGGAGACCCTGCGCCACTTCTCCGGCATCTACGGCAGGACCTACGTGGAGCGGACAACGAAGTCGACCGGCGGAGGGAAGAGCTCCTCGTCGACCACCCCGGTTGAGACGGACCTGGCCCCGGTGCACGAACTGATGCAGCTGCCGAAGTTCACGGCCATCGCCCAGTACAGCAACCTGCCGCCGGTGAAGGTGAACATGCGCCTGACCTGGCGGGACGAGGACCTGATCAAGTGGCTGGCGCGGATTGCTCCTCCGTCGCTGGCGAAGTCCGCCCCGTCAGCTGTGGAGGCTTTCGATGTCTGATCCCACCGACGTGGCGGAGCCGACCCCGGCGGCCGTGAACGGCCAGAAGCCCGAGCCGATCACCCGCTGGGTGTGGCGGGCCATGGAGTCCGACGAGCGCGAGACGCGGCTGATGGAGCTCACCGGCTGGGTCGACGAGTGGCTGATCAAGGCCCACCCCAAGGTGCATACGAAGATTCCCCGCTGCTGGCAGCAGCACGAGGACATCATCGAGCACTTGACCGCCCTCTTCCTGGGCTGGGTCCGCACCTACGCGGGCGACCCGGGCAAGCTCTCCCTCCGGGCCGAGATTGAGTGGATCACCTCGCTGCACGCACTTACCCCACACCTGAGCAGCCCCGGCTGTCAGACCAGCAACGTCCACCAGGATCCGCCACCGCGGGCCATGCCCGACGGCGAGGCCCTAGAGCAGTGGCTGGACAGCGAACCTGGGTTCCTCACCGCTGCACCACGCCATCCCGCGCAGGCCGAGCTGTCCCGGATGGTGGCCGCACAGCGGGCCGCAGATGCGGCTAAGGGCCAGAAGGGCTGACGAGCTCCCCAGCACAGGCGGCGGCGCCCCACCGGAAGAGATCGGTGGCTGTCTCTTA